>JAQBNZ010000226.1 GCA_028288285.1 Mucilaginibacter sp.
GCCCGGAACGAGATTCGAACTCGTACATCCTTACGAATGCCACCCCCTCAAGATGGTGCGTCTACCAATTTCGCCACCCGGGCTCTCATATAAGCAGAAAGTCTTAAGTTTAAAGCTTGGCCGCAAATTTTCGATTTGCTACTTTTAACTTAAGACTCTCATTAAACGGAAAGTGCCCGAAGAGAGACTCGAACTCTCAAGAGACAATTCTCAACGGCTTCTGAGACCGCAACGTTTACCAATTTCGCCATCCGGGCATTTATGAGGTTACAAATATAATTTTTTATACCATGCAATTAAAATAATTGAAAAAATAAGGTTAGGCTTTGTAAAACGATCTGTAAAGGGTAATTTAGGTATTAATTATATATACGATTTCTAATTAATGACATCTAAAAAATATATTTTAAAGATATGTGGCCATGTAAGTATACTATTCTTGAATAATCGAAAAGCGGCTGGATGCAAAAATAAATTAAAGCATTTACTTTACTTTTCTTTTGCTGTAATTACGTTAACATCACCAGATTTAAAAGCCCAAACAATAACCCTTTTACATCAAAGTATATCAAGCAGTATTCGTGGCTTATCAATAGTTGATGATAGGGTGGCATGGCTTAGCGGCAGCAAAGGGACCGTGGGTACTACTGTAGATGGCGGTAAAACTTGGGCATGGTCACAAGTTAAAGGGTTTGAACAAATCGACTTTAGGGATATTGAAGCCTTTTCAGATAAGGAAGCAATTATTATGAGTTCGGGTACACCGGCAGTAATTTTAAAGACTATTGATGGCGGCGCTAACTGGCTGGTCACCTATCAAAATAATGATAAAGCCTTTTTTTTAGATGCTATGGAGTTTGATGGTCATAACAATGGAATTATTTTAGGCGATCCTATAAACGGGAAATTTTTAATATTACAAACTTTTAATGGCGGAAAAAATTGGACACCTGCTAAAAACCCACCAACCGCATTGCCTAATGAGGCTGCCTTTGCTGCAAGTGGGACTTGTTTAAGAAAATATAAAACAGCTTTTATTATGGTTACAGGTGGCAGTAATGCCCGTATGATTACACTGACAAAGCGTTTTAAGAATCGCCCACATTCGTGGAATATTCCAATTTTACATGGCAAAGCCAGTCAGGGGGCTTTCTCAATAGCTTTTGGGCATAAACAAGGGATTATTGTGGGAGGCGACTATTCAAATGATAGTCGGACTGATTCAGTGGCTGTATATATGTATAATGCTTCAATGCACTTATCTGTTCAGCAACCAGCGGGTTACCAGTCATGCGTGGAGAACATAAAAGAGAATGTTTATCTTTCTACCGGTACACCCGGAAGTAGCTTGACTAATGATGGTGGCAAAACCTGGCACAAAATAGATGCTGTCAGTTATAATGTTTGTAGAAAAGCAAAACATGGAAGCTTGATTTTACTGGCAGGAGATGATGGTAAAATAGGAATTTACAAACCTTAGTTATTGACAATGAAGCTCTTATTTTATACTTACAAATTAATTAAAAATAGGCTTGCAGGCAATAGTAATAAATCCTATATTTGCACCACTTTAAACGGAAAGGGTAATAAAAACCAAAAGTTAAAAGTTGATTCCGTAGCTCAGCTGGTAGAGCATAACACTTTTAATGTTGGGGTCCTGGGTTCGAATCCCAGCGGGATCACAAAGACGTACCAACAGCGTCGAAGTTTTGAAGTAAGAGCCTCTTGAAAAAGAGGCTCTTTTTTGTTTAAACGCGGTTTTTGAGCTAAAAACTAACTTTATTCAAACCCATCGCTCCGTTTTTCTTAAAAATTTCAATGCAGGTTAATTCAAAGTAATCGGTAATCTATTCATTCTTCCGAAATTAGATTACCGAATTTATCCTGGTCTATGGTATCAGTTTGATTTTCAGTTTAAAAACGTTTGGCTTAATTTTTAAACCAAATCTTATTTACCAGGTTATGCAATTGAGGTATTTGCTGGCAAATATGATCAAAGTCCTCTTTCTTGATCAAAATAATCTCTGAATTTTCTAATGCAATTATGTTAAAATCGGAAGGTTTTCCTGTTGTAAGACTTTCTCTATTGCCGGTCCAATAGTTTTCAGGAGAAAAGTTGATAATATGTTCCTAACCTTTAGGTCAATTGAAAATGTCTTAACTAAACCGCTACCAACAAATGCATTATATTTCCATGATCACCTCTTGTAATAAAAACTGGTGTTTTGTGATTTAATATTCATCAGGTAAATCTACAATACAATTTTATGTAATTACATTGGCTTTCTAACCTAACAATCGGCCAGATTGACAAAGGACGTTTGCCATTTTTGGAATAGATATTTAATTTTTCGTACAGAAATTAAGTAAGTCTTACGCACCAATTTTTACGAAATGATCCCTGTACATTGCGGGCGAGAAATTGGTATTCTTCTTAAAAAAGTGGCTAAACTGCTCCGGTGATTTAAAATTCAGCAGGTAAGCAATTTCCTTCACAGGACTTGAACTGAATTGTAAAGATCTTTTTGCCTCGGCTACCAGTTGGCCATTGATAATTACCTTTGCAGTTCTGTTACAACATCTTTTACAAAGGTCACTAAGTCGCCTCGCGGTTATGGCAAGCATCTTTGCGTAATCGCTGACTTCATGACGGGTTTTATATTGGGAACTTAAAAGATCCAAAAATTTCCTGTATAACACATAGTCCTGGCTGTCAAAAGTTGCTTCCTCCGTGATATTAATATTTGCTGCTTTGATCATAATAATTTTTAGATAAGCCGCCAGCGCATCCATCTGGTTGGTATAATGAGTTTTCACGAATTCATCAAAGAGCGTTCTAAAAAGAAATGAAAATTCAGATAGTTCACTGTTAGTAAGTTGCAAGCTTTGGTTGGCTACTGCATTGTTAAATAAAACAGCTTTGCAATTACTCGCACTGCCGGGTGCTTTCTCCCAAAAACAATCTCCAAAGGATAAGACATAGCCGGTAACAATTGATGGTTGATGAAAAGTGTAAACCTGTCCTTTAGCCAGTAAAAACATTTTTTGCCCAACTACTTCCAATGTATTATCGTCCACTGTTAGTTTACCAGATCCATGTTCTACTAATAGTATTCGATGATAACTTAAAAGGTTGGGGGCTACTGTATCAAGCGCTGCGTTATCTAACCTGGTTATATAAAAAGAATTACTGATAGCTGTTTCTACAAATAGCTTTATAGCGGATTTCATTTTATGAGAATATCTGTAAAGGTAAACAACTTCTTTTTCAGATGATAATACTACACCAAAATTGACAACGGATTAAAGTGAATTTTGTCATGTAAAACGTTGTTATTAATATTCTCCATAAGGTGTGAACGGGCTAATTTTGAAAATAAAATTCTAATTTATGTCAATTAATCATTTCAAATCAGTTGCCGGCATTAGTATACCAGACAGTAGTATAGCTACCCAGGCAACAGAGCTTTTATTAGAGCACGGAACTGAGTTTATTTATAACCACTCATTACGGGTATTTCTATTTTCTTCGCTAAATGCAAAACGGAACAGCTTAGTGCATGATTCCGAAATGTTGTATGTCGCTTCGGTATTTCATGATCTTGGCCTTGTGCCTCATTATAGCAGCCCTGACCTTAGATTTGAAGTAGATGGTGCGAACGCCGCCCGAGATTTCCTGAAAGGACATGGCATTGCTCACGACAAGTTGCAACTGGTTTGGGATACCATTGCACTGCATACAACTATCGGAATTGCAGAGCACAAAGAAAATGAAGTAGCACTAATGTACAGCGGTGTCGGCCTTGACGTAATGGGCGAGGGCTATGAAAATTTGAGTACTGAGCATCGTGAGGAAATTGTAAAAGCATTTCCTCGTAACGATTTTAAAAAGAAGATCATCCCAACTTTTTTTGGAGGTTTTGAACACAAAACCGAAACCACATTTGGTAATATCAAGGCTGATGTATGCGCTTTCATGTTACCTAATTTTCACCGTAAAAACTTCTGTGATTGCATTTTGCATTCTCCATGGTCAGAATAGCCCCTGAAGTGGGGGTGCGTGATACCGTAATGTACGTTGGATGTGAAGACGAATTGCAGTACTCTGTCCTTGGCTCTGCCGGTAAGGGCAGACAAAGTTAGAATAACGGTTAAAATATAAATGTACTTGTATATCTAATCATTGATTATAATGTTAGTTACCCCGTGCCGTTAAATTAAAAAGCCTTTATTAATGTAGCATATGCTACTTGCTGCTGCTAAAAGATCTTAATTACAAAGCATAGCATTATCTTAAATTTGATGCAATGCTATCAAAAAATGCAAGGCGGTTCGTCATAAACCAATTTGGTATTACGCTGAAAATAAGCTATTTATAATGTTTTTAGATTTAGGGATTCAGGGATAGGTAAGAAGCATTGTGATATTTATTAGGGATGAACAATGATACTTTTGCAGCTATGAATACCGCGCTGTAGCACTGTTTTCGATTGAACCCCAGGTGAATGAAAAACTATGTTGATTATTTTCGAATGTGTAATTGACCAAAATATCTGCTTGATCGCATATTTGCTTAATAATTGAAAGCCCAAGCCCATTACTACTGCTGTGCTGCTCACGCTTATAAAATCTTGAAAATATTCTGGCCGGGTCAATAGAACTGTTTAATCCGGTATTTGTGATTATAAGCTGGCTACTGTTTAAGCTTATAGTTATTTTTCCGTTTAAAAGATTATGCCTGCTGGCATTACTTAATGTATTGTTTAAAAGAATGTCTATCAGATTGGGGTTTGCGAAGATGTAAGCCTCATTAATATCAGCATGAATAATTAGTCTTTTTTCAAGCCAAAACTCTTCCAGTTGAAAAAGCTTATCATTTATTTTATCTTTTAAGTTTATTCCTATTTTATCGTTGAATTGGTGGTTTTCAATTTTTGAAAGCAAAAGGAGAGATTGATTTAAATTTACCAATCTGCTAATACCTTGGTATGCGCTTTCCATGGCTTTGCTTTGAGCATCTGATAAATTTTCACCTTGTATAATCAAATCAAGTTTTGACCGGATTATGCTTAAAGGTGTTTGCAGCTCATGTGAGGCATTTTCAGTAAATTCCTTCAAAAGCACATAATCCTTTTCGGCACTATACATCATTGAATTTATCTGTTCATTCATAAAATCAAACTCATCCGTGCGGGTCTTTTCAAACTTAAACTTTTGATAACTACCTAATTTGAAATCTTTAAGAAGGTTTAATGTATTATAAAAAGGTTTCCATAATTTTTTTAACAGAAAATGATTAAGTAACAACGTAGCTATTATAACAGACAATAAAGTTATTACAGACATTAATGCTATAGAGCGTGACAGCCCGCTAAGCGCTTCCATAGACTTTGAAACCTTTATAATATACCGTTTGTTACTTTTTATACAGCTAAATATTAAAGACCTGTAAGGGACAAAGGCTTTGTCCTCTTCATCATATTCCTTCTGCGTTGCAAAGTATGGTACAATTTTATTATTATTATTATTATTTTGCTGAATACTAATATGCCAGTCATCAGCAAAACCAGGTTTAGGGAATGTATCATTCTTTTGTACATACGCTGAGATTTTTTGTGACTGCTCCAATAAACTGTCATCAAAATCTGCAACCAAAATGTTATCTATCCATATATAACTTCCAAGACCTGAGAGTAAGAAAAGACCTAAAATTACCGGGAGACTAATTTGATTATATCGACTAATTAATTTCATTATGTCTCAATTACAAGTAAATTTATATCCCATGCCGTACACCACTTTAATATAATCCGGGCAACCGGCAGATACCAGTTTTTTACGCAGATTTTTAATATGGGCGTATATAAAATCGTAATTATCAGCCGTATCAATATGGCTTCCCCATAAATGCTCAACAATGGCTTCTTTCGTTACTACCCTATTTTTATTACTTATAAAATAAAGCAGTAGCTCATACTCTTTACGGGTAAGGGGAATTTCTTTATCCTCTAACTTTAAGGTTTTTTTAAAAATATCTAAAACCAGTTGGTCTATAATTATTTTGTTCTTACCATCAAATGATCGTCTTCTTATAATCGAAGCAACCCGCGCCCCTAATTCTGGCAAATGAAAAGGTTTGGACAGGTAATCGTCAGCACCGGTTTCTAAACCTTTAATTTTATCATCTATGGAGTTACGGGCACTAATTATGATAACCCCCTCACTTTTACCAAGTGATTTAAGTTCTTTCAGCAAATCTAACCCACTTCCGTTTGGCAGTGTCAAATCCAGAATGATACACACATACTCGTACAGATTTATTCTTTCAACAGCGGTTTGGTAATCATAAGCTGTATCACATAAAAAATCATCTTTAGCGAAATAAGAGCATATACTATTTGATATTTCCTTTTCGTCTTCTATGATTAATAATTTCATAATTCTTATTTTGTAGCGAAAGGTAAAATCAAATACTGTTTTTTTTTTGGATAAGCAGTTCATTGGCAGAGTTATTCATTTTTAACTACAGTGCTAAAAACACAAATCAGTTTTTTAACATCATTTTGCATAAAAATCAGCCTGCTTTAAATACTCCCTTATTCTATTCTTATTGAAAAAAACAGAATTTCTACAGCATAACTATTTAAATAGCGTTAATGAATGTAACGGTTGAAAATATAGTAAAGGATACAGCAACATTTGTCAAGAAGCTTTTTGATAAAGAACTACCGGAGGGTATGTATTTCCATAATCTGGAGCATACAAATAGTGTAGTTCAATCTGTTACAGAGATTGGTATAATGAGAGGTAGTCTTACCACGATGGAACAAACAATTGTTTTGCTTGCTGCCTGGTTTCATGATTGTGGCTATTGCCATACGTATATAGGGCACGAGGATAGCAGTGTATCAATAGCAACAGATTTCTTAAACGAACAGGAGTGTGATATCACTTTAATTGTACAGGTAACGGCATGCATTGCAGCAACTAAAGTGCCCCAAAGGCCGCAGAATTTATTACAGGAGGTTTTATGCGACGCGGACATGGCCCACCTGGCCAAAAGCGATTATATAGATTATGCCAATCGCCTTAAACAGGAATGGGAGGTTCACTTGAAAAAATACTTTTCCGAAAAACAATGGCGGAATTTAAACCTTGAGTTATTGACTCGGCATAAATATTTTACAACTTATGGTAAAGATGTATTGGAGGCTGAAAAACTTAAAAATATCGAACGGCTATTAAACTATTAGCTAAGGCAAGCTTTGCAACTATAGAAAGTTTGAATTGGCTTTTGTATATTTTTTGCCAGCCGATAGAAAACATTAATTGATTGTAAGGATGTTCAAATAATAATAATGTTTAATTCAAAAAAATTTCAGAAACATAATCTAAACTTGTTAAACGTAAATTAAAAATTATGAAAAAGATTATTTTAAGCATGTTAGTAATAGCCACCATATCAGGTGTTGCTGTTGCCCAAAAAGTAAAAAGCGCCGCTGTACCGGCTGCAGCAAAAGCCGCTTTATTAAAAAAATATCCGGATGCTACTAAAGCAACATGGGAAAAAGAAAAGGTAAATTATGAGGCTAACTGGGGTGGTAAATCTGGCGAAGATATGTCTGTTTTGTTTACACCCGACGGTACTTTTGTTGAGCAGGTAGCTGCTATACCTGCAAGCAGCTTGCCCGCAGGAGTAGCTGTTTATGTAAAACAACACTATAAAGGCGCTAAAATAGCTGAAGCCGGAAAAGTAACAGATGCAAAAGGCACTATTATGTATGAGGCCGAAGTAAAAGGAAAAGATTTGGTTTTTGACGAAAAAGGTAACTTTTTAAAGATAGACTAAATCCTTGTTCGAGTGTTTATTGAAAGAGGCCGCTGTAAAAAGCGGCCTTTTTTTTATTTTCTGACAATTTGTTTACAATCCAAGATTCTTACAGAATTTGTAACTATCTTGTTACCAATAACAATCTGTCGGAATAAATCATGAAGAACAATAATGCCAGCCGTTTTATATGCTTGTGCTTCATGATATTGATACATCATATCGCTTTTGCACAAAAAATTACTATTAAGGGGAAAATACTTGATAGTACAACTGGCAATCCTGTCACTTATGCAACCATCGGTATAAAAGGTACTACCATAGGTACCACTACAAATTTCGATGGATTTTACACGTTATCTTTTTACAAGATTAAAGATTCCATTACAATTAGCTGTATTGGATATATACCGCAATCTCATTTTTTTAGCTCCGTATCTGAGCAAACTATTAATGTGTTATTAAAACCAACCTCTACAACTTTAAGTGAGGTGAGGATAACGCCTAAGGGTTATGTAAATCCGGCTTGGGAAATACTGAGACAAATTATAAAGCACAAGCCTGAAAATGACCCGCGAGGTTTGGCTGCTTATAATTACAAAAGTTATAGTCGTATAGAACTTGATGCTACCAATTTAAGTAACAGCATGCTCAAAAAGGGTTTTGTTCAAAAAGCAATTACCATAGCCGATAGTTTAAATATCTCCAACAAAAACAATGAACCCATCCTTCCGCTGTTCCTGTCTGAAACAGTTTCTGACTTTTATTATCAGGCGCGTCCTGAAGCCAAAAAGGAGGATATACTAAAAACCAAAACAAACGGGGTTGGCTTTGAAGACGGCACTTTACTGGCGCAATTAACCGGCAGCACATTTCAGCAGTATAATTTTTACAAAAACTTTGTTAGTGCTGCCGGAAAAGACTTTGTTTCGCCCATTAGTGATAACTGGAAGAGTTGGTATAATTACGAACTGGAGAACCGGAATGCAATTGTTGATGGCAAACCCTGTTATCAAATTTCTTTTAAACCTAAAAGGACACAGGACCTGGCATTTAATGGTACAATATGGATAACGCAGGATACTTATGCATTATACCAGATAAAAGCAACTATTGAACCCGCTGCTAACTTAAATTTTATACATACCATATCCATTAACCAGCAAATGAGCAATGAGCCGGCCAACCATCCTATGCTCCCCTATAAAACACGAATTACTGTTGAAATAAACCGGTTAACCAATAATAGCTCGGGTATATTGGCTAAATTTTATACTGTCAACTCAAACATCAGGTTAAATACAAATTATCCTACTAATTTTTTTAAAGAGAACATTACTATTGCAGCTAACGCCAATGAAGCAAACGATGGATACTGGGACAATAACCGGCCGGATTCTATAATAGCGGCAGAAAAATCTGTTTATCACTTAATAGATACTGTTAAAACTCTGCCTACAATAAAAAATTATTTAACCGTGGCTGATCTGTTAATAAATGGCTATTACCGAGCAGGCAACATAAGCCTGGGGCCATTTTTAAACTCATACAGTTATAACGAACTGGAAGGCAACCGCTTAAGACTCGGGTTTAAAACCAACTCCGGCTTTAATAAAAAATGGATACTTGGTGGTTATTTAGCTTATGGAACTAAAGATCAGGATGTTAAATACAATGGCTTTGTAAGTTACATCTTATCAAGAAAACATTGGACCGAAGCAGGTATAAGCTATACGCATGATTTAAACCAGGTAGCATTATTAAGCGAGAGTTATTTATACCAGCGTAATAATCTTTTTTCGGCATTTACCCGCTTTGGCCGGATAAATAGCAGAAAAGTATTTGATCAGGATATGCTTAATTTATATATCCGCAGGGATTTGTTCAAGGGCTTTACGGAAAAGGTGAGTTTTTCGAGCTGGTCATTGGACCCTTTATTTTTGTTCCATTTTTTTGAACCTGCAAATGGCGGAATAAGCCAGCAACTGCATGTTTCTGAACTTCAGTTTGAATCAAAATGGTCACCGGGTTTACAACCTTTGCTTTCTGAAACAGTGAACCGCCCGCTTAGCATTAAGGCTGATGTTACAAAACCAGTATTTACTTTCAGGTATACTTTAGGATTAAAAAACATTTTTGGAAGCGATCTCACTTATCATAAATTCAGCTTTAATATTTCTCAAACCTTAAAAATGGGTGGTTTAGGCCGGGGCAGGTACTCTTTTTCAGCCGGTTATATCCCATCCAGTGTCCCCTACCCTCTGTTAGAAAACCATTTGGGCAATGCTACATTTTTGTATAACCCCAACGCGTTTAACTTAATGCGCTTTTTTGAATTTGCAAGTGACAAATATGCCAGTTTAAGCTATACACAGCACTTTGAGGGCTTATTATTAAATTCTATACCGGTTATAAAAAACTTTAAATGGCGTCTGGTAGGAACTGCTAATGTATTGTATGGCAATATATCTCAAACAAACCAAAATAACATTCTTGATAAAAACATAAATACACTACACAGTCTTGGCAGCGTTCCTTATATAGAGGCTGGTTATGGCGTTGAAAATATTTTTAAATTTATCCGTGTTGATTTTATTCATCGCCTTACCTACAAATCTAACTACAGTACATTAAGCGACCCAGTAAAAAACTTTGGAATCAAACTTTCTGCGCAAATTCGCCTTTGATTATTAAAAAAGAATAATCCATCGTTTAATATGTTCTTTACTACTCTGTTTTTATTTATCTGTGCCTTTATTGCGTTTTTGCTCAGTGCCGTTTGTGGCGGCGGAGCCAGTTTTATTTTAATCCCTATATTGGGTATAGTTATTCCGGGTGTTCAGATACCTGCTGCCCTTTCACTTGGTACAACATCAAGTTCATTATCCCGGATTATAATTCTTTGGAAAAACATCCGGTGGGATTTAGTGAAATGGTTTATACCACCCGCTATATTTACAGTATGGCTTGGCGCCCGGTTACTTTCATATGTTAACCCAATACTACTGGAACTAATTTTAGGTTTATTCTTACTTTCTAATATTCCATATATCTTTAAAAA
Organism: Mucilaginibacter sp.; assembly: GCA_028288285.1. Lineage (GTDB taxonomy): Bacteria > Bacteroidota > Bacteroidia > Sphingobacteriales > Sphingobacteriaceae > Mucilaginibacter. The sequence continues at coordinate 10,890 of JAQBNZ010000226.1, forward strand.
AGAACCCGATCATAAAACACATCAGCATAAAAACCACCTTTCTGTTGTACTTATTGGCTTAGCAACCGGGTTTGTTTCTGGCTTAACAGGTGCTGTTGGTTTAATTTTTAATAGGTTTTACCTTACCTATGGCCTTACTAAACAAGAAATTGTAGCCACACGGGCAGCTAACGAAGTTATACTCCATATTATTAAACTGGGGCTGTATGCATCATTTGGCCTGCTTACTACAAAAGCATTTGCATATGGTGGCCTTATTGCCATTGCGGGCATAATTTCTTCCTTTGTGATTAAATATTTATTACCATTTATTAGCGAAAAAATATTTCAGAAAATCGGATACTCAGCAATGGTATTTTTCGGGCGTTTTTTTGTTTGCCGGCGGATTAAGTAAGATCACTTCAAATAATAATTTACAGGTTGGCTTCTCGCCTATTTCCGGCGGCCTTGAAACAAGTGTACAGTGGAAGAACAATGATTTTAAATTAGAATTTGAATATGATGAAGGGTTTGAGATTGAACAAAAAATAGCGCTTTCAGACATACCGGCCAATATCCACTCAAGAATTGTTCCATATATTAAAAATACAGATACTTATCTTATTGAGGAGGTGTTTGGTTTTAGGAAGCATTATTATGAGGTTTACCTCTGGAAAAATGGCAAATTAAGTAAACACGACATTAAATAGAAAAGACCAGCAGGTAAGCCAGTCAATAAAGCCTGAAATTAAGGAAATTAAGATTCGGGCAGTATGGATTAGCTGAAGCAGTTACACCTAAAACAGAGTGGTGGTAAAACCAATATTTATGGATACCTGACTTGGGTTGTAAGGCTTAATGCTTTTAAAGCTGTTCTGATAAACTGCAGGCTCAAATATTAAAGCAAAATGTTGGGCCAGGTAATACTCAATACCTGCCGAATACTTAACGGTAAAATTACTGACTGAAACTTGGCTTATTGTAAATTCACCTGCATTACCACTAACCTTATCAAAACTATGTGTGGCAAGCCCGGGTTGCAATAAAAAATAGTATCCCATATGTTGATGCCTTAGCCTGTAGCCTGCTCCCATCACAAAATAACTTTGATGTGCTGTTCCATTTACAACATTGCCCGGAACAATTCCGGCAATATTTTTTCTGTATTTTTTTGAAGCTGCGTCATAATTGAACCGATAAAACAAAGCATTCTCTTCTTTTGGCCTGTATTCAGCACCGGTATTTAATGTAATTGCGTTTTTAAACTGTATGTTTTTTTGAGATAAAGGCATGCTTAAGCCAATTAAACCCGGAAAGTAAATTTTGGAGGTTATACTTTGTGCCCTCGTGCAAAAACTTACAGCTAAAGCCGGTATTACTAAAAGCACATGCTTAAACTTGCTCTTCATGCAAGCTGGAATGAAAAGATGTGTGCGTTTCTGGCCTTTTAAATTTTTGAAACGGAATTTTTATAATGCTCAGGTACCGGGAGTTAATCGCAGGCTCCATGTGTGTGTCTATGCCAAATTTTGTATGCGAAGAATGCAATTCCCGATAGGTGCCAAATATACGATCCCAAATACTTAACACATCACCATAATTGGAATTGGTAAAGGGTAATTGGTAGTGATGGTGAACATGATGCAAGTTTGGTGTTATAAAAACAAGCCCGACAACGTTACTTATCTTTTTTGGCAAACGAAATTCTGTATGGGCTAAAACATTAAAGAATGACTGAAAAACTTGTCGCAGCATTAGCACGCCAATACCCGGGCCAAAAATAAATACCCAAAACATTAAAAAAGTGGTTCGCACGCACGTTTCACCGGGATGCTCTCTTACTGTAGTGGACACATCTATCTTTAAATCACTATGATGAACGAGGTGAAACCTCCATAGAAAATCATATTTATGCATTATTACGTGATAGGTATATTCACCCAAATCCATCAACATAAATAACGAAACATAGTATACCCAGTTAATTTGATGCTTTGGGATATAATAAATTAAACCCCAGTGATGAACATTTGTCCACTTCATTATTAGAACCACAAAGCTGGTCATGATTAATTGTATGGGCAGGGCTGTAAACATGAAGCCGGCATTAACAAACGTATGTCGCCATTTATAATTAGAAGATGCAGCGCAGATCAGGTATTCAAGTGCCCAAAGAGAAGTGATGATTAATGCATAAAAGATAATTTGTGATAAATCTTCATGTTGCATAATTAGGGCCTTAAAGTTCATAAAGGACATGTTATAGGGGTTAACGTGTTTTTAAGTATAAATCTAAAGATGAATTCTGTACAGTTTTTGAATTTCAACAGCAATCAAAAAATATTTCTTAACATTCTTATCAATTAGTTAATGTTACTTTAATTACAGATAGGCTTCTTTTACTTTTTGATGTTTCCTTTAAAGCCTTTTAGGCGGTATACATATATATATTGGCAAGCGATACCACTTCTAATTTGAGTAATAATTAATGGCATCTCAAAACTGGCGAACTCACTACTTACTTCGCCAAATGTTCTATAATAATACACATGAGAGGGGATTATTAAATAAGCACTATCGCCATCCTTTAACCTCTGCTTTAATTTGTTTGTGTAATAATATTGATGCAGGTCATCTACACTGCCTATTCCATAAACAGGTTGCTTTGTTATTGATGAGATATAGTATTCAATGTTTGCGGCAGGGAACCAGTTAGTAACTACTATAGAAGCTCCCGGGGGCATAATTTTATCGGCCACATCCTTTCTATACAATGAATCAAACTGCAGGCCTACATCTTTCCAGCCGTATATATCCAATGTCAGATCGCCATCCCCCATTTTTAAGCCTTGTTTTTGAAGCGATAATGTACCGGGGAAGTAATTTATAATAACTGTGCTGAAGCTTGTTATCAAAAACAAATATATAAAAGCCCATATCGAAACACTGGGAATATCACGTCGTTTACCTTTTGCTAACCCAATGGCTGGTAATATTAAAAGGCAACAAAACCCCGGCCCAGACCAATGTGCAAAGGTTTCATGAAACAAGGAAATAAATAACACCAGAAAAATCAGTGGCAAACTGCAAAGCAATAACAACTGAACATCTCTTTTATTAACAAGTATTTTCCCTTTGATGAGAAGCCAAAGGTTATAAATAATCAAAAAGACGTTTACGGGATTGTTTATAGAAATTTGTTGGAGTAACGCTTTAAAAAAAAACTTTAAATGAACCCCGCTTCCAATCATGCTTATACGGTCGCTATGAAATCTATAAGTAATAAAATCGTTTTGGACATTCCATATAATAATAGGAGAAATGATTATTAAAGTAATAGCAGCGGCTAAATAAATTACGCGGCATTTTAACCAGGCACGATTTATAAATATAATGTATAACACTACGCCACACCACAAGAAAACCCCACAAACCTTACTCATGATGCACAATCCGGACGTTATACCAAATAAGTACCAAAGCACATTAAACTCTTTAGTATCAGGGTTTGAACGTAAAATTTTTAACAGCAAGAAAATACTTGCAAGCCAAAATACCATCAGAGGGCTATCGGGTAATATAATAGTACCTGCATTAATGCTTACATACAATGATGATGTGTAAAGTAAAACTGCAAACCATCCTGTTCGCTGATCTTTCACTATGGTACCAATCTTGAACATTAACCATGTGCTTATTGCACAAGATATTATTGCACCTAAGCGTACAAAAAACTCATTATGAAAAATCAGGTTTGCCGTTGTAAATCTAATTAACCATCCAACAATTGGTGGATGATCAAAATAATTCCACTGAAGATCATTTGCATATGTCCAATAATAGGCTTCATCAGCATTTAATTCTAAAGTGTGGCCATATACAAGCCGCAACACCGAAAAGAGTGCTATAACTATAAACGTTTTGTGCTGATAACTTAAAACTTTTGGCACTTTTACTTATATCTAAGAATAAAATAAGGATCAATTATAAATTATTATTCTGATTTTTTTTTGAAGAAAAACATTTAACAAAAGTTGGACGCTTGGTCTGGCCATTGTCAATAAAATTATACGTTAAACAATTAAAAAGCAATTATTCTAAGATGGACAACACCACTAATTATTATTTACCTAACAATCAGCATCTTATAAAACTTGAGGTCGATTGAAAAAGAATCGTAACATTTATAACACAATTCTCTAAATGTTTCAAATCATTTGATTTCTTCAACATACATTCAGAATCGGTTGCCATTTTTGCCTATTACCAATCTTGACTATGCTCATGCGACACATTCTAATCATCATTTTATTTTTCTTTTGCTTAAATAATGCATTTGCACAAATTAGTGCTAATCAAGGTAAAATTACCGGTAAGGTTACTGATTCCTTAACAAAGGCTCCTGTAGACTTTGCAACCATAAGCATATTTAAAGAAGGTTCTAAGAGCCCGTTTAACGGTATTAGTACCGATCCTAAAGGAAACTTTATCGTAGCTGGTTTGCCCGATGGAGAATATCGGGTTATGGTAGACTTTATAGGTTACCGGGAAAAAGCTTTTGACCATGTTACAATCAGCAGTTCTGCCACTACCGTATCTCTGGGCAATATTTTGCTCTCGTCCAGGTCCAAACAGTTAAACGGTGTTACCATAACCGCAAAGGCACCTGTAGTAGAAAACAAAATAGATAAAATGGTATACAACGCAGCCAATGACCTTACCGCCCAGGGGGGTGTTGCACTTGATGTTTTGAAAAAAGTACCAATGGTTAGCGTTGATATTGACGGTAATGTGGAATTGGCGGGTAGCACGAGCGTACGCTTCCTTATCAACGGAAAACCATCAAGTATATTTGGGGCCAGCCTGGCTGATGCATTGCAGTCAATCCCGGCCAGCCAAATTAAAAGCATTGAAGTAATTACAAGCCCAGGTGCAAAATATGATGCAAACGGAACCGGCGGCATCATTAACATTGTACTAAAAGACAATAAATTTCAGGGTGTTAATGGCAGCATTAACTTGTCTGCAGGTACACGCCTTGAAAATGGCTCCTTAAATTTAAATGCACGTAAAGGCAACTTTGGTGTTGGTGTATTTTTTAGCGGAAATGAGCAATTAAATACCATAACTAAGAATACCACAAACCGTACATCTTACAGCAAATCAAGAGATACTATTAACCAGCTGTTTCAGCAGGGAAGTAATCCATTTACCCGAAGCAGTTATCAATCAGGAATAAATTTTAACTGGAGCATTACTCCAAAAGATGAACTTACCGCTACCCTGGGTTATAATCATTTTGGCAACCACGGAACCGGGGTAACTAATCAGGAACAACTAAGCCAGTTAGCAACCGGTAACGTTTTATCTGATATATTGAGTACCAGGAGTTCGGCCAGCAAGTTCAGTGAAAATGCAATAGATGTGAGCCTGGGCTACAAAAAAACTTTCAAAAAAGAAGGCCAGGAACTGGATGTTTTGTACACCTCCAGCTACGGGAAAAATACAATGGATGCATCGCAGGTTTCAAACTACATAAATGGCGGTTATCCATCATCAGGTATTCGTAGTTATAACCCTGGTAAAGATCACCAAACAGAAATATCAATAGATTATACAGATCCGTTAAGTAAATCATTTACCATAGAAACAGGTGCTAAATTAGCTATGGATAATTTTAATAATAACGTATTTACAGATACATTACTTAATAACGGTTCTTATGTAGTTAACCCTAATCAAACCTATAGCTTTAATTACAAGCGCAATGTTTACGCAGGTTATTTGTCTACCTCTTTTTCTTTATTTCACGATTTTATTAACGGTAAGGCCGGTATGCGTTATGAACGTACCAGTTCTGTTGCTGATTATGCAGGAAGTAAAATTCCCGGATATAATACTTTTGCACCATCTTTTACAGTTCAGCATAAGCTTAATGATTCTCAATCAATTAAACTTTCTTATAGCTACCGTATTGAGAGGCCTGATTATGGAGAACTTAATCCATTCTATAATATAAGCGATCCGCATAATATTAGTACAGGTAATCCTTTACTAAAGCCCGAAATAGGACATAATTACGAACTTGGTTATAGTAAGAATTTCAAAAATGGCGGAAACATTTATTTAGCGGGTTTTTACCGTAATAGTATTGATAACATACAATCTTTATCAACCTATTATGATATACTTAATGTTAATGGTACTGATTATACTGCTGTATCGTTAACCCAAAGATTTAACCTTGGATCACAAAAAAATATTGGTGTAAGCCTGTTTGGTTCGGTGCCGGTAACCGACAAACTGAATTTGCGCTCTAATATACAGTTGGGAGAAAGGAAGAGCAGTACACCTGGCCTCGCTACCGTAAGTGCATTTGCTTACCGCATAAATTTGAATGCAAGTTATCAGTTTCCGCATGATCTGATAGCCGAAGTATTTGGCAATTACAATTCATCACAAAGAAACATTCAAAGTATTCGCCCTTCTTTTTTCTATTATAACCTGGCAATAAGGAAGCAGTTCCTGAACAAAAATGCCAGTATAGGGTTAACAGCTGCAAACCCATTTGCTTATTACCTAAATCAAAAACAAGTACTGTTTGGGTCAAACTTTAATCAAACAAACATAAGGCTGGTACCTGTACAATCGTTCGGAATTACAGTGAGTTATAAATTCGGTAAACTAAAATTTGATAAGAATAAGGAGAATAACACACCGCAGTTACCAGATTTAGGCGGATAATTTAATATTTGAGCCATAGCTATAAAGCATCGCATTTTCTCTTGATACATAGTTTTAAAACTTATCGCAACAAGTGATTGTTATGCCTTAGTATGAATAAAAAACAGGAAAGAGACTATTTTGATAAGGAATGGGATGATATGAAAGCCAGCCTTAAATCCTATTTAAAAAAAGAGCAGCAGGAAGACCTGCATCGTTTCCGGGTACAGGTTAAAAAGCTGCGCGCCTTTATAATCCTGTCCGATAGTGCTGACCAACATCCAAAACTGGCCGGGCACTTTAAACCGGTCAGAAAAATATTTAAAGAGGCGGGTGAAATACGAAATGCTTACATGAATCAGAAATTAGGAGAATCGCAGCATATTCATAATGATGAGTTTATGAACGGCCAGCACCAGCTACAGGTAACAGCAAGCGGGAAATTTAAATTAAAGAAGGTTAAATTTCTTAAAAGGTTAAAAGACGTACACCACGAATTGAAAAGGAAGATACAACCAATCAGCGATTTACACGTCAACTTGTTTTATCAAACACAACTAGAGCAAATAGCAAATTTTCTTGAAAAGATTGAATTTAATGATCAATTACATGACTGCCGTAAACAGGTTAAAATACTATTATATAATTACAAACTAACCCAACCCGTGCTGGATACCAAACTTAATGAAGAGTACCTGAAAGTAATACAAACCGAAATTGGAGACTGGCATGATCATATACTGGCCATTGAATTATTTTCAAGTGATGAAGTAAAGGATAACGCAGCCGTTATCAACCTAAAAAAACAAGACGATAAACTAAAAAGCGATATAACCGCTACTACAAAAGATTTTTACAATCAGGCAACTACTGTTGTGGATTTGCCTGTTGAACAAGTAAGCTAAAAGCATAAACTAAATAACCCTGCAGGTAAATTACCAGCAAGGTTATAATTTAAACAATAATGATTACCCGGTATTCTGAACCAACTATTTTATTTTACTACCATCATTATTAAGCGGTTTGCGGTGCCAATAGGTGGCCAGTAAAGAACCGGTAACATTCATTAAAGGGCCAAACACCGCAGGCGCTAAACCAACGGTTGCCATCTTGCCCATCTCTTTTGCCAGGCCCGAAGCCAAACCCCCATTCTGCATGCCAACCTCTATAGCCATAGTACGGCAGTCACGTTCGGGCATTTTAAATAACCTGCCAGACCAATAGCCTAACGTATAACCTAATAAATTATGAATAAGCACAATCAGTATCAGCATAAAACCTATATCTAACAAACTGCTTCTTCCTGCTGCTGTAATTATCACAATAATAACTGCAATACCAAACATAGATATCAGCGGCATTACAGCCTCAAGCCACTTAACCTTTTTAAGTAAATATTTGTTAAACAGGATACCGGCACCAATAGGTATAATAACCATTTTAAAGATATCCCACATCATGTTAAGTACATCAATTTTTATAAAGGCTCCGCCCAATAATTTCATAAGCAGCGGAGTAAAAAAAGGCGCAAGCATAGTTGATACTGCTGTAATGGTGATGGATAAAGCCAAATTAGCTTTGGCCAGATAAGAGATAACATTTGAGGCCATACCATTTGGTGAGCATCCTATTAAAATTATACCGGCCGCAATTTCAGGCGGGAAACCACTTAGCTTGGCCAGTGTAAAACCAAGCATCGGCATAATCAAAAAATGACTGAACACACCAATAAATACACCTTTTGGCATTTTAATTACACCTGCAAAATCTTTTATACTCATTGATGTACCCATACCAAACATAATGAGCTGTATTAATGGTGTAATAAGTATAGATAGCTTTACCCCATTTATCTGTATAAAATATTGCGGATAATATAAAGCTGTTGTAACCGCTGCAAAAATAATAACGGTATAAGAGAAGCCTTTAAGCAATACAAAACCCCTAAAGGCAATGGCAAGCGCAATGAATGTTGCAATAAGAAAAGGGCCGGCGTTTACTACGTTGCCATAAAAAATCATTATTAGGGCAATAAGTAAACATACTGCAGCAATACCTGCCAGCACTTTATAAATATTAATATTATTCACTTTTTAAGGTTTAAGGTTGAGCAATAGTTAATTAGGGAGATTTTACCAGGTACGCTTTTTCATAAACTCGTCCAGCTGTGCACGGGTCATTTTCACTTCTTTAGGATTTTGATCCAGCCATTTCAAAAACGCTTGTTTAATGGGCGCTGTCCATTCGCTGTCAATTTCGCCGGTAGTATACCTGCCAGCTTTAAGCATCTCCTGTCCAAACTTATCGCGCAGAGCTATAAATTCGGCAGTTGCAATTACTTTTTCAGCTAAATGCGCCGGCACAAATAATACCCCTTCTTTTTCAGAGATAACCAAATCACCGGGCAGTACAATGGCCTGCCCTATGCGTATTGGAGTATTAAGACCCATCAAAACCATTTCCTCCAGGTATGATGGGTCAAAATCGCGTACAAAGGCATTAAAACCGTTAATGCTGCTTAAGCCCTGCAAATCGCGTGCTGAGCCATCAAAGATCACCCCATTGCCAGATTTGTTGTATATGGAGTTGCCCAAATTATCACCTATTAAAGTTCCTCCCTTAATTTTACCAAAACCATCAGCCACATAAACGTCGCCTTTTGTAAGTACATCAATCGGCCATGCATTGGTATTCCCTTTACGACCCTGTTTGTTGCCACGGTCTTTAATGTTTTTTTCTATATCAGGCCTGGTTGGCATAAACATAGCTGTAACAGCTCTGCCAATAACAGGCTTATCATCATGAACCATTTTCCAGTTGCCTTCAAACTGGTTATTGTAACCTTCGTTCTTTAACACTGTCCAGGCTTCTTCAATTCCTATGTTTTTAGCACGTTGTATCAGGTCATCCGAGATTTTAGGCCGACCATCTTTAAAGCGTTCGCCCTTCCATTCAGAAGTGTAAAATATTAGTTCATCTCTTGAGATGGTTTGCCCATTGACAATACCTACCCGGCAAATGCCAAGCATGAGTATACCAATGGTTATGACTTTTATTTTCATAATATTATATAATTGTTAGAATTTATAATCGGTTTATGTAACACGGTAATTGGTTAAAAACCGTGTTACTTTGTAGCTTGTTATTTTGGAATTACAATAGGATTAACTATTCCGTTAAGATCATAAACCACCTTACCAGCGCGTATAGTTACCTCACATTCCAGTTTTTTATTTGTTTCCAGCTTACGGCCGGTATAATCAAATAAACCAAATTTGCCTTCTCGCATATTCAGTACCGCTACATCAGCCTCGGCTCCAACAGACAAATTGCCTAATTCTTCATGCTTAATCTCTGTAGCCGGGTTTGACGTTGATGCACGTATCACGCTTTTCAGATCCATGCCCATGGCCAAAAACTTCGACATGGTAGTAAGCATATCCTTCATGGCATTGTTCATGCTGCCGGTGTGTATATCAGTACTGATAGAATTAGGATAAAAACCTTCTTTTATAGCAGGTATTGCCTGCGAGTAAGCAAAGCTAATACCGCCGTAACCTACATCAAAAAATATTCCTCGCTTGCGGGCCTCCCATACAAAGGGTTTAACTTTTTGAGTTTGCAAGTCTACAATATACTCACGAGTAGCTAATTGGCCAAAGCAATGTGTAAAAATATCGCCGGGGCTTAGGTGCTTCATAAACAGTTCTTCAATTGGCAAGGGAGGCCTGCTGCCACCAAAGTCAACCATTACGGGTATACCGCCTGCTAACTTAGAAGCTTCAACAGCCCTATCAACCGGTGTCCATTCGGGGCCCTCATAATGCGCAACTTTAAAGCCTACCACATACTTTTTATACTGCCGTGCAACAAGGGCCGACATTTTTGCATCCATATCTGCCGCGTTTTGTTCATAGCCCCCGCGCATACCTTCGCCAACAATGTTAATGAAAGCCAGCACTCTTGTTTGCGACTGATCAATGGTTTGCGATTTAAATTCAGGGAACGTGCGCCAGCCCGAGCTGCCGGCATCAACAACTGTGGTAACACCATTACGAAAGGTAAACCCATCGGGCGGTAATGCCAGGTTACCATTTTCGTACTGATGGTCTGGCTTGGTGCCAAAAAAATTGTGCGAGTGTATATCAATTAACCCCGGGGTAACATATAATCCTTTGGCATCAACAACCTGCACCGCTTGTTTACTATCAATATTTTTTGAAACCGCTGCTATCTTACCATCTTTTATGGCAATATCCATTACGTTATCAATATTGTTTTTGGGGTCTATTACATGGCCCCCTTTAATAATTATATTATAGGTTTGCGCCTCAACCTGAAGAGATAAACATATCAGGCTAAATATTACAACAAGTATATTCTTCATTATTACATCTGTCAAAAATTAAAAAAAGCATCCCTGTTAAGCCTTTGTATTTGTAAAGACCCTATAAAAAGGAAGGTAAAAAAGTAAGCTTAGTGACTAAACTATCATAGCAAGGTACTTATACTGTTAAGGCTTTTTGAAGGATACTGTGTACCCTGCCTGCAACAACATCAACCTGATCTGGCCGTAAAAGAACTACGCCTACAACCAACGTATTATCGCCTTTTGCATTGGCAACAATGCTTGGTGTGCCTTCTTTAAGCGCTACCAGTACATCCTTAGGTTTAGTTTTAATTTTGCTTTGATCCCATGTTACAAACAAGCTTGGGAACGAGTTGGCCGGTCCCGGATCTACAACTGTTTCTGTTTTAACTGTTTGCAAAGTTTCCAACTTGCTTCCTATTCGTTTTGCCCGCTGCAGCCAGTCTTCCCATTCTTTTTTATGATCTCTTTCGATATAGGATTTTAAAGCTGCATACATCCCAAACATCTCCTCTTTGTTCACCTTCATTGGGCGACCAATGGGTGCCTCATGCGGGCTGTGATTTAAACGTGCGGCAGTAATTAAATCTTTACGCCCAAATAGCAAGCCTGCACTTTGCGGGCCCCGTATCATTTTACCACCCGAAAAGGTAACCATGTCAAATCCCATCTTTTGATACTTGAAAAGGTTTTCAACCGGTGGTACATCTGCGGCTGCATCTAAAAAGGTAGGTATATTGTGCGCTTTGGCTACTTGCAAAAACTCCTGATGAGTGATACTGCTTTTTAAGGCAGCATTAAAAAACAAGGCCATAACCGTGTTTTTGTTAATGGCCTGTGTCATTTCTGATACACCCTCCACCTCTATGATTTTAGCGCCGGTTGTAGTTACAGCCTGGTCAAACAAATACCTGTGCGATTTTTGCATAATTACTTCCGGGCGTGGGCCGGGAAGGTTAGGCAGCATCTTTATTTTTTCGGCATTGGTGCCAGTTATACAGGCAGCTGTACCTAATAGTATAGCGCATGCCGCTCCAGAGGTAACCATTGCAGCTTCAACATGCAACATTTCGGCAATCTTAGCGCCTATTTTATCCTGCAGCTCAAACATGTTTGCAAAATCATGAGCGGTTGAATTTATAGCTTCAAGTACTTCGGGCATCATTAACGATCCTGATAAGAATGTCATGGTTACCCCTGCATTTATAACAGGCGTAACTCCAAGTTCTTTAAAAAAATCACGCTTTGCAGCAGGTGGTGTTACAGTGGATGTATGTGTTGTTGACTCAGCCTTTGCAACTATACTCCCAACAAAAGGAAGCATAGTAAGGCTTTTTATAACGTTTCTGCGTTTCATTATTAAATTTTATAGGGTAAAAGCATTTTATATGTAAGCAATACAATCCATTTCTACCAAAGAGTCGCCCGGAACACCTCCCTTGGCAACAGCTACGGTAGTACGTACGGGTGGTTTCTTACCAAAGCGGCCTTTATAAACTTCATTCATACCCTTATAATCTGCAATATCATTTAAATACACATTTACCTTAAGCACCTTTTCCATAGAAGAACCGGCTTTTATCAGTTCTTTTTCCAGCTCTTTCAGTACAATCTCGGTATGTGCTTTAATCTCAAATGGCTCAACATGTGCGCCTTTACCGGCTACAAAAACCATGTTTCCCAGTTTGGTTGATCCTGAAAACAAGGGTACATCCTCATATTCAGTTACATTGTTTACTTCTTTTTCATCATTTTGTACCGGGCTGGCGTTTGCTAACCCCAATACAGATATACCGGCAACTGAAGCCAGCATTTTTTTCAAGATAGATCTTCTTTCCATTGCAGATTAATTTATTGTTTATCGGTTAATGATTATTAGTTATGACCGTATGTTAAGTGCGAAGTTTTAAAATTGCCCGCCGGCTTATGCCGGCAGACAATAAATTTAATCAACAGTAATATTATTTATGGGCGATCCCACCACATTCTGGTTAAAAAATCATCCGGACCCTGACGGGCGATAGCAGCCTGATAATTTTCTCCATTTAAGTTTTGTTCGGTAGCAGGATACAGGAACCTTCTGAAAATTTTACCGCCGGTAGCATTACCTACATAATTATTAGGTACCAGGGCCGGATAGCCTGTACGCCTGTACGTTGCAAATACTTCCTGTGAATTTGGATAAACACCAACCCAGAATTGAGTGTATATCTGATTCATCTGGTTGTCAAATGTGCCGGCTGTATTAAGTGGATGATATTTAATATAAGTTTGAATCTGATTTGCATTAATGGCACCTGCAGCTCCAAATAATGACCATTGACGCATAGAGGCACTTATACCATTTTCATATGATACACTGGCAGATGCCCCGCTATACCAGCCACGTAATGCAGCTTCGGCAAGTAAAAAGCTGGTTTCGGCGTTGGTTAATAACATGTACGGGCTGTTAAGCTGTAAAATGGTACTTTGATTAGGTTCTGAATAGGTAACAAAATCTGCCGGTTTAGTGCCTAAACTTGATGACATACCTTTTTGGATAGCACTTGTAGTATCTGGTTTACCGTTTACATAAACTACTGATAACACGCCAAGACGGGGATCGTTATTTGTTTTCAGATAATTAATAAATACGTCCTGAAACTTACCACCCTCAGGGTTGCTTGAACCGTTAGCACCTATATAATCAGAGTTCAGCATTGCCAAAGCAAGCGGATTTTTGTTAATATCCTGACCGGCTGATACATAGCCCGTAACTTTCGCTACCTCTGCATCCTGAGTAATTACACCTCCGGCAATTGCCTTTTTAGCCCATGTTTCTGACAAAGCTATGTCCACCTTAGTCATGCGCATAGCAAGGCGCAACATTAATGAATAAGAGAATTTTTTCCAATTAGTCATATCGCCGTTATAGATCAGATCGGCAGCACCAAAGTTTGCTTTTGTAGGGTCAATAGCAGTTGCAGCTTCATCAAGCTCTTTAAGCATATCTGCATATATGGCTTGCTGCGCGTCATATGCAGGTTTGTAATTGGAGGTTGTATAACCCTGGCCAGCTTGTGAGTAAGGAATATCGCCATACAAATCAGTAATACGACTAAAGCAATATACCCTCCAGATACGTGCGCATGAAAGCAGGTTTACCTGATCCGGACTACCAGATACCTTGCCTATTACCTGTTGTACCTCATTTATTTCTTTTGGATATGCATTGTTAAACACTATCCATGATTGCTGGCTTTGGCTAAGAATGTACTTAGCCCCAAAACCGGCAACATCATTATAGCTGGTTGTATACTGCATAGTGCCTTGAAGAAGGTTGAGCGCATCGCCACTTCCATCCAACAATGCTTTGGTAAACACAAAAGCAGGAGTTGGATCTGAGGATGCGTTAGGGTTAGTGTTCATTTGTTCAAACCCCTTATTGCATGCCTGTAAACCCATACAGGCAGTTAAAATCAATATGGAGTATTTTCTAAAGTTTTTTTTCATGTTAATTGTCTTTTAATTGATGCTGGCATTAATCCACGTTTATAATTAAAACTTAACCATCAGGTTTAAACCAAAGCTTCTGGTTCTTGGCAATCCAAACGATTCAAAACCCTGGCTTGAGCCGTTGGTAAAACTCGCTTCCGGATCGAAGTTTTTGGTTGTTGAATACACGGTTAGCAGATTGCGCGCAACAAAGGATATAGAAGCAGCTTGCAAGTTGACTGCTTTAAGCTTTTCTACCGGGATAGAGTAGCTTAGTATCACCTGGCGAAGTTTTACAAAACTTGCATCATGCAGGAATAAGTCTGAATATGATTTGTAATTATCATAGTAAGAACGTAAATCTGATACTGGAACAACTCTTGAATAAGGGTTACCGCTTTGATCAACACCTGTAAGCTGAAGCCCGTTATCGCGGCCAGGCAAAGTGCTTTTCATTAAACCAAGGCGGGTACCGTAAACCTCCATCAATGAAAATATTTTGTTGCCGAATTTTCCGTCGAACAACACATTCAAGCTTAATCTTTTGTATTTAAAATCATTAGAAAAACCCATTGTAAGTGGTGCTACACCATTACCTAATGTTTGTAAGCCGGTAGCAACAGGCAAGCCTGTAGTTGAATTAAACACCACATTGCCATTGGCATCTTTTAGCATACGGGTACCCACTATGGCACCGTAAGGCTGGCCAACAATATTGTTGATATAAGCCCAGCCGTTTACTGATGATGCCATTTGTATTTGGTTAAGGCCCGAAGCAAGCTTAACTACCTCATTTTTATTATAAGCAACATTGTAGCTGGTGGTCCAGGTAAAATCTTTGCTTTTTATAGGGGTACCATTTACCAAAGCCTCAATACCCTTGTTGTCAAGCTCACCTACGTTAAGTATAACATTATTATAACCGCTGGCACCAGTAATAGCGGTAGATACAATGTCATTAGTAGTTTTACGGTTATACAACGTTATATCCAATCCTAAGCGGCTGTTTAAGAAGCGTGCTTCGATACCAGCTTCAGTAGTGGTTGAGGTGTAAGGACGTAAATTGGCGTTAGTAATAGTAGTGCTTGATACGCTTTGCAATGGCTGGCCTGAACTTGGCAGCATGTTGAAAGCCTGATTGATCTGGTAAGGATCTGGTGCACCACCACCTACCTGCGCCCATGACGCACGTAATTTTGCATAGTTAATTGCTTGCGGCAATTTAAATGCTTCTGAAAGTACAAAGCTACCACCTACCGACGGGTAGAAAAGACTGTTGTTTTTGGGGCTCAAAGTTGAGAACCAATCCTGCCTGCCGGTAAC
>JAQBNZ010000011.1 GCA_028288285.1 Mucilaginibacter sp.
AATACTTTCTGAAAATAAAAAAAACGCTACATTTGCAAACCTTAAACGGAGCGGTATCATAGCTCAGTCGGTAGAGCAAAGGACTGAAAATCCTTGTGTCGCTGGTTCGATCCCAGCTGATACCACACTTAACTTAGCCTCTTAGTATTCACTAAGAGGCTTTTTTGTGTTTAAAAATGCTATTCAAATCTTAAAAAGCTTTTGTTATCATCTGGTTATAACCAGCAACGGTTTATTAACTTGATTTTCTTTACTATTAAATTGTGTAACAACACTTTTATTTGCAGCATCTTTAATTAATAAACTAACTAATTTATCACCTCCCAATTGTGCTTTAACAAAATTTGTAATGTTAAAATCATTATATTTTGATTGATTATTTAAACTCGCAACACTCAAAGCCGCTGCAGTGGGTTGAGGTGCATTATTGAATACTAAATTACTTTCTGACCAGGTATCGTTATCTATGCCGTAACATGATAAATTTATGGCTGTCTGACTATCCGTATTTTTTCCATAAATGCGGAGGATTGCCGATGTTATTGAGGCTATATCAGTTAATGAAAATTTAAGATATGTTGACCTGTGATAATTACTGATAGTGGAACCCTTAACAATCAAAGAAGTATCACTACCATAATTAGTTGAAGCAAAGCTTCCGTTACGAATAAAAGAGTCATCTAAAGGCAGCAAATTAACAGATGTTGTATTTATAACCGGGATTCCTTTATAATTTACATTAGAAAAATTTCCTCCTGTATAATAAATATTCCCATTTAAAACAGCCGCCACTCCCGCAGACTTTGCCACAGGCATCCGATTAAGTTCCGTCCATATATTTGTAGCCGGAGTGTATGCAAAAACACGATTGCTTAAAACGCTATGAGAGGTCTCCCCACCAAGCACAATTAATCGATTTCCATAGGTAACTACTGCCGAAGAAATGTGGTCAACGCCAACAGGCATATCGGCTAAATTTGTCCATGTATTAGTTTGTTCATTATAAACTTCCAATGTTTTTTGGGCAATTGAGTTCTCATCCTGATGATGTGCCCCACCTATGAAATATATCTTTCCGTTTAAAACAGCTGATCCTGGATGATTTACCCCGTTATTAAGTGGCGCTAATGATTTCCAGCCTGCAGCTATATTATTTAAATCTAAAGCTAAATGAATGTTTATATCAGCACGTGATAAATTTGCACCACCCATATAGTGAATCTTACCGTTTACATATCTTAGTTGACCAGCTGCTAAAGCTTGTGGTAAATCTGGCAGTTTTGTATAAGTATTTGTGGCAACAATATATTTCCAAACCTGCTTAGTGCCAAAAACCTGACCAGTTCCATTAGAATTTGAGATATAACCACCAGCAAAATAAATGTCATTTCCATCATTTGTAACACCAACATGAGTTACCCCGCCAAAATTTGATCCGGTAGGCACATGAGGTAAATCTTTAATAGAAGTCCATGAATTATTAATTGGATCATAAACATAAGCACGCTTAGTGGGGGTCCATTGTGGCCTTTTATTTATATCATAGCCGCCAAAAATATAAAGCTTATCATGTACTACCTCACCATGAACTTCATGAGTTCCCAAAGGCTGAGCTTTTGCGGTCCCCCATGTTATTGATGAAAAATCTGGATTTGTAACACCTGGTAATGCCTTGCTTGTATCGTTGGCACTTGTATTCAATATTTCTTGCTCTTTTACTTTATTACAGTTTTGCAAAAACATTAGTGCTGCGAATGTTGATACATACGTAGTCAGTGTTAGTTTATTTATTTTCATATCCTTATAATTCTACAGTGTATTAATAACATTCTTAAAAGAAATTTGTTACCTGTAAGAAACATATAAAACTATAAGGAAATTTTATGAGCTAAAATGGTGGTTTATCGATTGTGCCAAATATGTGAAAGGCCTCTTACTCTATTGTTAAAACATTATGTTCTCAAATTAAATCAATTTAATTCTGACCATTTTTACGCAATCCCAAAAAACACATTCCTAAACAAATTGTTCTGTCACTATAAAGCTATATAAGTAATAAATCTTGAAAGATTTTATATAATTATTAAATTTAAAATTTTTACAACAAACAGGAATGATAATTGTTATACCCGCTATATGTCCGATACGCCTCAATTGACCTTAGATGCTACGATGGGTAAAAACCATCAAATTCCAGTCGCAAAGCATTTTGATTTCAACCACTTACCTATAGCTGTTTACACCTGCGATAATCTGGGTTATATTACATCGTTTAATAAGGCAGCAGAAGTATTGTGGGGTAGAAAACCAGAAATTGGGAAGGACCTTTGGTGCGGTTCATGGAAAATTTTTTATACAAACGGTGAGCCAATGGACCTTGATACCTGCCCTATGGCTATAACACTAAAGGAAGGCAGGGCCGTTGAAGGAAAAGAAATTCTTATAGAGCGGCCCGATAATACAAGAGTTAAAGTAAGGCCCTACCCCGTACCTGTATTTGACGAAGATGGTCTGCTAACCGGTGCAATCAATACATTAGTAGATGTAACAAATTTAACAGAAGGCGAAGAAAAGCGGGCGATATTGGCCGCCATTGTTGACACCTCGGACGATACCATTCTAAGTAAGACTTTACAGGGAATTATAACCAGCTGGAATAAAGCAGCCGAAAAGATGTTCGGTTATACAGAAAGTGAAGCATTGGGAAAACATATTTCGCTAATCATTCCACCTGATAGATTGGACGAAGAAAAACATATCATTAGCGAAATTAGCAAGGGCAATACGGTTGATCATTTTCAAACTATCCGTGTAGCAAAAAATGGTCGTAAGATTCCTATATCGGTATCTATATCCCCTATTATTGATAGCAACGGAAACATCATCGGTGCCTCCAAGATTGCAAGAGATATAAGTGAACAACGGGCCGCAAATGAAGCTATCCGCCGCTATACCGAACGCCTGGAGATTATTAATGCAATAACAGAGACCATTTCCGAAGATCTGGATCTGAGTAAAATATTACAAAAAGTAACTGATGCAACCACGCGGCTAACCGGCGCACAATTTGGCGCCTTCTTTTATAATAATATTGATGCCAACGACGAATCCTTTATGTTATACACTTTATCAGGGGCATCAAAAGAAGCCTTTGAAAAGTATGATATGCCGCGAAATACGGCGGTGTTCAAGATGACCTTTAATGGCGAAGGAGTGGTAAGGGTAGCTGATATTACCAAAGATGATCGTTATGGCCGCAGCGCGCCTCATTATGGTATGCCTCCCGGGCATTTGCCGGTGGTAAGTTACCTGGCTGTGCCGGTTACTTCAAGATCGGGTTCTGTTATCGGTGGTTTATTTTTTGGTCATCCGGAGCCAGATAAGTTTACAGCAGAGCATGAAGATATTGTGACATCCATAGCCGGCCAGGCGGCAATAGGTATTGATAATGCCATTTTATACGAAGAAATAAAAAACCTGAACGAGAAAAAAGATGAATTTATTGGTTTGGCCAGCCATGAATTAAAAACACCATTAACGAGTATCAGCGGTTATCTTCAAATCATCAGTCGTTTAAATACGGATGACAACACGCAAAAGTTTGTAGACAAAACCGCTAATCAGGTTAAAAAGCTCACCTCCCTTGTATCTGATCTGCTTGATGTTTCAAAGATAGAAGCTGGTAAACTGCAATTAGCTAAAGAAGAGTTTGACATTAGGACAGTTATAAATAACGTAATAGAATTGATACACTTCTCTAACGTAAGTTATCAAATCTCATTGGACACTGATATAGAGAGCTTAACAATGATTGGTGATCCGGACCGCATTGAACAGGTGCTTATTAATTTATTGAATAATGCGATCAAATATTCTCCCGGAAACAATAAAGTAAAGCTGTTATTGAGCCACTCGGACAGAGAAGTAAAGATAGGTGTAAAAGATTTCGGTATTGGTATAGCTCCTGATAATCTGACGAAGGTTTTCACCAGGTTTTACCGGGTCGAAGGAACTAATCATACTATATCCGGGCTGGGCATAGGGCTTTATCTGTCAAATGAAATTATTATCCGGCATCATGGAAAATTATGGGTAGAAAGTGAATTGGGTAAAGGAAGCACGTTCTGGCTCACTCTACCGCTTTTTAATAATACCCTGCTACCTGAAATTAATTAGGTTATACTTGCATAACTATCATGAACGATCCAGAAAAAAGAATAATTATTTTTGACGACGATGAAGATATACTTGCTATATGCTCTTACGTATTAGAAGAACAGGGATGGGAAGTGCATACTTTTACTGATTGCAATCATGTTATTGAACGCGTAAGCAGTATTAAACCAAGCGTTATTCTTATGGACAATTGGATACCCGATTCAGGGGGTATAGTAGCGACACAAATGCTCAAAAAAAATGAAGAATTAAAGAACACCCCCGTCATTTACTTTTCGGCTAACAATGATATTCATTTACTTGCTGATAATGCCGGTGCTGAAACTTTTTTGGCCAAGCCATTTGATATTGATGAGTTGGAACGCATTATTGATTCTGCACTGCACAGTTCCGTATGAAATAAGAAAGATTTTATTGAACAACACGCTGTTGAGCTTTACCTCGCCAGCTCATTATTCCGCTGACTCCTTTCTATCCTATAATAGCTAATTATAATTGAATAGGGCTATTCTACCAGGTTAACAGCTTCCTTAGCATTCGTTGGCATGGTAAAACGTAAACAAGTTCCTTTATCCAGTTCGCTTTCAACTGTTATGGTGCCGCCATGCGTTGTCACAAAATCTTTAACCAGCAATAAGCCCAGACCTGATCCTTTTTCCTTACTTGTTCCTAACAACGATCCGTAATTAATATTGCCAAATAACATTTCTTTAGTTCTCTCAGACATCCCGATGCCTTTATCCTGAATACATATCTCCACCATGTCATCTACAAGTATTGCGGTAACGGAAATGGTCTCTCCTCCTTGTGGAGTGTATTTGATTGCATTGGTTACCAAATTTTGCAATACAGATCTAAACATTAGGGCATCCGCATGAATATAATGGTAGTCCTCCACTTTATTTTCCAGCCTAAGCTCTTTTTGTATGGCATTTTCTTTTAACAGATCAAGTGATTCATTTACACAACGCCATAAGTGAAGTTTTTCTGGCTTAAAATTGGTTTTTTCACGCTGATTCTTGGCCCACTCCACCAACTCATTCAGCTGGCTCAGTATCTTGTTGGATGTTCTGTGAATAATCCCTGAAAATATTTTTATCTGGTCAGGACGTAGCTTTTCAGCATCCCGGGATAAGTTCTCTGAAGAAACCAATAGGGATGTTAACGGATTCCGCAGATCATGTGAAATAACCGAAAGAAACTTATCTTTTGATATATTAAGAGACTTTAATTCATGATTCAGGTTTTCTAATTCCATGGTACGTTCCCGTACCCGTTGCTCCAGTTGTGTATTTAGCTGTACCAGGTCTTCGTTTATAGCCTGCAGCTTTTCTTCCTGCTTTTGCAGCAATTGATTCTTTTTATGCAACTCTGCAAATATGGCAACTTTTGACCGTAGTATCTGCGGATTAAATGGCTTCCTGATAAAATCTACCGCACCGGCTTTATAACCCTTAAATACGGCCGCTTCTTCATAGTCATGTGCAGTAATAAAAATAATAGGGATCTGCTTTAACTTATCTCGCTGGTAAATTAATTCGGCAGTTTCATACCCATCCATAGTAGGCATCTTTACATCCAGCAAAATAAGCGAAAAGTCTTCTTCTCTTAGAAGTATCCGAAGTGCTTCCCTGCCAGATGTAGCTTTGGAAAAAGAATAACCTTCTTTTTCTAAAACCACCTCCATAGACATCAGATTGTTCTCGTTATCATCTACTAAAAGGATCTTTATCGCTTTGTCTTTAACCATTATGCTATTTTTATTCGTGCAAGTATACTAACGCAATTATTTAATTAACCAAACCCTCATTAATGACAAAAGCTGATCTGTCTTTACCGGTTTAGTGATATAATCTGAAGCTCCGGAAGAGATACACTTTTGGCGATCACCAATCATCGCTTTGGCTGTAACAGCAATTATTGGCAGGTTTTTATGTTTAGGTTCTTTACGTATCATTTGTATCGTTTCATAACCATCCATTTCCGGCATCATAATGTCCATTAAAACAATATCAATATTCTTTTCCTTGTTTAATATTTCTAAGGCCTCTCTACCGCTTTCAGCAGTAATTACATCAATTGCTGAGCGCTCAAATACTGCCGTAAGGGCAAAAAGGTTACGCACATCATCATCTACCACCAGTACTTTTTTAGATTCCAGAATATCACTCGTAACGCCAATACTATCTATCATCTTCAGCTTGCTTTCGCTGATGTATTTTTTATTAATATGAAGTAGTGCCAATATTTCTTCCAGCAAATTAATATGTGATGATGGAGTTTTGGTGATGATTTTATGGTTTAACCGCTTTAACTGGATCAATTCATCTTGTGTAAAGTCACGTGCAGAGTGCAGGAGAACAGCTGTTTCTTTCTGCTTTAATAAGTTGATCTTATTTAATAGCTCCATTCCATTAGCATCTGGTAATACATAATCTGATATGATACAATCAAACAGTTCCTTTTTCAAAACCGAAAGCCCTTTTTTAGCTGTGGTTGATCCAAACACTTCAATACGATCATTAGATATCAGGTCTGATATCCTTTGCAGTTCAGCTTCATTATCTTCAATGATAAGTACCCGTTTCTTGGTATGTGCATGAAAACTAACAATACCGGTCA
>JAQBNZ010000022.1 GCA_028288285.1 Mucilaginibacter sp.
GCCAGAAGCTTACATGTTTAATACCGGTAAAAAAGAATGGCAAACATTTGATAAATGGCCTTCGCCTGCTGCAACACACCAAAAATTGTATTTAAGCAATGATGGTAAACTGGCTAACACACAGCCAACAACTGCCGGCACCACAACTTTTGTAAGCGACCCGCTTAAACCGGTACCTTATACCGAAGACAATACCACCACAATGGGCTTTACCCCGCACAATTATATGAGCGAGGACCAGCGTTTTGCAGGCCGCAGAACTGATGTATTGGTTTTCCAGAGTGATGTTTTAACCGATGATGTTACCCTGGGCGGCGAGATAATGGCTAACTTAAAAGTAGCAACTACCGGTACCGATGCAGATTGGATTGTTAAACTAATTGACGTTTACCCTCCGGATGAACCGAACAACGCCTACATGCCTAACAAAAACATCATCCTGAGCAACTACCAGCAAATGGTACGCTCTGAGATAATGCCGGCGCGTTTCCGTAATGGTTTCGAAAAACCTGTACCAATGGTAGCTAACCAAAAAACCGATGTAAACTTCCGTCTGCAGGATGTATTGCATACCTTTAAAAAGGGCCATCGTATTATGATACAGGTACAAAGCACTGCATTCCCGCTGTTTGCACGTAACCCGCAAAAATTTGTAGAGAACCCATATAAAGCAGATGAAAGCGACTACATTAAAGCAACTCACACCGTATATAACGATAGCTTTATTGATGTAGAAGTATTGAAATAAAGATTAACAGTTGACTATTAGATACTAATTACCATAACAAAAAAGAAAATGGGTTGAGGGTTTCCTCAACCCATTTTCTTTTTAATTTTACAGCTCTGATTAAATTCAAATGAAATTATACCATAAGCTTTTAAGCCTTACATTTTTTATAGTCCTGCCGGTTATTACTTTTGCCCAGCTTGGCGCTAAAAAGGAAGTATTTACCCGTGCCGATACCTTGCGCGGATCGCTAACTTCTCCGTTGCGTACCTGTTATGATATTAATTACTACCACCTTGATGTGAAGTTTGATATCGACAACAAATTCATTAGCGGCAATGTATTGTTTAAGTTTACCGCAGAACAGGATTTTAACAAACTACAATTCGATCTGTTCTCTAATTTAAAGCTGGAGAAGGTGGTTTACAAAGGCAAAGAACTCCCTTATACCCGCGAATTTAACGCGGTATTCGTAACCTTTCCGCAGGCTATCACTAAGGGAAGTAAGGACCAGTTTACGGTATATTACTCGGGTAACCCGGTTATTGCGAAAAAAGCGCCCTGGGATGGTGGTGTAGAGTACAATGTAGATTCGTTGGGGCATAAATGGGTATCAACCGCATGCCAGGGAATGGGCGCCAGTGTATGGTGGCCAACTAAAGATCAGCAGGCAGATGAAGTTGACAGTGCCTTGATCAGTATTAGCGTACCTAAAGGTTTAAAGGATGTGTCAAACGGCAGACTGCGTAAAGTTACCCAGCTAAAAGATGGCTATACCCGGTTTGACTGGTTTGTTTCGCAACCCATCAACAATTATAACATTGAGGCCAATATTGGCGATTACGCTCACATTACTGATACCTACATGGGCGAAAAAGGTAAGCTAACCTTAGATTACTGGCCACTTAGTTATAACGTTGCTAAAGCCAAAAAACAATTTGATAAGAATGTTAAGCCTATGTTGAAAGCTTTTGAGCACTGGTTTGGCCCGTATCCTTTTTATGAGGATGGTTATAAACTGATAGAAACTCATCACTTAGGTATGGAGCACCAAAGCGGAGTTGCTTATGGTAACCATTACGGTAACGGCTACCTGGGTCGTGACCTGTCTGGCACTGGCTGGGGTTTAAAGTGGGATTTTATTGTGGTGCATGAGAGCGGGCACGAGTGGTTTGGTAATAACATTACCTCAAAAGATTTGGCTGACATGTGGATACATGAAAGCTTTACCAATTATAGTGAATCGCTGTTTGTTGAATCTATATGGGGTAAACAGGCCGGGCAGGAATATGTGCATGGTACCCGTATGGCTATCCAAAACGATATCCCTATCATAGGCCCGTATGGCGTAAACAAAGAAGGCTCGGGCGATATGTATTACAAAGGTGGCAACATGCTGAATATGATACGCACCATTATTAACGATGATGAAAAATGGCGGAATATTTTGCGCGGCTTAAACAAAACATTTTATCACCAAACCGTTACCTATGCGCAGGTTGTGGACTATATTAATCAGCAAAGCGGCAAAAACCTCGCTCCTGTTTTTGACCAGTATTTAAAATACGCGGTTATCCCAACCCTTGAATTTATGACTTTACGTGGTAAGTTAATGTGCCGCTGGATAGCCAATGCACCTAGCTTTAGCATGCCTGTAAAAGTTAGAATAAAAGGAGGCGAGTATAAATTCATTACTCCGACAACCCACTTTACACCGGTAGATATTGATGGTGTTACCAAGGATAATATAGAGGTAGATACATTTAATTATTATATAGGGGTACTGGTGGATTAAAAGAAATTTAACCAGCTTGTCATTGCGAGGCCAAAGCGTTAGACGGTGCGATGGCTGGCCGTGGCAATCTCGCCGCCAATGCTTAAACGGCTTTGCATTCGACGAGATTGCCACGTCGCTACGCTCCTCGCAATGACATTTGGAGAGATCTGATTTAAAATTAATTTTCAAAAGGATGCAACCTAATTGATACAATGTGCGTCTAATCAGAAAACTAACAAACCATGAAATCAGTAAAGAAACTTATAATGGCTGCCTTACTTGTTGCCATTAGCAGCTTTTCGTTCGCGAAAGTTAGCATAGCAAAAGCCCTTAGTACAGAAGACCGCCACTTATCAGGCTTTAACGCGGTTAGCGTTGCCGGTTCATTTGATGTATATATTACCCAGGGCTCAACAGAATCAGTAAAGGTTGAGGCACCGTCTGATATAATAAACCGCATTATTACTGAAGTTGAAGGTGGAGTTTTAAAAATCTATATTAAAAACAACAAAGGCTTTAACTGGAACTGGGGTAATAAAAAGATGATTGTTTATGTATCAATAAAAGATGTAAACGCTGTTAGTCTTGCAGGTTCAGGCGATGTTTATTTTAAAAATGGTTTAAAAGCCGCTTCATTGAAATTAAAGCTTACCGGCTCAGGTGACCTTACCGGCAAGGTTGATGTAAAATCACTGGAAAGCAGTATATCCGGTTCTGGCGATATTACTATAAGCGGCCACGCAGAAAATTCATCTGTTAGTGTTGTAGGTTCAGGTGATTTTACCGGTCAAAATTTAACTACTACTAACACTACAGTTAAGGTTGCAGGATCAGGTGATGCAAGAGTGAACGCAGCAGATAAAATTGATGCTTCGGTAGTAGGCTCGGGCGATGTACACTACACAGGCGCAGCCAAAAATATTTCAAGCTCAAAGGCAGGCAGCGGCAGCGTTAGCAGAATGTAATTTAAGGTGAAAGGAATAAGGCTGAAAGATAAAAGCTTTTTAAACAGCTTTCTGCTTTGAGCTTTTAGCTAAACAAAAAGAGCCCCGGTAAACCGGGGCTCTTTTTGTTTATATGTGTTGATGCTTATGCTAATTGCTTAGCTAATTTATCAGCCAATACTGATTTTGGAACTGCACCTATTTGCTTGTCAACTATCTCGCCGTTCTTAAAGAACAATAAGGCTGGGATATTACGGATGCCGAACTTCATAGATATACCCGGGTTGTTGTCAACGTTTACTTTACCTACAACGGCTTTACCATCGTATTCTTTAGCAATCTCTTCTACTACCGGACCAACCATTCTACACGGACCGCACCATTCTGCCCAAAAATCAACAAGTACAGGTTTATCTGATTTAAGAACAAGTTCTTCAAAGTTTGCATCAGTTATTTCTAAAGCCATGATATTTATTTTTAAATTTTTAGTGTACAAATATATACTATTCAAATAGCTTGCCACAACTACCCGCATGACAATGTGACAATTATATTATTTATGTGGATAATAATGACAGATGTTAAATAATTTAGCTTTTTTAAAGGAACCGTTAAAGGTGTGTTGATGCAACTTGCTATATGTATAAGGTTGTTACGGCTGAAGCTTACAACAACACCGCCTGGGTATTGGTCAAGCTATAAATCTCTGCCATCAGATCATCACTTGGGCTTACCCGGTATGATTTAGAAGCCAGGTCAACATAAATAGATTCCTCCCCATCTTTTACCTTAAACTTTAGCGTACAGCTTTTTGCCGGATACTTTTCGTTATTTGTGCTAATGATTTGGTGCAGGTTATCAAGCAATTGGTTGTTTAACGCCTTTACATCCACACAAACGGTTAATGACTTGGTTAATTTATCCCGCATTTCAGATAGCAGGCTCATGGTGGTTACCCGCATGTCCCAGTTATCTTTCTGTCTGTATTTTTCCTCTATCAATCCCTTTATGTGCAGGAAATAACCCTCAACCATTAGGTTACGGAATTTTACGTAATCTTCTCCAAAAAAGGCAAATTCGTAAGATTCATTGTAATCTTCTAAAACGAAAGAGCCAAACGGTTTACCCATTTTTGTAAACCGATGCTGCACGTTTGCAACAAGGCCGCCAATGCAAATTTCCCCGCGCTTACGCAGGTTTGCCAGGTTAGCCATTACCTCTTCGCCACCCTCGCCTGAGCGGGCTTTTTGCACGTTCTTTAATTCGCTGATAGTGGTGTTGCAATATTTCTCCAGCTCCAGTTTATAATTATCAAGCGGGTGGCCGGTTAGGTATATACCAATAACTTCTTTCTCGTACTTCAGCTTTTCTATCAGCGGCCATTCTTCTGCTTCAGGCATGGCCGGTTCGGGAATGTATGATGCTACTGAACCACCGAATAATGATGACTGTGAACTGTTTTGTGTATTCTGATAATCGTTACCATACTTTATCAGGCGCTCAACCCCTGTTAAAAGTCCGTTCTCTGTTTTGGCAAAGAACTGCGAACGGTTTAACCCAAACTCATCAAAAGCACCACCATATACCAGGTTCTCATATGATTTTCGGTTTACAGAACGGGTATTTGACCGCTGTGCAAAATCATAAACATTTTTATAAGGGCCACGTTCTAAACGTTCTTCTATAATACTTTCAACCGCTTTATCACCCACGCCCTTTACACCGGTTAATCCAAAACGGATCACTCCCTTTTTATTGGGTGCAAATGCCATGTCGCTCTCGTTAATATCTGGCCCTAACACCTGTACACCCATTCTGCGGCATTCTTCCATAAAGAAGGTTATCTTCTCCATGTTGTTTTGGTTATTTAAAACCGCTGCCATATATTCTGCCGGGTAGTGCGCTTTTAAATAGGCTGTTTGATAAGCTACAAAAGCATAACAGGTAGAGTGAGATTTATTGAACGCGTACTGGGCAAAGGCTTTCCAGTCATTCCATATTTTGGTCAGCTTATCTTTAGGATGGCCCTTAGCAATAGCCCCGTCCATGAACTGGGCTTCCATTTTGTTCAGTACCTCAATTTGCTTTTTACCCATTGCCTTACGTAAAACGTCGGCATCACCTTTACTAAAGCCCGCCAGCTTTTGCGACAGAAGCATCACCTGTTCCTGGTACACGGTAATACCATAGGTTTCGCCCAGGTATTCCTCCATATCGGCAAGGTCAAATACAATAGGCTCTAAACCATGTTTACGCTTAATAAAGTTAGGAATGTACTCTATCGGCCCCGGGCGGTACAGGGCGTTCATGGCTATCAAATCCTCAAACTTATCGGGCTTAAGATCGCGCAGGTACATTTGCATACCGTCGCTTTCAAACTGGAACGTACCGTTGGTATCGCCACGCTGGTAAAGCTCGTAGGTTTTCTGGTCATCCAGCGGGATATAATCTATATCAATCTCGCGCCCGTGATTTTGCTTTATCAACCTTAGTGCGTCCTTAATAATGGTAAGCGTTTTAAGGCCTAAAAAGTCCATCTTAATTACACCGGCATCCTCAATAACACGGCCATCATACTGGGTAACCAACAAGTCAGAATCCTTGGCAGTAGCAACCGGCACAATATCCGTTAAATCATAAGGGGCAATGATAATACCTGCCGCATGCACACCTGTATTACGTACCGATCCTTCCAGCTTTTCAGCCTCGCGAAGCACAATACCTTTCAGGTCGGCAGATTTGTAAATTGCCTGCAACTCGGGCACCTGCTCAATAGCGGTTTTTAAGTTGATACCCAATGTATCAGGTACCAGCTTTTTCAGGGCGTTAACATCAGATAAAGGCATATCCAATACGCGGCCCACATCCTGTATACTGGTACGGGCAGCCATTGAACCGTAAGTAATAATTTGCGCTACCTGATTCTTTCCATATTTTTCAACTACATAGTCAATAACCTTTTGGCGGCCTGCATCATCAAAGTCCGTATCAATATCGGGCATTGATTTACGATCAGGGTTAAGGAAACGCTCAAACAGGAGGTTATACTTTAATGGGTCGATATTGGTAATACCCGTACAGTATGCCACCACTGATCCCGCTGCCGAACCACGGCCGGGGCCAATGAATACGCCCATGTTACGGCCCGCTTTTATAAAGTCGGCAACTATCAAAAAGTACCCTGCAAACCCCATGGTGCGGATGGTGAAAAGCTCAAAGTTTATGCGCTCCTCGGCCTCCGGACTAATATCTTTATAACGCTCCTTGGCACCCATAAAGGTGAGGTGCTTTAAATACTCCCACTGATTAAGGGTATCAGCATCGGGCACCATGTCACTATGTATCTTAAACTCCGGCGGAATAACATAGTTGGGTAGTAATATGTCCCGCTTTAGTTTCAGTACATCAACCTTATCAACTATTTCGCCGGTATTGTCTAACGCTTCGGGGATGTCGCTAAACAGCTTACCCATTTCGGCCTGCGTTTTAAAGTAAAACTGGTCGTTGGTAAAACCAAAACGATAACCCTTACCACCTTCTTCGTCGGTAGCTATTGGGGTGCTTTGTAAATCGCCTGTGTTAACGCAAAGCAAAATATCATGCGCGTTAGAGTCCTGCTGATCTACATAGTGCGAATCATTTGAGCATATAACTTTAACATTATACTTTTTGGCAAACTTCATCAGCACCAGGTTCACAGTATTCTGCTCAGGAATATCGTGGCGCTGCATCTCAATATAAAAATCCTCACCAAAAAGGTCAAGCCACCATTTAAATTCAATTTCGGCAGCAGCTTCGCCATCTCTTAAAATAGCTTGCGGTACAGATGCACCCAGGCAACAGGTTGTAGCTATAATCCCTTTGTGATATTTTAATATCAGTTCTTTATCTATACGCGGCCATTTGCTGTAAAGGCCTTCCATATAACCTAAAGAACAAAGCTTTATAAGATTTTGGTAACCTTCGGCATTTTTGGCCAGCATTAGCTGGTGGTAACGCTTATCTTTTTTCTCTTTGGTAAATTGTTTTTTATGCCTGTCATCAACCACATAAAACTCGCAGCCTACAATAGGTTTAACACCATGCTTACCCGCTTCGGCAACAAATTTAAACGCACCAAACATATTCCCGTGGTCTGTAATGGCCAGGGCTTTCATACCATCTGCTGCTGCTTTTTTGTATAGTTTGGTTATATCGGCGGCACCGTCAAGTAACGAAAATTGGGTATGTACGTGTAAATGCGAAAAATCGGGCATATTAAATCTCTGTCTACTATATCGTGAAGGATACAAATCTACCAAAAAACAAATTGATGACGTGCTTTGTTGAAAAGTTTGAAAGGCTTCACATTAGCACATTATTTGCAGTAATTTGCAGTAACACTAACTTTTACGAATTTGGAACGATTTGGACGTATAGCTCTAAAAACTATTCTTTGGATAATTGCAAGTGTCATTTTTTTGATATTGCTTGTAGTTATTTTGATACAGGTACCTGCTGTGCAAAATTTCGCTAAAAATAAAGCTGTAACCTATTTACAAAATAAAATACATACTAAGGTAGAGATAGGTCGTATTAGCCTGGGATTGCCTAAACTGCTTGTGCTTGAGGATGTTTATTTTGAAGATCAGAAGAAAGATACTCTTATAGCCGGTGATAAATTAAAGGTGGATATCACCTTAATGAAACTACTTAAAAACAAGGTAGAAATAAACGAAATAAACCTTGAAGGCATTACCGCCAAAATAAGCCGCGGCCCAGATAGCCTGTTTAACTTCGATTACATTATTAAGGCTTTTGCAAGTCAGCAAAAAAAGGTAGTTAAACCGCAGGACACCACCTCTACCATGAAGTTCTCTATAGACAAGATCATTTTAGACAGGATCAATGTTGCTTATAAAGATGTAACCACCGGCAACGATGTTAAGTTCTTGCTGGGCCATTTTGATACACGTATCACGGATTTTGATATGGATAAAATGAAGTTTACCATACCTAAAATAAACCTGAGTGGTGTTAATGCCCGCATTATACAAACGCCTGCCGGTTCATCAATAGCGCAAACTGCCGTTGTTGATACTGCGGTTAAACCACTTAATATGGATTTAAGTCTGGGTGAGATTAATGTAGATAAGGTTAAGGTTGATTACCGCAGCAAGGAAATGGCCGCCAATGTTAATCTGGGTAAATTTTTGGTGAATATGGATAAAATAGACCTGAAAAACCAGCATGTAGGTATCAGATCTATCCAACTGGATGATACAAAGGCCAGGCTAACTTTTGCCAAACCCCAAACTGTAGTAAAAGCCGCTGTAAAAGCGGTTAAGAAACTGGATACACTGGTATCTGTTAAGCAAACCACTAAAGGCTGGACCGCCGCTTTAGGCAAAGTCACCTTTAATAACGATAACATTAAATTTGATAACAACGCGCAAAAAGCATTGCCCCGTGGATTAGATTTTGCCCACATGAGCATCCAAAATCTTAGTGCCGATGCGGAGAATATAGCCTACAACCCGGATAGCCTGTCGGGAAAGATCAACTCTTTTACCTTCAGCGAAAAAAGCGGTTTAAAGATAAACAAGTTTCATACTGCGTTTTTTTACGGACCAAAGAATGCTTATTTGAAAGACCTGTTGGTAGAAACACCACAATCTGTTATTCAAAAAGAATTAGAGGTTGGGTACCCGTCTATAGCATCGGTCACTAAAAATTTAGGCAAATTGAGCATCAACGCCAATTTAGATGGCAGTAAATTAAGCCTCAAAGATATTTTATTGCTAATGCCTACCATGGCCCCAATGGAGCCGTTTAAATCGTCGCCAAATAATACACTTAAAATAAACGGCAGGGTTACAGGTACAGTTAACAATCTGCACATTCCTAATATTGAACTAAGCGGCTTTGGCAACACCTATGTAAAAGCATCTGCCACCATGCGGGGTCTGCCTGATGTAACTAAGGCTTATTTTGATCTTACAATAAATGATTTCCGCACCAGCCGTTATGATATTGTAAGGCTAGCCCCTAAAGGCACTATCCCCGTTACTGTAAGCATTCCCGATAATATGGACCTAAAGGGTACATTTAAAGGAACCATGAAAAACTTTAATACCAAAATGAACCTGCGCAGCAGCTATGGCGCGGTTGATTTGGTGGCCGCCATGAAAAGCGGCAAATATAAAGGCAGCGAAACGTATTCGGCCAACATAAAAGCCAACAACCTTAATGTTGGCGCATTAACCAAACAACCTGCAACCGTGGGCATGATTACCCTGTCGGCCAATATAAGTGGTGCCGGACTTGATCCTAAAACAGCCAGTTTGCAGTTTAGCGGCAATGTGGCCAGTGCTTATGTTAAAGGCTACAATTATAAAAATTTGGTAATGAAGGGCACAGCACACAATGGCAGTTATGTAACCAACGCCCGTATGGTTGACCCTAACATTAACTTTAGTCTGGATGCTAAGGCCAACATGAACAAAAAATATCCATCGGTAAATGCTACGTTAATGGTGGACAGCATTAATATGCAAAACCTGCACTTTACTAAAAACCCTATGCGTTTTCATGGTAAAATAGTAGCGGATGTACCAACTGCAGATCCGGACTATTTGAACGCTAATATTTTAGCGACTAACCTGTTAATAAATAATAATGGCACCCGGATTAATCTGGATTCTGTTAGCTTAATTTCAACCGCTAATGCCGACAGTAGTTCATTACGCCTAAAAACACCAATGTTTTATGCGCATATGGGTGGCAAATATAAACTAACCGAAATTGCCCCTGCTA
>JAQBNZ010000042.1 GCA_028288285.1 Mucilaginibacter sp.
CTTCATCTCTCTTCTTATTACCACTGGTCTGTCCTTAGCATTTATGCGAAAGGGCTTCTATTACTACCCACTAATATGTTCTTTCAAGGATTCTTTAGGCTGGATAATACCACAGGAAAAAGAGTCAATATTTTATTATCGGAGCTTTCTCTTTCTAACAGTTTACGCGCTAATCATTTTATCGCTTCTTTTGTTATTTCCGCAAATAAGCTACGTTGGCTTTACGCTGGCATTATTTACTCCCTTAAATCTGTTTACGGCCTTATTCATTATCCGTACTACCGTTTTGCATCCAATGAGCACTGTGCGGTGGAAAGAGTTAACACTGGCCCAAAAGAAAGTATGCTACCTGATTGGAGCGCATTTTTTTATCAGTCTTCTGTTTTTCTTTTATACAAGGTTAACCCATTTTCCGGCTACATACCATTTTCTGCTTTTTCAAGGTTTTCTTAATGCCTTAATGGTGGTGCATGTTTTGTTGAAAAATAAGTCACGTTTCAGCTTCAATAAGTCACCAATAAAATCATATGTTGCTAACTATAGCTGGATGATTACTGCCCTGATTATTTGCTTGTCGTGTTTACCGGCAATAGTGTATTCCTGGTATGCACATAAACAGGAGATAATTCAATCAGTAAAAAAACAGCAGATTTACTTACGCTTAACTATGAATGAAAGGGGTAAAAGTATAGGAGGAGCAATTATAAGAACGAATGACTCTTTAAATTCTGCCGCGCAAGATCTAAACTGGGTGTATACTATTTATGGTGATTCTATCAAATGGAGGGATCCAGGCAGTTTCCTGCATACGGGAAGATGGGATAAAAATGGGAAATTTTATTTCACTATGGCTGATAAAGTAGCTAACTCGTATTATTATGACGCTCCTCCCTTATATCCTTCTCTACCTGACAGTGCTTCCGATGGTGCCTGGTACTCGAAAATAAAAAAGGATTCGCTCCATTTTTGGTCTAAGTCAACTCGCCGGCATGGTACATTTATGCATATTATTTCCATAATACCGGATTCCTACTTATTAAATCCGGGAGGGTGGCTGCAAGCCATATGGATATTCTTATTCGCAGGTTTCCTGATATGGGCGGTGTATAAATGGATAAGAATAAATGTGGATCTTGTATTTCTAACAAAATATTTGCGTACAGCACCGGCGGACAGTAAAGATTCTCTTATAAATAAATTTTATGCCGCTACAAATGGGGCTGTTAAAGCTAACAATAGTAAAGTTGGGGAACATAGTCTGGCAACTTGCAACAGCAGTCAGGATTTGAGCGGTGATGAGATGAGAATTATTGATGAAGGAAAGAAATACGAGAAGCTATACGACGGCGTCTGGGAAAAATGCTCAGAGAAGGAAAAGTATTTGCTGTTTGATTTTGCACGAGATGGATTGATGAATCATAAAAACACCTCGGAAATCAATGAGCTTATAAAAAGAGGTGTGTTAGTAGTTGATGAAGACTATGTTAGATTATTTAGCCCTAGTTTCAGAGCATATTTGCTAACAACTAAGAATAAAGATGAGTTTTCCATTTTGAGCAAAACGTTTCACGAAAATTCCACTTGGAAGGCATTTAAGGTTCCATTGCTAATATTATTGTTATCCATAGCTGTATTTATCTTTTTTACCCAGGAAGCCATGTTCAAACAAATAATTGCGCTGGTAGCGGGGATAAGCGGTGTGGTTTCTTTTCTTCCTAAAGTTTTCACCGGTGCCGGAATGTTTCAGGATAAAAAACAAGAATAAAAAGAATCAGAGTTTAACCTGCGTGCCATATTTGAAAATCGAAAGAGTTGTTTGTTGGGCATCAGTTTAATAGTAATTTAGAAGGTAACCGGAGCAGGCTTGTTAGCTTTTATATTGATAGTGATTTTGCCAACCCAAGGGAACAGTGCAATTAATAAAATTGTACCTACAATGAGCCAGCTTATCCAGTGATAATAATCTACAGAAAATTTTAGTTGCGCCTGTACACCTATGCCTTTGTTAAAAAGCCCGTTCGCTATTTTAATGGCCTGCTCAGGTGCCGCACCCCGATTGATTAGTGCCAGTTTATAGTTTGTCAGTTTTTGAACTGCAATCGGATCGAGGGCACTTAAATTGTCCTGGAAGCGGTTCAAATGACTACGCTGACCGTAAAGCTGAAAAAAGTTAATTATAGCAATACTGCTGGAAAAACCGAGAAAGCGAACAACGATGCCTACTGCTGATCCGGTGTTGCCAAAATTGGAAGGTAACGCAGAAACGGTGAAAAGAATGATTGGCACCATCAGCATACCGGCTCCCATTCCTTGCAAAACTAATGGAACTATTAAGTCCGATGTATCTACCTGCGTGTTAAACACAAATAACATCCATACATGAAAGATGAGCAAAATGGCAAACCCACAAATAAAGATCAAGCGGGTGGATTTCTTTAACAGTACCAGCCTCGATGCAATGATTACGCTAACAATAATTCCTGCAATATTATAAAGCAGCAAATAGCCAATATGAATAGGATCTAACCCTAAAACGCCACCCATAAAAGAAGTAGTTATGCCAAAAGATCCCCTTACAATGTAAAATATAAAAAGCAGTATGGCTCCCAGTATGAATTTAGGATGCCGAAAAGCTGCCATATATAAGTAAGGTTTTTTTAAGCTTAGCTGCCTGATAACGAAAACAATAAAAAGAAATGCAATGGCTATAATTCCAAAAGTGATACGAGAATCGTCTAACCATTCATACTGTTGCCCGTAGGTAAGCACATATCCGATCAGGCATAAGGCGGACGAATAAACAACAAAGCTTGGCCAGTCAAGCCGGTATAAGGGCAGCTTTTTGTTGAACCTTACATTATTCATTATAAAGAACATTAGCACAGCACCCGGAACATAGGAATACATAGCGCATTTGTAAATTACATTGTAATTATAAGTATCAATAATAGCAGCTGTAATAAGGGTAGTTAAGGGAGCAACACATAAAAGGATACAATAAACAATAGAATATCCAATTTCTTTGGATCGTTCGCTATGCAGCCTGCTAAATATTAAAGTAAGCGTTATGCTGAAAGTTGCAGAGATTAAAAGCCCCTGTATATATCTCATTGCTAAAAGTGCCACAAACGAGTGAGTAAGGTAACACCAGTAACAGGTTCCGATCTGCAAAATTACACCAACAAGCATATATTCCTTACTGGCTATGTTTTTAAAGAAACGACCTTCCAGCACTACAAAGCTGGCCATTGCTCCATATAAAATAATCATTGAGTATTGAGCATCGTTAG
>JAQBNZ010000046.1 GCA_028288285.1 Mucilaginibacter sp.
CGTACGTTTACATCATCTGCAAACCATTGAGTTAAACCATTCGGCTCGTTCAAAAAGGTATACAATATCCTTGGAGACGACTTAATTTCATACTCAATAGTAAATTTTTTCTTTTCAGACATATGGGGCCAGGTTGGATGCTTTAATAAGCCAATATTAACATTTTTTCTAAAGGAAACGAATTTCTGCTATATTTGCAAACCTTTTTTAATAGCCCTTGTTTAAAGGCAAATTAAGGCGGGGTAGCTCAGATGGTTAGAGCGTAGGATTCATAACCCTAAGGTCGGCAGTTCGATCCTGCTCCCCGCTACTTTTCTTAAATCCTTCAGTTTAATTACTG
Organism: Mucilaginibacter sp.; assembly: GCA_028288285.1. Lineage (GTDB taxonomy): Bacteria > Bacteroidota > Bacteroidia > Sphingobacteriales > Sphingobacteriaceae > Mucilaginibacter. The sequence continues at coordinate 341 of JAQBNZ010000046.1, forward strand.
AGGGATTTTTTGTTTTGATAAGAATGGTTCGGTGATAACTTTTTTCATCAGGAAACGCTTTTTAAGCCATTCACGAAGGGGCTCATCGTAAAATCTCAGGCTCACCCATGCTATGGCTATAGCAATAATTACCAATCCAAAGCCTCCCAAAAGGCCCTGGGCCATTGGTACTTTATTATTGTTTACCCATGCAATATGCAGATACATCAGCGGATAATGGGTGATATAAAGCGGGTACGATATGGCCCCGAGAAACTTGCAAACCTTGATGGAACTTTTGCTGATTAAACTCCCTCCTGCACCAATAGATACAATAAGCGGAAAAATAACGATGATAACAAATGATTCATATATACCGTTCATCCACAAATGTGTGGCGCCCCCAATCCTGGGAACGGATAAAAAAACAATAATAAGTAAACTGCAAACTGCAAACGCTCCTTTAATATGTATCAGTTTGCCCATACGCATCAACAATACTCCCGCGAAAAACGGATAAAGCAAACGTATAAAGCCAATACTAACCTGCGTTTTATCAATGGTCCAGCCGCCAATAACGTCGCCTTGCGGCCCCCATACTAAAAAATTAACGAGCAAACAGGCCGATAATATGACAAATACGGTAAGCATCGTTTTAGAGAAACGGCGGATCAGCACCGCATAAAGAATATTGGCAATATATTCGTACAAAAGCGACCATGCGGCGCCGTTCAATGGGTGCGTTTCCTTCCAGCCGCGGATATCCATTGAGGGAAGCAGCGGGATCATGGTAAAGCCAACCACCATCACCAGCAGCAGCTTCCAAACAGGCGTTGCAGCAACGAGCGGCATCGATGCTCCGGCCTGGAAGTAAAAAAGCAATGCGCCAATTATAGTACCTATAACTACCATAGGCTGCAAACGGATAAGGCGGCGTTTGTAAAAATCCCACTGGGTCATTTTGTGCCAGCGGTCATCATATGCATAAGCTACCACAAAGCCCGACAATAAGAAAAAGAAATCGACCGCCAAATAGCCGTGATTAATTACCTGGTGAAAACGATCGCCGGAGTAAGTTTCAAATACATGAAATATAACTACCAGAATAGAGGCCACACCACGTAACCCGTCGAGGATTTCATAATGGCTTTTTGATTTGAGATAAATTGGGGTTTGGGTCATTGCCCAGGTAAAATAAGTAAAAATTGAATAGGTTGTATTTTGGGTGATTAATTTTTGTTTGATGGGGCGATGGCAACTGTAATGATGGACTTGATTACCCATCACGTTCCTACTTTTAAAAACTATCCTCCTGAATATAAAGGAGACTACTTCAAAGAGGCTTTTGCAACGATATTGGATGATTTGATTTTAGATACTACGCTTGATCATTGGGATTTGATGCGTTTTTTTTAACAATGATCTTTCTATGTATTTTGCTTAAAAGGTTATTGATACAATGAAAGATTTTCAAAATCACTCAAAGTTTATCAATTCGGCTTAAACGCCCTAAATCTTCCACAAATTGGTTTGAAAATCTGTCACCCTCGGCTACATTGCAGAAAGCCTTCGAGAAATCGAAGGCTTTTCTTGTTTGATAGAGTTAATACAAGGTGGTGCGGATAACACCGACCATAGGCTAAATAATGGTAATGCCTGTTGTAACCTTTGAAGCGCTACTAGTGAGCATATAACCGCATTTCGGGCATATCAAAAACCCGCGCAGTGGTAATTCTTTTATAGACACCCGGCATCTACCCTTTGAAGCGTCTACTACGTAATTAAATCCTATCTTTATCTTCTAGACTCCAACGCAATGATTAAAAAAAGACCCAATCTTTTATTGTTGTTCCTGATTTTACAAAGTTGCACTCATGCTCAAACTTTTAATAAAGCCAAGTTAGACAGTTTTTTTGTCGCGCTGAACACGCATGATGAAAACATGGGTAGTATCGCCATAGCTGCCAATGGCGTGTTGGTATATCAAAACGCCATCGGTTATAGTCAAGTGAATGAAGGGTTAAAAACACTAGCGACAATTAAAACTAAATACCGGATAGGCTCTATCAGTAAGATGTTTACCGCTACTATGATCTTCCAATTGATCGATGAAGATAAGCTTAGCTTTGAAACACCTTTGGCTAGTTATTTCCCACAACTCCCTAATGCCGGAAAGATCACTATAGGAGAAATGCTTGACCACCGTAGCGGTCTTCATAACTTTACGAATGACTCGCTTTATACCACATATATGGCCGTCCCTAAGTCAGAAGCTGAAATGATCGCCATCTTTGCCAAGCAGAAACCCGATTTTGAACCGGATGCAAAGGCCCAATACAGCAATACCAATTTCGTGTTACTGGGTTATATCATTGAAAAATTGACTGGTAAAACCTATGCCGAAGAATTGAAAAAACGCGTCACCTCAAAAATAGGCTTGGCAGACACTTATTACGGCACCAAAGCCAACCCAGCCAAAAATGAAGCATATTCCTACAATTATTCAGGGCAATGGACACAAATACCTGAAACGGATATGAGTATTCCTGGCGGGGCTGGGGCTGTTGTATCCACGCCGACTGACCTGATTAAATTTATAAATGCGCTTTTTGCAGGCAAACTCATTAGCCGGGCTAGTTTAGAGCTGATGAAAACGATGAAGGACAACTATGGTATGGCCATGTTCACGATTCCGTTTTATGATAAAAAAGGTTTTGGACATACCGGAGGCATCGACGGATTTTCCAGTTTGCTTATTTACCTTCCGGAGGATAAGCTGGCTGTAGCCTATATTTCCAATGGTGTTAGGTATTCAACCAATGATGTTGTCTTAGGTGCATTAAGTATTTATTTTAACTGACCGTTTGCAATCCCTGAGTTTAAAACAATTACACTAAATACGGCTGACCTTGATAAATATGTCGGTAAGTATACCAGTACCCAAATGCCACTAAAGATTGCTATCACTAAAAACAACACTTTGCTGTTTGCGCAAGCCACTGGTCAGAGGGCATTTCCGCTGGAAGCTAAAGGAGGTAATAAATTTTCTTTTGCTGCTGCTGGCATTACTTTGCAATTTGAGCCAGCTAAAAAAACTTTCACTTTAATCCAGGGAGGAGCTACCTATCTATTTACTAAAACCGACTAATGGGATCAAATTGCAAATTCGAGATTGATAGCTGATCATTTTATGTTTATACTTCATAGATATTCTCCTGAGAGCGGGCTCGAACCAATATAAATACAAAAATTCAAAATGTTATTTTCTTCAAATCCTCTAA
>JAQBNZ010000080.1 GCA_028288285.1 Mucilaginibacter sp.
GCGATCAAAAAGTTTGGTTCATCACCGGCGCGGGGCGCGGAATGGGTGTTGATATAACGAAGGCAGCCCTTGCTGCCGGCCATAAAGTGGTAGCTACCGGCCGTAATGTTGAAAAAGTGGCACAGGCCGTTGGAGAATCCAAGGATCTGTTGGTTGTGAAACTGGACGTTACCAGCTACGCCGATGCAAAGTCTGCAGTAGAAGCTGCGGTTCAGCAATTCGGAAGCAAAGATGTGTTGGTTAACAACGCCGCAAGTTATTATGAAGGCTATTTTGAGGAATTGACGCCGGAGCAAATAGAAAAGCAGCTAAGTGTAAGTCTGTTAGGCCCAATGAACGTGACACGGGCTGCCCTGCCGGTGATGCGTACCCAACGCTCGGGCCAGATCATCACGATATCGTCGAGTGGCGGCTTAATTGGGGTTGAGTTTTGTGCCGCTTACTGCGCATCAAAATTTGCAATAGAAGGTTGGATGCAAGCATTGCAGGCTGAAGTGGAACCCTTTGGCATTCATACTGTCATCGTTAACCCGGGCTTCTTCCGCACGGAACTCCTTACCGACGAATCAACGGACTTCGCCGAGCAACCTATTGCAGACTATAATGAGCGCAGGACACAGCAATTGGCCTTCTGGAAAAGCCAGAACGGTCAGCAATCCGGCGACCCAATCAAACTGGCCCAGGCTTTGATCACCATCTCAAGCCATGAGCAGCCGCCCCGCCGTTTTATCGCCGGTGCAGATGCTATTGGCACTGCAGAGCATGTAATCTCAGTTCTTCAGCAACAAATCAACGCTTATCGTGATCTGTCGATCTCACTCGCGTATGACGACAACATTTAATCAATAATTGTTAATCAATAAATAAACCATAAAAGAGGAAATACGGAAATTAGGAAACAGTGACCTTGACGTTTCGGCATTAGGGTTGGGTTGTATGGGCCTAAGCATTGGTTGTCAAGGCTTTTTTCAAAGGAAAAAGGCCATGATGTGCCGGAAACTTCATAATTGCACCTTCCCTCTTCTCTAATGCACAAGAGCACCCTTAAAAAGTCCTTCTGCAAGTAATTCCTTAAGGAATAATCACCAATCGTTTTCCGGGGAGATCCGTTCTTTGCCAGGCTGCTTCGATTTCATTTAATTTCATTGTTTCCGTATCTATTAATAATTTCCTTTCTGCTGCCAGGTTAAAAACTTTTGGCAGATATTCCGTGGGGGATTTTTGCCAAAACTTCCATCGGAACGCTTCCTCCGCCTACTCCTGAAATTTCAATGGATGAGCTTCTTAATATGGAAGCATCCAGATTTATACTTGCACCCGCCATTTCTCCTATTTGCAGGTAACGGGTAAAATGCGATTCCGCATGCAGGTCGTGCCCTTTGAGGGCCTCAAGCAGTAACTCCGCTGGTTTGCCCCATAAATAATCCAATACCAGGTCAAAAGGTTGTCGCTTTGCTTCCTCAGCTATTGAATGTTTGATATCCTCATCCGGGTGATTAAGCGAGATAACCACATCTGCACCCAAATCTTTCAAAGTATTAAGCGCTTCAGGATTCCGTCCTAAGGCCACTATTTTGCCGGCTCCCAAGTGTTTCGCGATCTGGATCGCAAGTTTACCCGTAACACCCGTCGCTCCTAAAATTAATACACAATCACCTTTTTGAAGCCGCCCTTTCCATTCTAGCGATAACCATGCGGAGACCGCTGGGTTTGCAATAGCCGCGGCAGTAACATCATCTATGCCATCAGGCAAGGGGACCATCATTCTTGACGATATAGCGGCCTTTTCAGCCATCATGCCATATTTTGATCCCGTGTAGACCCTGGTTCCATCAAGCAATACACCCACACCATCAACGCCTACTATGACCGGGAATTTTTTATACGGATCATAATGCTCACCTTTTGCCCTCATCCTATCTAAATTTTTTATAGATACTGCCTTTACGAAAATAATCTGCTCATTCTCACCTGCAATCGGGTCAGGAAAAGTAACATATTCCGGAATTTTTCCCGTTTGATACAGAACTACTGCTTTCATGATGTATTAATGGGGGGTTGATTGTTCAATTAATGGTTTGTATTGCATTGTCTATTGAATTAAGATAGTATTAATGGCTTGAATTTATCTGATCAAAAATTAGTCGACCAACTGCAACAGTATATATCTTTAAAATTTAATGCCTTTAATGATTTTTCATTCATTCTCTAGTCTTTGTCATTGTTAAAAATCAACTTGGGGAACTCAGGAATTCTCCATCTATAATTAACAGTTTAACGCCTGTTTTAGAGATGGAACGATGAGTACTTAGTTCGTCAGATACGATATAGGTCATTCCTTTGGTCAATGTAAACTGCGCTCCATTTTGAAGTTCGCTAACAAATTCACCTTCCAAACAATGAACAACATGTCCTTTCTTACACCAATGATCTGCTAAATATCCTGCGGAATACTGAACAATCCTTAATCTTAATTCGTCAAAAACCTTGGTTTGCCAATAAGCTACTCCTGTTTCTCCATTGTGTTCAGTGGCAGTTATCTGATTCCAATCTACAGTTTGAAAATCTATCCCTTTCATTATGATTTGTTTAATATACCAGGTAAGCCGATATACAATTACGTAATTAACACATCGCCGTCCTTCCGTTCTGCAAAGCTACGAGGTTGTCCTGTTAATAAATTGTATAAAATCATTTACTAACTCATTGTGCCCGACTACCCTAAACTCCCTCGGGACGCACCAAAAGCGATTATTTTTTCATTTTGTATACAAAATAAAGCGAAATTCAGTAAAAATTAAGGACGGCAACATTTAATCTTGATAAAAGCAGTGCGTTGATCTTTACCTGTGAACATCGCTTCTATTAGTTTGCCTTCATTTATTTTCTTCTCCACCTAAATTATCCGATAAGCAAGCCTTTGGATTGTAAAAAATCACTGATTTTCATACTTTGTCTCCTGTTTTTTCCAGGTAAACTTTCTAAGTTATCCCATCATCATATAAATTAATTCGTTATGTTAGTTTTTCTTTTTCGGATTCTGTAATGACTAAACATTAAAAAATGAAAATTGAAAAGTATTTGCCCGCTGAGATATTTAAGTCTTATATCAAATGTTTTATGATTATTGAAAGTAAGCAGGCAATGGTCAACAGAGTCTTGCCGGATACCTCTATGGTAATGGTGTTCCGGTTCAAAGGAAAAGTTGCCAATGGCAACAACGATAGAAGTTTCCCGCTATCTGTTATGAGCGGAATTCAGCAATCCGGCCGTTCCCTTGCTTATGCTGAGGATTCGGCAACGTTACTGGTTATGTTTACTGAGGGCGGGGCGGCGGCTTTTTTTAAAGAACCACTACAAGAGCTTTTTAACCTAAGCATATCCCTTGATCAACTGATCTCCCCCACTTTTGTTCGTGAATTAGAGGAACAACTGGCAGAAGCCAAAAGTAACCAGAGCAGGGTGACAATGGTTGAACGCTTCCTTCTCTATTTAAGTAGGCGCTCTAAACCAGACCAGATGGTAATTTATGCGCTGCAGCAAATGAAACAGGCAAAAGGGAATCTGAAAATCAAAGATCTGCTCACCGTTTTGCCAATCAGCCGTAATCCGTTTGAAAAACGTTTCAGACACATCGTAGGGACTTCCCCAAAACGTTTCTCCGGCATAATTAGGCTGAAAACTTTGATTTCACAATATTCAACCCCAGGTAGTCTTGCGGACGCCGCTTATCAGGCCGGTTATTTTGATCAGGCACATTTCATTAGAGACTTTAAAGCATTCACAGGGCAAACGCCACAATCCTTTTTTAAATCACCGACTTTTTGGTAATAAGTGATTTTATACAATTTCTCATAGCCTCCCCCATTTAGTTTTGTATCCAACAAATCAAAGCAAAATGAAGAAGTTTCTGATCACTGTCCTTTTTATTTTAACCGCGCTTACGACCCGGGTGTTTTCACAGCAAAATTTAAACCAACTAATTTATCAACAAAAACAAACAGTCTTATGAAAGAGTATGTATTGATCTTGAAAAACGTACCGATTACACCTGAACTTTTAGCCATAGTAAGACCTAAATGGGCATTAATCATCCCAAGATGGGCTAAAGAAGGACACCTTGACGCTAGCTATATCCTTGATAACGAAAGTTTTGAAGTTTCCGGTAAGGAAGGTATGGTCAAAAAAGAAGAGGTTACTAATGAAAGCAAGATCGTTATCTCTTTTATAACTATTAAAGCAGAAAGCATAGAGCAGGCCATCGAGCTAGCTAAAGAATGTCCGACATTGGAAAGTGGCGGCACGGTAGAGGTAAGAGCTGTGGCCACAAGGCCAACTCAGAAGAATTGAGTTATACTTCTTATTCGCCCAAGGCACGTCCTTAAACGTGTTAGGGTCTGTAAAATAAACTGTGTCAGCCCTTCCGGCCCATGATCATTCTGCCTGGAAACCAAATGGCCAGCTTCTGGGGAGGTGAATTTCACACTTTATATGGCCCTAAAATGGATATTCCGAAGGCAAGCATTGGGCTGTCAAAAAAAATCGGTTAGATACTACCGAGACAAGCAAATCCGCTACTTTTTTTCAGCCGGGGACTTTGTATGTATAGAAAAAGCCATTGATAGCGTTGTACATAATCACGACGATCCAGATTGCTACCAAGCGGGGAATGTGAAAGAATCACATATCGGAATTGAATAAACAATCACAATTAATTAAAAAAGAATTGAATAATTAAAGATAAACTGAATTTATGACAACAAACGAAATCTCGATTAGAACAATGAATGCAGAGGACTGGCAAATTATTGCTGAAATCTACAAAGATGGAATTAATACGGGTAATGCCACATTTCAACAAGAAGTGCCAACATGGGCTGAATAGGACGAAGAAAATTTAAGCTGAATGGGACGAGGAACATTTAAAAAGCTGTAGGTTTATAGCAGAAATCGATAATCATGTCGTAGGGTGGGCAGCCCTGACACCGGTCTCAGGGCGTTGTGTTTATGCAGGCGGCCCTGACAGGAAAACCGGCGTGGTCATTCTGGCCAACGATGCAAGCCTATACATCCGGAAAAGACAGATAGCTTAAACTGGCTTGAAATCAACCATTTAATCATCCTAAAAATAGGTTCAACTGTTATCTAAGTTCATGATTATTCATGAATTATATGCCATATCCTTATTTTTATCTCAGTTTGGCTTTTTATTTTTCGCCTTTTAAAGCACGCTATGTTTTTGTCGTACAAAAATGCCTTATCAAGGGCGCTCTCTTCTACTTCAGCACTCCGCTCTATTTTGGAAATAGCTTGCTGACTGACACCTAAATTAGTGATTCACGCTATTACTTTTTAGGCTGTCCCCACGAACTCAAATCTTTTCTTTTACAAAATAGCCGCCCGTATTTAATCCATAGACAGTTTTAATCATCTGCCTGGTCGCTTTATCCAAAAAAACCAGGAAGTCAAATGCTCCCGATTTTACGTTTAATATATATATAGGTGTGTTATGCCCATTGGGCCCGGCGATCACGTCTAAGTTAATCTTTGTTATCTCTATGAGAGATCTGTCACGCTTGTTCTCGTCAAATACGTAAAATTGCAATGGCTGCAATTTTTCCACGGGCAATGTGCTTAAAATAAGTTCGCTGAGATAACTGTCGAAGTAGCCCTTTTTAACAGATTTTCTGCCGTCAAAGGTTGGCTGTCCTTTTTTTTCTGCGTGTACCACCACTCTGTCTTCGTAGTAGTCATATTTGTTTTTAAAATCATTCCCTTTTGAAACAAGGGATATCGGTATCAATCCGGGAAAAACGCTTACACTGGAATCTTTTTTACCATCATTCCTAATCTGTAAATATGTTATGGTGTGCTTTATTGAGTCTATCCTCGTAACCAAGTTTAAAACAGCTTCCCTGGTGGTTTGATTGCTTTTGTCTACCCATGAAATTTTATGGAACAGGCTGTTGTTTTTGAGGTATTGATAGTGGATTGCGGTGTCAGCCGGAAAGATTGTCGTCTGAGCAAATGAGATACTTTCAGTTATTAAAAAGCAAAATAGTATCAGCAAAGGTGTCTTTAGCTTAAGAGTTTTCATATTTATCTGTTTGAGTTGCAATGGTCGTCCAAAAAAAACCATTGTCCACATGGTTTCAATGCATCATGCCGGATATTCAACCGAATACCTTACTTTTTTAGTACCTTAATTTTGAATAAAATAGGAATTTATCGCTACGGAAGTATTTCATGGAGACAGCAAAAGGAAAAAATAATTTTAAGGACCTAGATGAGGTTGATATCCAGATCCTCAAACACTTGCAGCAGAATGCAAAATTTGATATTAAACAATTGCCTGACGTCTTGAATATGACTAAAACACCTGTTTATAAACGGATAATTGCCCTTGAGGAAGCCGGCTTTATTACCCGTTATGTGGCTTTGCTTGATAGAAAATTAGTTGGTTTGCCACTGATGGTTTTTTGTGCCGTATCGTTAAGTGTCCAGAACGCGGAATACATTGCTGAATTCAACAAGCAGGTGAAGGACATCGAAGAAATAATTGAATGTTATTTAATTGGCGGCGTATCCGACTTTATTTTTAAAGGTGATTGTAAAAGACCTGAAAAATGGGAATAATCTTTAAAACCAACATCCATATAAATATCCGTTGCTTTCCGCTTTTTTTCTTTGAGCAGGAAGTGAGCCTCACCGAGGCGTTTATTGACCAGCCACCTGCTGGGTGTCATTTGAAAAATATGCTCAAAGTCCCGTTTAAACGTGGACAAGCTTCTTCCCGTCAGATAGGCGAAATGCTGCAGGTCCCCGTTGAATTGGTAGTGCTCATTCATGTAAGCCTCCAGGTCAATTTTACCGGGTTCCTGGAAATCAAACAGGATGTTCTTTAATTACGGGTTGACGTTCATAAATATGAGGATGGCCTCCCTGATCTTAAGTCTGACCAGGTCGCGGCTTATATGCCCGCCGTTGACCAGGTATGGCAGCAGCGAATCCATATAGTTGTTAAACAAGCGGTTCGACTTCAATAAAAAGACGTTATCATTATTGACGTGGCAGGGTTGTGCCTGCTTGTATTGCAAGCTCATTTCTTCCGGGGTCTGCTGATCGATGCAGACGGAAGCTGTTCAGAAAAGTCTCCGTAAGGTTAATTGCCACCTATCTCAATATGACCGTGAAAATCTAAGCAGGCTCATGGGCAAGGATCTTTAATGCAGAATACTTCCGCTAAAGGATGTATAGTGATTAACCGTGAAAGTTTTTTTCAAAAGTTAGGACTTACCTGATAATTTCAAAAATTTGATAAAGTATGTAGATAGAATTAAAATAATGATTTAAGAGGTGTTTTTTTTCGCCAGAAATTGTTTCCCTAAATGCAGCGATTAAAAGTAATGACATAGACTTCCCAATTGCCATTATAATCGGGAAGTCTGTTTAAACTTAGTTAGAGGATAATAAATCGGGTTTTAACTTTTTTGTTATGGCTCTTGGTATCGCATCTTTGTGGACCATCACAGATATTGTTTTTAAAAGCAGGTATTCTTTTGACATATAAACATAACCGCCACAATCAGCACCAGCGGAAGAGTTTTTAACAATGTAAAACCTTTTACCCTGGCTATCGTCAGCTATGCCGATGATGTGCATATTATGATCGTCCTGAGTGGTATAGTTATCAAAGGCTTTTTGCCTAACCCGCTGAGTTATTTCCTCGTTTTTGTCTAATTTACAAAAGCCGTTGCCGTAGCCTTCGTGGATATCGCCATCCCAGCAAACCGAATAATTATTTAACAAGGCATGATCTATGATGGCGGTAAAATCCTTCAACGGTACATTCAGGTAGGAGTTGTTATTCCAGTTCGATCCTATTTCCAGAGCAAACTTCGAGTAAAAAGGGTGGTGTGTGTATGATGTGATCTCAATATAATTATCAGGATTTATGCCTATTTTTTCTTCGGCAAATGATTTTGCGGTGTAAACCTTCCCATTGTAATTAAATGTCTGAGGCGCTTTCGCCATTGTTTTGTATATGATATCTGCTACCGATCTCCTGTATTCATCTGGTGTCATATTACCACGGCCGACATCTACATAACCCTTTAGTTTTTCTTTCAAGGTGCTTTCCATTTTAAGGTGTTCGTGAATTGATGCAGTATCAATTTTACCGGAATAAACCGCCTCTGGGATTGCTCCGAATTCTTTATAAGCTTTTAAAGCGCTGAATGTTAAATCGCCTTCACTGAAAGACAAATTGCCTTGTAGCCTTATGTATCTTTCGGCTTTATCTATTACGGTTGGAATAACAAAGAACATTGGGGAAAGGACAACCGGTTTCTTTCCCAGCCTGATTGCTTCAGTTTCTATAAACGATGTTGTTGCGTGGCTCCAGCACGTACCGGTATTCTGTTGGTCTTTGGTGGGTGTGCTCTGTATTAGCTTTACTATTTTATACCCATCAAACTGTGGGTTTAGGTTGGTTTTGGGGGTATAAACATAAGTAGTGGGTCTTAAGTTGAGCGGAAGGGCACCTCCTTGGATCCAGTTTCCCTGGATAACCGAATCTCCGGGGAGATATACGCCTTTGTATATCGCGCCTTTACCTAAACGGGTGGTGAAATCGGCAAAAACACTATCTTTCGCAACCCAAACAGAATCTATAAATCCATCTTTAACCATTTGTTCGGGCACATCAAAAGAACCTGTAACATGCTTGTCGTGCGATTTAAAATTCATCACAATCCTGAGGACTGTTCCATTTGGTATAGTTAGCGTACCTAACCAAGACCCTCGTAACCTGCTTTGGGTGTTGCTTTGACCATGTGCCAATAAACCTGTGAAAATTAGCATAAGGGAGAGAAATATTTTTGCTTTCATGAAATGAGTATAAATTATTTTAAGCAAAGAAAAATGATTTTATTGCTGTGGAAAATCAATTATCTGAACGACTATAAAAGCTATTTGAATGTGGGATTTAATTGACCAATGCAATACGAATATGCAATAGCCCCATACGAATAATTATTAGCGACACCCCGCTGTTTATTGATCTGGCTGCCCTATATTTAAATATATGAGAAAGGAATTTAAAATTAAAAAATATTTAGAACCAGCTATCCATGTTCTGATCTGGGGATGTTTGTTTTTTGCGCTATGGCGCACAATCCAAACGTTAGGACCATTCCGCAAAAACCACGGAAGTATTTATCCTGTATTAATCTGGAGTGAAACACTAAACCTTGCACTGTTTTATTTTAATGCCTTATATCTTATTCCCCGTTTTATTTCGGAACAGCGTTATAAAACTTACTTTTTGTGGCTGGTTATATTATACGTTGGCGTTGTTGCGATAAACTCATTTCTTGACCATTTTTATGCCATCTCGCTTTTATCATCAGAAAAAGAACCTTTGGTTGCGGAAGTAATAATGAATATGCAGAGCAAGCTGTTCGTATTGTCGTTATCGTTAGGCTATGGGCTAACTAAACAATGGTTTAAAGACGAGATAATAAGGCAGCGATTCATAAAAGAAAATCTTACGGCCGAGTTAAAATACCTGCGTGGTCAAATAAACCCACACTTTTTGTTTAATACCTTAAATATGGCCTACGCAAGTGCAATTAAAAGCAGCGATAACGTAACCGCTGATATTATTGAAAAGCTCTCTGGCCTTATGCGCTATGTTTTATATGAAAGCAACAGCGAAAAAGTGCCGCTCGAAAATGAAGTAAATTACATTAACAGTTATATCAACCTTCAGTTACAACGCTTGGCGCCCGAAATAGTAAGCCAGGTAAAATACAAGGTAAACGGCGATTGGGAGAACTATAAAATAGCGCCAATGATCCTTATTCCATTTATTGAAAATGTATTTAAGCATGGAATTTTATTGAGTAAAAAATCAGATGCATCTATTATAATAAACTTAAATGCTAACTTGTTGACACTTGAAACAAAAAATGCCCTTGCCATTGCAACGGATAAACGCAGCTGCGGAATCGGCTTAAAAAACGCGCGTGAAAGGTTGCAACTTCTTTATCCCAACCAACATACATTAGCAATTAATGATAATAATAATGTTTTTCACATAAAATTGACGATGCAACTTTAACCGATATTTCTATGAAGTGTATAGCTATTGATGATGAACCGTTTGCTCTCGATCTTATTTCGGGATATATCCAAAAAACGCCGTTCTTAGAATTTGTTGAAGGATTTACCAATCCGTTTAAGGCAATGGCATTTCTACTGGAGGTACCGGTAGACCTGGTGTTTCTGGATATCAATATGCCCGAACTATCAGGGATTGAACTGTTAAAGTCATTGCCGGTGCTGCCACGGATAATATTTACAACGGCTTATTCCGAATATGGTGCAGAAAGTTATGAGTTTAATGCTGTAGATTATCTTTTAAAACCTGTAAAATATGACAGGTTCTTAAAGGCTGTTAATAAGGCAAATAATTATTCCGTGCTAAAAAAAGATGATGAAACTATAAATCATCCGTTACCGCAGGATAAAAAGTCTGTTCTTATTAAAAGCGGCTCACAATTGTTCAGGGTAGCGCATGAAGATATCTTTTATATAGAAGGCTGCGGAAATTACATAACAGTTTACACTAAAAGTGGAAAAATAATGCCGCTGCTTCCTATGAATGATATTGTAAAAATGCTTCCCTCCAACATGTTTATTCGTATTCATAAATCATACATCATTTCTTTAAAACATGTTGAGGTAATAGATAAAGCGAAAGTTATTATTAATAAAATGCCGTTACCTATTGGCATTACTTATCGCGAACATTTTTCTAAAATTATAAAGAATGAAATGAATCGCCATTAGCTCGCCAAGAGAAAAGCCCTAAAGGAGTTGGCCGGAAGCAATAACGGTCTATATTTTTGTAAAATGTTCGCCTCCTTTTCCGATAAATAGGCTGCCCGAAAATCCTGCCGCGCTAAGGTAGCGTAGAAAGCGGGGTTAGCTATCTTTATTGCCGCCGGAAAAAAAGCTCGTCCAAAAAAAATTGAGGGTCATCGGCATAATTCGCCGGGCTTTTAACCGGCATCCGTAAAAGCAGGTGTTGTGCAAACAGGTAAGACATGATAAGTTAGATAGCTGTTGAAACCGGCAAAGTAGGATTATTTCCTGTCGGGCAGAAATCATTTATCACTTCAGGTCTTTTGCTGGTACGCGCGTTGTCTTATCGGCATATAATTGCCTGGCTTTTATAGATTTGTCCATCAGGCCAAACGAATGATTCCCTGCTTCGTGTTTTACAGCGATCAAATTGACCGAAGCCAAACGCATTCTGACCGTTCGGTGAGCTAAACGAACGAAAGGTCCAAAAGGCGGGGCCGGAAATAATTTTTTTAACCAATTCATATATAAATAGTTTGCGAGTGTTTGAATAGGCCAAATTAGCGCATAGCGCATAACATCAATAAGCATTGTCACCTGTCCGTATCTGACACTTGCTTGTCTGAGCAGCCTTGTTTTTTCCCTACATCTTTGTGATATTATTATTAAACAATAAATCGCAAATGAAAAAATTAAAGAAAGTTCTGATAGTTGCCCTGTTAATGATTGTTGTAGCGGGTGGTGCGCTCGTTCTGTTGCTGCAACCTATTATCGCGCTCGGGCAATTACCCCCCTATGCGGGTGATAACCAATTTGAATGGAAGAAACCATTATACAATGCCTCCAAAAAAACGGTATTCATTATTGCCGATAACAAGATTACAGAAATGTTTGATATGCTGACCCCTTATTATCTGTTCAATACCACCGGCCAATTAAATGTTTATATCGTAGCCAAAGAAAAGGCGCCGGTGCAAATCAAAAAAGACCTGTTCATCCTGCCGCAACTGACCTTTAAGGAAGCGGATTCGATGAAACTGGTGGCCGATGTCATCGTTATCCCGGCTTTGTCGATCCGTGACGAAAAACAGGACCCCATCGTCATTTCCTTCATCAAAGAACATTTTACACCGACGACCAAGCTGATGGCTGTCTGCGACGGCGCGGCCACAGCGGCAGTGACCGGGCTTTTTGACGGGAAACCGATCACCTGCCACGCTTCTGATCTTGAAGCGCTAAAATCACATTTCAGTAAACCCCATTGGGTAAAGGATGTCAACGTCGCCCATAGTGGCAACTTGTACAGTACGGCCGGTGTATCCAACGCGGTCGAAGGCAGCCTGATGGTCATTGAGGATATGTTTGGCAAGATGGCCATGAAGGCAACAGCGGACAGCATCCATTATCCCCATGCCGGGCTATCGAACACGCACCAAAGTGCCCCTATCAAATTCCGTCACATGCTCACCATCGCTAATAAGGTGATCGTTAGGAAGAACCGCCGCTTGGGTATCCTGCTACAGGAAGGTATGAATGAGTTTGAAATGGTCAGTATCTTAGATACCTATGCCCGCTCGTTCCCTAAATCATTTCAGTGTATCACTCCCTCGGATAGCATTATCCATACCAAATACGGCATCACGCTGGTGCATACCGGCGGCAATGCGGTTAAAAAGATCGATGAATTGCATATCCTGATGCCGGGCAACAATGCTTCGGTGAACTCACTTTGAAATAAAATCAATTTTAGATCACGAAGTAATTGTTTTAAGCTAAATATTCATTTGGTTAATGAATGTTTATTTGAGGCCCGGATAGAGGGGGAATAACTCCCCCTCACCTATTCGGGTTGT
>JAQBNZ010000206.1 GCA_028288285.1 Mucilaginibacter sp.
TTTTTTGTATACAGATTTAACGGTATATATTTAACAATTATATAATCTATAAAATCTTGGAAGTAAAGTTACCTACATTTGACTCAGTTTTCTCAATTGACTGTGTAATATTTGGATTTGAAGCCGGCGAACTGAAGATATTGCTTATTGAGCGTAACGAAGAGCCTTTTAAGGATTG
Source organism: Mucilaginibacter sp. (assembly GCA_028288285.1). Lineage (GTDB taxonomy): Bacteria > Bacteroidota > Bacteroidia > Sphingobacteriales > Sphingobacteriaceae > Mucilaginibacter. The sequence continues at coordinate 179 of JAQBNZ010000206.1, forward strand.
GCTTGCACTTCCTGGCTATATTGTTGAGCAGGATGAAAGCATTGACGATGCTGCTGAGCGTATTCTTTATGAGCTTACCGGGCTGCGCGACTTGCACATGCAGCAGTTTCACACATTTGGTGAGGTAAAACGCCACCCGCAAGGTAGGGTAATTACTGTTGCTTATTATGCGTTGATACGTATTAATGGGCAAAAAGAGGTAAAACCGGTTACCCAATATGCTAAAAGCGCTTTCTGGCACCCGGTTAATGAATTACCTAAATTAGCTTTTGACCATAGTGAGATATTTAGCACTGGTTTCAACAAAATCCGTAGGAGATTAAACTATCAACCTATCGCTTTTGAACTGCTTCCGGAAAAATTTACATTAACCCAACTACAGTCGTTATACGAAGCTGTGCTAAATAAAAAGCTGGATAAGCGTAACTTTAGGAAAAAAATGTTAAGCTATGGCTTCTTGAAAGAGCTGGATGAGAAACAAAAAGGCGTATCATACCGTGCAGCTAAATTGTACAAGTTTGATCGTCGTAAATACACCAAAATTTTTCAAAACGATCTGATACTTGACAAATAGATCCCTTATTTAGCTGAGTTTTTCTTGTCGCATTTTGGGCACAAGCCTGATGCATACAATGTAAAGCTTTCTGGCCTAAAACCTGCCGGAAGGGTTATGCTTGGCAGAGAAAGTTCATTTAAGCAATATACATTCTTGCAAACGGTGCAGTTAAAATGCACATGCTCATCATGGTGGTGGTGGGCCTCGCAATCTGAATGGCATACTGCGTAATTAGCTGTACCATCTAAATCAAAAACTTTATGGATGATGCCCTTTTCCTCAAAAACATTCAGGATGCGGTATAGTGTAACCCGGTCAATATCATGCATTACATTTTCCAGGTCGGGCTGTGAAGTAGCCGTGTTTTTTGAGTACATCATAGACAATACCCTTAGCCGCGGCGCAGTTTTTTTTAACTGATGCTTGTCAAGCATGTCCTCAAACTGATAATTGTTTTTTGCTGGTATCATCGTATTAAATATAATAATTATACATGTATATTTTCGCTGTTATGCGAGTGTTTTACATGTAAAAAACTATTGCCTGCCTGGCAGGTGCCCGCATATTTATAATTTACAAAGTGTGCAACAGCTATCATTATCCCTCCTATAGGTACAATAATGGCCTCATGCCAGCCCTTTGTGAAAATATGGCCCAATATAATAGTTAAAAAGCCGGCTATTAATAATATTAGAGGTAATGCCCGATGATGAGAACGTAAAAATGATGTGCCAATTGATGAAACCCCAACTAAAATTGCCATTAGTATCATGGTCCACTCTACCCAGGGGTTAGCTAAAAAACCTAAACCTAAGATAGGTAAGCTGGTGAAAAAAACTGGAACGGCTGCACAGTGTATTGCACAAAGTGTTGAAGCAGTCATCCCAATGTTATCCAGTTTTATGGCCATCTTTAATGATCTCATGGTTGCAAAGATAAATATAAATGCAACAATATTTCATTTAGAATTGTTTGGATAGAGAATTATGTAATGCTTTTGATAAATTGTTACATTAAATCAACAATGTTGCAAAAGAAGGATTAAAGAGATGAGGAATTGCTTTTAATCATTTGGTAAGCTTCGGGCCCATTTATACGTTGGAGTATGTCGAGTTTCTTATCTGCCTGTTGATTGTAGTTTTTAAAAAAGCTTTCAACCTGGTTCAATATGGCTTCGGGCAGCTCATGAATGGAGTTGATGTTGCTAAATAATTGAGAAACTACCGGCACGGCAAAATAACGGTCGTTACGCATGGTTTTACCATCGCGTTCAGTTTGATTAACCTTTATGGCGCCAATAATTCTGCAATCAATACAACAACCCGGGAAACAAGAAATTTCAGATATCACCACCACATCCAGCGGGTCGCCATCTTCGCCTTTTGTATTAGGTATAAAACCAAAATCAAAAGGGAATACCATCCCTGCTGGTAAAATTTTTTTGAGTTTGAAACGATTTAGTTCAGGTTCAAAATCATATTTGTGACCACTCCCTTTTGGGCTTTCAATTATTATGTTAATGGGTTCCATTATGTGTTAACTCCTTTTTTAAGTTTGTCTATTATTAGTTGTGCAACCTTATCAACGGTTTGCAAAACTATTTGTTCAGGATCGCCCTTATAAACTTCTCTCACAGCAACAGAATCATCTTTTATAATGGCGTGTATAAACATAGTGCCGACAGGTTTTTCTGGCGTTTCGCTGCCACCGGGCATTGTAAGGCCGGTTATTGCAACTTGTATATCGGCTTTCATGAATTGCTGCAGCCGCTCGGCCAATTCTTTAGTTACCTCGGCAGATTCTGGTGTGTATTTTTCAACCAGTTCTTCGGGTACACCTAATACGTCCTGCTTAATACAAGCATCATAGCACACAATGCCGCCCTTTAATATTTTTCCGCAATCAGGGATCAGTGAAAACTCTGATGATAACCGCCCGGCAGATGCACTTTCTGCAAAGGATATAGTAAGTTCTTGGTCAAGAAGTAGTTTACTGCAGGCTATTACTGTTGGTGAAGGCATATTAATGATTTAAATATTGTTTGTTTTCCCTTTATTATCCCAATGATCTTTTACAATTTGGCCATCATCAGAAAACGTTAAGCGCCGGGCAAACCGCTCTCCTTTAATTTTACCATTTTCGTCTTTTTTGCCTATAAATAATAAAATAGGCCTGCCGGCTTCATCTGTTTTAAAGGCAATATCATATCGCTTAAATTTGGTTTCAACAAAGCCTGATGGCTCATATAACTTGTTAAGGATTTTTAATAATTCGTAGCCTACGGTCATAGTTGATATATAACACCAATAATTGCTTTAGAGTTTTATATGAGTAAACTTTAACTGGCTAATTAAATGGATAAGCCGTATTTTAGCCTAATTATTTATCCCGGCAATTTTTGTTTTCATGAAAAATATTTTACTTACCTGTTCGCTGTTTTTTACTTGCATATTATCAATAACAGCTCAAACAGTAGCCCCTGCAAAATCATATACCGAGCTTCAGCAAAACTTTGTTGATTTGAAGTTTGGTATGTTTATCCATTACAACATACCTACCTATATGGATGCCGATTGGCCTGACCCGGATGCATCACCCGCTATATTTAATCCCAAAAAACTAAACCCTGCACAGTGGGCAAAGGCTGCAAAATCTGCAAACATGACTTATGGCTGTTTAACCACCAAGCACCATAGCGGCTTTTGTATATGGGATACCAAAACTACTGATTACAATGTAATGAACAGCCCGCTGAAAAGGGATGTGGTAAAAGAATTTGCAAATGCTTTTAGGGCCAATGGTTTAAAGGTAATGTTGTATTATTCCATATTGGACACCCACCACAGGCTTCGCCCTAATGCTATTACTAAAAAGCATTTTGAAATGGTGAAGGCACAGCTAACCGAACTGCTAACCAATTATGGTAAAATTGAAGCTATAATTATTGATGGCTGGGATGCGCCATGGTCAAGGATTTCTTATGACGATATTCCGTTTGAAGATGTATATCACCTTGTTAAATCTATTCAGCCGGATTGCGTATTAATGGACCTAAATGGGGCCAAGTATCCTGCTGAAGGTTTGTACTACAGTGATATTAAAACTTATGAGATGGGAGCAGGGCAGCGTGTATCAAAAGAAACTAACCGTATGCCTGCGCTTGCTTGCTTGCCTATTAATAATAATTGGTTCTGGAAAACATCGTTTCCAACATCGCCGGTTAAAGATCCGGCTAAGCTGGTTAATGAAGATATTATCCCGCTAAATAAAGTTGATTGTAATTTTATACTTAACGTAGCGCCAAACCGCGATGGTTTAATAGATGATAACGCTTTGGCTGCGCTAAAACAAATAGGTGAATTATGGAAGAACGACGGGCCTGCTCCTAAACTGGCTCCTACAGGTGCTCCTATTATATCAACCAACCTGGCTAAAGGAAAAATGGCTAACTCCAGTTGGAGCGATGACTCGGAAATTATGGATTTTGCCAATGATGATGATTTTTCTACCTCATGGGTATCAAACCCGGCAGTTGAAAAGCCCTGGTATGAAATTGATTTTGGTCACGATCAGGATTTTAATACTATTACTTTAACAGAATCAAAACCTAACATTACTAACTACCACCTTGAATATCTGCAAAATGGTGTATGGAAACCCATTGCTAAAACTGAAAACGCAAACCGATTTAAAGTAAACCGCTTTGATCGTGTTTATGGTAATAAAGTAAGGGTATGGATAGATAAAGCTGAGAAGCAAGTGTCTATTGCAGAGTTTGGAGTTTATAATGAGAGAAGGTAAGAGCTAGGTTTAAAAAACATGTAATTACGGAAGAAAACTACACGGTAATCTCAGCATTCCGCTTATTAAATGAGATTGCCACATTTAATACTTTGATATTTAAAACATTAATCCTATCATTAGGTTATTATCATGTATTTTTTTACCTAACCTAATGCTTTTACAGGCTAAATTTATTTTCCGATGCTTACTGTTTACCGTTATGCTGATGTTTGTTGGCTTAACATCAAAAGCCTATTCCATATTAGCGCATGAGGCTGTAATTGATGCTTCATGGAAATCGGTATTGATGCCGATGTTAAAGCAAAAGTATCCTTTGGTAACCAATGAAGACCTAAAATTGGCTCATTCTTATGCCTATGGCGGTAGTATTATGGCCGATATGGGTTATATGCCCTTTGGCAATACTTTTTTTACAGACCTGGTGCATTATGTACGCAGTGGCGATTTTGTAGAGGCACTTATAAGAGATGCTCAAAACCCTAATGAGTATGCCTTTGCGCTGGGTGCTTTATCACATTACATGGCCGATAAGTATGGACATTCGCTGTCTACTAATCGTAACGTACCGCTGGTTTATCCTGAGCTTAAAAAGAAATTTGGCGATGTAGTTACCTATTATGATGATCATACCTCGCACAGCCGTATGGAGTTTGCTTATGATGCATTACAGATTGGTCAAGGTAATTATACATCAGAAGGTTATCAGGATTTAATAGGATTTAATATATCGGTACAGGTATTGGAAAAAGCGTTTTATGAAACCTACGGACAGGAGTTGGGCGCTATATTTTCCAATATCAATTTATCAATAAATACAATGCGTTGGGGTGTACGTAACCTTTTTCCTGTTTTAACTAAATCGGCCTACAATTCAAACAAGAATGAGATAACTAAGCTCCATCCGGGTATGACGGTAAAGAAATTCCAGTATAAAATGAGCCAAAGATCATTTAACCTGCAATACGGAAAAGAGCATAAGCAATTTAAGCTTTTTGCTCACGTTGCTGTGTTTATAATTGGCATATTTCCTAAGATTGGCCCTTTAAAATCTTTAAAATTTGAATCGCCGGGAGCAGAGGGACAAAAACTGTTTGCGCAAAGTTTTAACGCTATATTAAGTAACTACCATATGGCATTAGATGAGGTAGGTAAACCTGGATTTAAGTTGCCTGATATTGATTTTGATACCGGAAAAGCGACTCATTTAGGCGAATATCCTCTTGCGGATAACACTTACGCAACACTTGTTGAAAAGCTGCAAAAGCAAGGCTATAAGAACATTACGCCGCAACTGCAAAACAATATTGTTAGGTATTACAATAATGCGGATACTGCCAGGCTTGTAATAAATGATCACCCGGAAAGATGGGCTAAAACCAGTGTTGAAGTTAAGCAAATAAAAAAGCTGCACACTACGCCACAGGACACCCTGATATCATTAGTTAAGCAGAATTAGCTTCCCAAATCAATATCCCAAAACTGTAATACAGCGGATATGCCCTCTACGGCAATGCTACCAATATACTCATCCTGAACTTTAAAGCTTTTTATTTGCCAGTTGCTTGTATTTCCTGATAAAGACGGATGCATAGCATGTAACCCATTTAATGCAGGTGTGTGTTTTAAATGATTGCCCAAGCCTTGCCCTGTTGCTTTTAACAAAGCCTCCTTGCGGGTCCAAAGTTTGTAGAATCGTTCTGTTGAGTTTTCCTGGTTAATATAAGCGGCTTCTTTTTCGCTAAAATGTTGGGGCAGGATGTCTTCATAATTGAAGGTCCCGTCAATATATTCAATATCTGAGCCTACTGCCTGAGCAGAAACCGCCAATAATATCCAATCGCCGGAATGCGACAAATTAAATTGCATGCCTGGGCCGTGAGGGATAACTATGTACGGCTTTTTGTTTTCGCCTAAAGAAAAATCAAGCAATGCAGGGTGAGTATTCAGGTACTTGCTTAAAATAAACCGTTGTACACCACGGCTAACTATAAACCTATTACGGTCTCGTTCATGGATGTACTTATTGCCCCTTATTTTTTCTGCATTATTTAATGTATCTGATAAATGTTGCAGCAGGCTAAGGTTAGTGCTTATTTGTATGCGCCAAACATGTACTATATTTTCAGGGATAACATAATTCGCTAAACCCGCTTTACGCCAGGTTACATCGTTTAAATACTCAATATATAGGTTACTTGCAGCCACTTATAGTTTAGGCGGGAATAAATATGCTTAAATAAGCCCTTATCAAGGGAATGCTATTTGTTGAGGCTGGGCGGCTACAATCTCAGGGCGGCCTTTGTGCAGTTCATATACACCGGTAACACAAAGTTTTTTACCTTTAAGATTTGCCCAATCGAGTGTAATTTTATTACCTTTTATAGCAATAGTATATTTTTGATTTGGGTAGTTACCACCCATATTTATTAAAGTTAGCGTATCACTGAATATCTTTATGGATGAAACCTCATCACATAAGGTTTTAGTTTTGCCTAAATTAGCTTTAAAATCTTCGGTAGAAAATGTTTGTGCCGAAGATTTGAAAGAAAAAACGGCCATAAAAATAAACGCAATTAGTAATCTTTTCATTAAGTAAATATACATATGTGGGTATTTAAATGAGCAATATTTAGTTAACCTTTTTTTGGCGTGTTTGTTGCTGCTGATGTCCTTCCATTTATGGCTAAGGCAAATAAAGTATTATTCAGCTAATGCTTTACCTGCCTTTGCAATGTTTATAAGGTTAAGCTTTTGATATAAAGACACAGGCTGAAATGGTTTGGAAAGATAGTCATGCATTCCGGCATCTTTAATTTTGCCATGAATATTATGAGATACCGATGCTGTTAAAGCAATTATAGGGATACAAGCTTTGATAGGGTTACTAAGAGAGCGTATAAATAATGTTGCCTGATATCCGTCCATTACCGGCATATGCAAATCCATTAATATAACATCAAAAGTGTTATTTAAATATTTATCAATTGCTTCCTTACCATTATTAGTTACAACGGTTTTAGCATTCCATTTTGTTAAAAGCTTTACAAGTAACAAGGCGTTAACCGGATTGTCTTCAGCAATCAGGATATTAAGATTATCAAAACTGCTGTTCATATCAGTATGAATAGAGTTGGGGTTAATATCGCCTTTATATAAGTCAAATTGAATAGCAAATGAAAATACCGAACCTTCACCCTGTTTGCTTTTAAGGTCAATTGTGCTGTTAAAAAGCTTAAGCAATCGTTTAACTATAGCAAGGCCAAGGCCGGTGCCTCCGTAGTAACGGGTGGTATCTGCTGATGCCTGTGTAAAAGGCTCAAATATCGCTTCCTGCCGGTCATAAGGAATGCCAATGCCAGTATCAGTAACCGAAAAATTAATCATCACGTGCCCTTCATCGCTCTGTACTACAAGTGCCTGTACGCTTACTGTTCCTTGTTCGGTAAACTTTATGGCATTTCCAACCAGGTTATATATAATTTGTGTTAGCCGGGTAGGGTCGGCAATTAGCCATTGTTCTTTAAGTTTATCATCTACCTCCAGTAATAAATCAAAGCCTTTTTCAGCAGCTTTTAGTTGAAGGCCTGAGCATACCTTATGCAGTAAACCAGGTAAGTTAACCGGAATAGCTTCCAGCTCTATCTTGTCATTCTCACTTTTGTTATAGTCTAATATATCGTTAACCACTGTAAGCAAGCTAACCGCCGAAAATTCAAGAATGTCCAGATTCTCGGTTTGCTCTTCGGTAGCGGTATCTTTTATTAAGTTGGTCATCCCAATTACAGCATTTAACGGCGTGCGTAATTCGTGCGACATTGTAGATAAAAAAACAGAACGAGAGTCTGCCAGTGCTTTAGTTTCGGCTATAGTAGCCAGCAGTTGCTTATTAAGGATTTCTTTTTCGTTTACGTTATCACGAAATGCACGGTAAAAGAGATAATGGATAAGAACGATTGTTATAAAGTTCATTAACACAACAACTTCAAAACCGGGTGAGGGGAGTTCTTGCGATATAGCATCCAGATGCCATTTTTCTCTGCTGGTAATTGCCAGCTTAAACATTACCGGCGATATGGCTAAGATGCTATATAAAAAGGCGTAACGAGTGTTAATTAAGTAATAACTGACAAATGTTACCATAAAAACAAACTGGAGAACAAGCAGGTTCAGCTGTTGTCCAAAAATGAAAAGATTTGACCAAATGCCTGCAATTCCTGTTAGTAGTATAAGATGTGATATGATATTTATACTAAGCGGTTTGTATAACAAATATTTAATTAATGCCAGGTAAATCAGAAAGAAAAAAACAATTCGAAAAAGATGGTTAGTTGGTATATTATTAATTACTAAGGGTATCGCTATCAGGAGCTTTAACAGAGATAGCAGAAGTATGCCATATACAATTTTTATCCGCGCTTGCTTTAACGTATCAGGCTGTTGTATTAATACCTTTTTTAAGGAGAAATTAAAAAAAGGTATTGATGCGCTCATATGTAATTAGCTTAAAGTAATAATTAGGGATGCCACTTATTAAACAGCTAATTTATTAAAAGATTTATAACAATCCGTTTAACAATGCGGCTTGTAATAAATTCTTTAGAAAGTAAAAGGTGTAATATTAAAGCAGATGCCCAATTTGCTAATAGAAATGCACAGGCTAAGCGTTCCCGCTCATGGTAATTTTTATCACAAAAATGAAGTAAAAAAGGTTGCTATCTTAAAAAAAGTTGTCGCAAACAATTATTATTAGTAAAATATATAGTGCTTTCATCTTTTGTGAGCGCTAACTGATCTGCATACACATCTGCGCTGCTTCCTATACCATCACCACCATCATGCGGGTAGTGGGGCCCAACAAGATAGGTAAGCTTCTTGTTAGAGATAGCTTTTATACTGCCAAGGTCAGCAATGTATAATGTGCGGCTGTCTTTTGTTCCAATAATACAGGTAATCCTCTTAAATTCCAGGTTCCGGTATATCTGAGTGAACTGGCCTGATGGTGTTAATTTATAAATATGTTTGCCATTAAAAACAATATACTTTACCTTATTGTAGCCACAAAAGAAGGCAGTGACCTCGCGCGAGTTTATATCCTCGGCATTTAGCGAGTCATTTGGTATCCGGTAAGTATTCGTTCCTATAGCACCGTTTTGTATTTCAAAGTTTTCGATAATGCCAAACGCAAATGTATGGTCATTATATATGCCCCCTATTAATACTTTATCGGTGTAAGGGTCTTTCTGCAGATCGTTGTAAGTATAGGGATTGTAAGAATTACCACCTGGGCTACCAGGAATCATGGGTTTTTTAACAGGTGTAAAAACTTGTCCGTTTGGTTTAACTATCCATGTTTTATCAAGTATCACAAAACTTTCATCATAGGTAAGTATATTAATAGTTCCATCTTTTTGAACCCTTATCCTTGCCGGGCCATATAAAGAATGACCTTCATTGTTATTAGGGATATTTACCGTAGATACAATACCAGCCGGTGTAATCTTACGTATTTTGGCATTTTGCCTGTCGGCCAAATAAATAGTACCATCGGTCGTCATATCAATGCCCTGTAGATAATTGAACCGGGCATTCTTAACGGGGCCGTCTACATAACCGGATTGGGTTGTACCTGCGTAGGGTTTTACAGTTAAAGGTTTATATCCCGTAGTGGCCACTGCCATCAGGTTGTTAGAGGTATTGCTGCCAGGCAGCATACTGTCTTGTTCTTTTTTACAGCCTGAAAAAAGAACAATCGCACAAAATAGTACGATGATGTAATGACGTGCTTTCATAATGAAAATCTATCGTTTACAAACAGAAAGATAAAACAGGGGAAGATAAAGATAAAAATAAGGGAGAACACTGCCAATGCATTTTGCTTGTTGTATAGCAAACTGTGCTGTCCGCGTTTTACATTAGGCAGATCAGTAACCCGATCTGAATTCTTGGTTACAAATAAGATTATTTGGCTTGTGTTTAAGTGAACCCAGTGGTACAGATTTCGAACCAGTTTATAGAAGATTTGAGAAAAATATCTAATTTAAAATGATACACTTATCTGCAAGCTGTGGTTAAAAAAGTAGCTGGTCGTTCCAAAGCTGATAGGAAAGGAACCGATAAGAACAGGCTGGCCTCTTTACCTTTTTAATTACCTGGTTAAAGACCGGTGTAACGCCGAAACGGCCATTGGTTTCAGAGGTTATATGCCCGATAAACGTGATACCATGCAGTAACATTCGTTGGTTTAACCTGGACAAGTACAGCCATCTCGGAAATTAATTAATGATGTCTCCTTTATTATTGGCCAGCCTTTCCCGCCATTTTTGGAGTTCATCAGGTG
>JAQBNZ010000138.1 GCA_028288285.1 Mucilaginibacter sp.
AAAAATAATGCAAAACAATAATAATAGTTCAGGTGAAGATGAATTAATACGACTGCTGCTTAAAAGGCAGTCGGAATTAAACTCGTTATTAGAGATTACCCGCGCTATAAATAAAAATTCCTCCACATCTGTGCTTATACAAATGCTTGAGGTAATTATGCGTAACTATTTGCAGGTTGGTAAATTTCGCTTTTTGATAGAAAAGGATAAGTTTTACAGTTGCATATCCAAATATGGCGGCGCAATGGAAACGCCTGCTATGCTTAACAATACGTGGAAGCATTTAAGCAAAATTAAATCACAGGCAGCATTAGCGGGCCATTCTGATCCTGTACTTAACGGTTATGATTACTTTATTCCTATATACCATAAGAATAAAGCGCTTGCTTTTGCCCTCATTGGTAATTTCAACACATCGGGCGAAATGCTAAGCAATGATCTTACATTTATTCAAACCTTAATAAATGTAATTGTGGTAGCGCTTGAAAATAAGAAGCTTTTTAGTGAACGTTTGGTAGCCGAGCGTTTTAAGCGTGAAATGGAACTGGCGGTTGAAGTGCAGAACATGCTTATTCCATTACAGATACATAAAGAGCATGGTGTTGAAGTAGGATCAAAATATTTGCCGCACCAAAATATTGGCGGCGATTATTTTGACTTTTTTCGTTTAAATAAGGATGAGTTTATGTGGTGCATTGCAGATGTATCAGGTAAGGGGATCTCGGCTGCATTGCTAATGGCCAATTTTCAGGCAAGCTTACAGGGGCTGGCTGCTATTGAGAATGACCTAACCTCCATTGTGGAACGTTTAAACCGGATAGTGATAAACAATACCAAAGGCGAAAAATTTATCACCTTGTTTCTGGCAAAATATAACGAGAAAAGCCGTAAGCTCAATTATGTTAATGCAGGGCATAACCCTACCATATTGTATTCTGGCGGAGAGGCTATTCCGCTAAGGTTGGGCACTACTATGATTGGCGCATTTGACGAATTGCCATTTTTAAATGAGGGTGAAATAGATATTGAGCCAGAAACTCTGTTCTTTAATTATACCGACGGTCTGATGGATTACGAAGTACAGAACTACAAGAGCTGGAGCGAAGAAAAACTGCTTGAATTTGTGATTGCCAATGGCGAACGCAAACCTAATGATTTTAATGAGGCCATAATGGACCACATTAACATGGTTATAAAAGGAAAACCTATTGATGATATCACGTTGTTAACGTTAAAGATATCGTAGTGGCCCCCTCAGTCGCTTGACTACCTTAGTCGCTCGGCTCCTGCCGAGTGACAACTATTATAAGGCCTGTGGCCGCCTCTTAATAACTATTGCGCTATTACTGCGGCGGGACGCCGCGTAATAGCTGTCACTCGGCAGGAGCCGAGCGACGGCAAAAGGATTATTTATCCTCTACCCAAACAACAAACCAAAAACTTCTTCAATTCTGCCAACCGGTTTTACATCAATTGTATAACGGGATAGATCCAGTCGCTTTTTATCTTTGGCGGCACTTGGCATATTATATTTAGAAATAAATATCTGCTCAAAGCCCAGTTTTTGTGCTTCGGCTATGCGTTGCTCAACCCGGTTTACCGCACGTATTTCTCCTGATAAACCTATTTCGCCAGCAAAGCATGTTTTAAAGGGAATTGGGATGTCCTCGTGTGATGATATGATGGCCGCAGCCAAACCCAGGTCAATTGCCGGGTCCTCCACCCGGATGCCACCGGTAATATTCAGGAACACATCTTTGGCACCCAGCCTAAAACCGCAGCGCTTTTCCAACACTGCCAACAGCATGCTCATTCGCTTGGTGTCAAAACCCGTTGCGGTGCGCTGTGGCGTTCCGTAAGCCGATGTGCTTACCAGTGCCTGGGTTTCTATCAGCATGGGTCTCATGCCCTCTAAGGTGGCAGATATAGTAATGCCACTTAAAGGTTCATCGCGTTGGGATAATAATATCTCTGACGGATTTGATACCTCGCGCAGGCCTTCGCCCAGCATTTCGTAAATGCCCAGCTCAGATGCCGAGCCAAAGCGGTTTTTGATGGTCCGCAAAATACGGTATACATGGTGGCGGTCGCCCTCAAATTGTAAAACTGTATCCACCATATGCTCTAATATTTTTGGTCCGGCTATCATACCATCTTTGGTAATGTGCCCTATCAAAAATACCGGGGTTGAGCTTTCCTTGGCAAAGCGTAGCAATTCTGCAGTACATTCCCGCACCTGCGAAACACTGCCGGGAGTTGATTCAATATGTGCCGAATACAGTGTCTGGATAGAATCTACCACAACCAAATCTGGCTGTAACTCTTCTATCTGCTTAAAAATGTTTTGGGTAGATGTTTCTGTAAGCACATAACAGCCTTTCCCAAATTCAGCTCTTGATTCTTGACCCTTGATTCTTAATTCTCCAAAATCTGGAGCCAGGCGTTCCGCCCGCATCTTTATTTGCTTGTCGCTTTCCTCGCCAGATACATATAAAACTTTTATGTTAGGCATGTTCAGGGCCAACTGCAGCATCAGAGTTGATTTTCCTATTCCTGGTTCACCACCTATTAATACCAATGAACCGGCAACAATTCCGCCGCCTAAAACACGGTTAAATTCTTTATCGGGTGTAAGCAGGCGGTGTTCTTCGGTAAAGGTAATATCAGCTACCTGTACGGGTTTATTGGCCCGCTGTGATGGCGCCGGGCTGCTTTTCCAGTTTGGTATGGAGGTATTGGTTTTCTCTAAAATTTCCTCAACAAAAGTGTTCCATTGCTGGCAACTTGGGCATTTACCCAGCCATTTAGCCGATTCAAAGCCACAGCTTTGACAGAAGTACGCGATTTTAGTTTTAGCCATTGAGCGGTTTAACAAGTGATGGACAAACAAATATACTAATTTATTTAGTATTTGATAGGCCACATCAAAGATGACAGTGATCACTATTGTTCGCAAATATTTTTGCTCATTGTCAAAGTTGTAATTGAATAAAGAAAATATTATGTAATTGCTATATTTAGCACATGTTTATTAAAAGAAATCTGCTCACAGCCATAGCCGTAGTAATAGGACAATATGCCGTCGCCCAGGATGCATTTAAAGGGATGGATAATCTTTTTACTATCCCCAAAAGTTATACGGTAACTTATACTAATCAGCCTCCAACAATTGATGGAAATATTAACGATGCGGTATGGCAGCAAGCAGCCTGGACGGATAAGTTTGAAGACATTGAAGGGTCTTTGAAGCCTAAGCCGCCGTTAAGCACACAAATGAAAATGCTTTGGAACGACAGTTGCCTTTTCATAGCCGTAAAAATGCAGGAACCACATTTATGGGCTAAATTAACTAAGCATGATCAGGTTATTTTTCATGATAACGATTTTGAAATGTTTATTGACCCCAATAACGATGGGCGCGACTATTTTGAAATAGAAGTAAACCAGATTAATAAGATATTTGACCTTTTTTTATCTAAGCCCTACCGTGACAAGACGGGCCCCTTAGTTAGCTGGGATACGCCCGGTATGGAGACTGCTGTGCAATTACAAGGAACAATTAATAACCCAGCCGACAAAGATACAGGGTGGACAGTTGAGTTTAAGATCCCCTTTACTGCCATTAAGACGGGAGGCACAGCCATGCCCACCGATGGTGCGTTTTGGAGAATTAATTTTTCGAGGGTTGAATGGGATACCCAGGTGAAAGATGGCAAGTACGTTAAGCTAACCGATGCTACAGGTAAGGATTTACCCGAGCATAATTGGGTATGGTCTCCACAGGGTGTCATAAATATGCACTATCCCGAGCGCTGGGGCTATCTGCAATTTACCAGGAAGCAAACTGCCGGTTCGCAAGATTTTAAGGTACCATACAGTGATTTGCAAAAGCAGTATTTATGGCTGGTATATTATAACCAGCAAAAGTATTATCAGCAGCATCATGCCTATGCGGCCAATCTTACCGAATTAGGCATCTCATCAACTGAGTTTAATATTAATGATATAAAAAATACGCTTTCGGTTGAAGGCTCAGCTTATTATTTTTTAGCAAGAATTGCTGATGGTAAAGAAAGCACCTGGACAATAAACAACGACGGGCTGCTAAGCTCATTTAAGTTACCTTAATTAAACAAAAAAGAGCAGGTGCTATCCATAGCACCTGCTCCTTCCTTCATCCGCATAAATGCGATACTATCTTAAAGCTTTATTTCCTCATCTTTTGATGAGAAGAAGTGGAACTCGGTGATCTGATAAGCAGGGTTGCTTTTCACCTTTATCCATTGGCTGTATTTTATAAACCACTTCATTTGGCGGTTAAATATGCCTTTTTTAATGTATGCCTCAATGTATGGGTGTACAATAAGCGAAATTCCTTTTTCATTCTGCTCTTCCAAAATGTAGTTGAAATTGTTTTCAATATCATCTAAAAGCAAAATGGTTGGCCTTATAGTGCCTGTACCATTACAAGCAGGGCAAACCTCGCTGGTAATAATATTCATCTCGGGCCTTACACGCTGGCGTGTAATCTGTATCAAACCAAACTTACTTGGCGGCAAAATGGTGTGCTTGGCACGGTCATCTGCCATTTGGGCTTTCAGGTAATCAAAAAGTTCCTTGCGGTTAGTTGGCTTGTGCATGTCAATAAAATCGACCACCACAATACCGCCCATATCACGTAAACGCAGCTGGCGGGCAATTTCTTTAGCCGCTTCTTTGTTTACCTGGTAAGCATTCTCTTCCTGGTTCTCTTTGTTCGCTGTACGATTACCGCTGTTTACATCAATAACGTGCAAAGCTTCAGTATGTTCAATAACCAAATAGGCGCCGCCGGCAAGGTTCACTGTTTTGCCAAAGGTTGATTTGATTTGCTTATCAACCCCGTGGTGCTCAAAAATGGGCTCCTTGTGTTTGTGCAGGCGAACAATCCCTTCCAGATCAGGCGATATCTCATGAATATATGACCTAACCTCTTCATACATACTTTGTTCGTTCACATAAATATGCTGAAAATCGGGGTTTAAAATATCCCTCAGGATGGTTGATGTACGTCCAATTTCGCCCAGTACCTTCTTAGCTGGTTCTGTTCCGTGCAGCTTTGTAACAAAGGTTTCCCATTTGGATATAAGATCCAGCAAATCTTTCTGCAGTTCGGATACACCCTTGCCCTCAGATACGGTACGTATAATTACGCCGAAATGTTTAGGCTTAATGCTCTCAACCACCTTACGCAGCCGGTTACGCTCAGTATTGCTCTTGATCTTCTTAGAGATGGAAATCACCTCAGAAAAAGGTACAAGTACAACATATCTGCCTGCTATTGACAGGTCAGAACTTAAACGCGGGCCTTTTGTAGAAATAGGCTCCTTGGCAATTTGTACAGGTATAAGCAGGCTTTTTGATAAAACATCAGAGATTTTGCCTCCTTTATTTATATCAGCATCCAGCTTAAAGTTATCTAAAAGCTTTGATTGGTATCCCCCGCTACGTACTTGCTTGGTAAGCTTAAGCAGGCTTTGTACCTGCGGCCCCAAATCAAGATAATGCAAAAAAGCATCCTTCTCGTAACCAACATCCACAAAAGCAGCATTTAAGCTGGGCATTATTTTTTTAATACGACCCAGATAAATATCACCAACAGTATAGTTGTTAGTAATTTGCTCTTTATGGAGTTCTACAAGTTGTTTGTCTTGTAATAATGCAATAGTAGCCCCGTTGGGGGATGAATCGATAATTAATTCTTTTATCAATTGCTACTCCATTTCTTAAAGCGGCACACTATTGCGCCGCATGTTATTAAGTGGATAAAAAACATATAAAACCCCGATAAATCGGGGTAATAAACTGGCTACTCCAGCTTATTTTTTCTTATGTCTGTTTTTTCTTAAACGCTTTTT
>JAQBNZ010000213.1 GCA_028288285.1 Mucilaginibacter sp.
ATTTGCAACCCGCTTCTGAGAAACTAATCCACTCTCATAGCAAAAGCCCAGCTGGCGGAATTGGTAGACGCGCTGGTCTCAAACACCTGTGGGAAACCGTGCCGGTTCGACTCCGGCGCTGGGTACAAAGCCTTAACAATCTGATTGTTAAGGCTTTGTTGTTTTAACGCGTTAGCTCAACGCATTATCCAACAACCGGAATTAAAAAATTTTGCCCGAATTTCTCTTTATATGCTGTAGGGGTTAACCCGGTATGCCGTTTAAATATCTTGCGGAAATAGCTTACATCTTCATAAGCGCATTCATAGGCCAGTTCATTAATATTGATATGCTTGGTCTCCAATATTTTTTTTGCTGCTTCCACCCGTACCCTTTGCAAATATTCAAGCGGGGTATTACTTGTAGCAGCTTCAAACCGCCTGATAAACTGCCGCATACTGATATTGCTCTTTTTTGCGATATTTTCTATCGTGATATTTTTTGAAAAGTTACTTTCAATATACTGCTGGCTTTGCTTTATCGCTTCATCACCATGCTGATGCTGATAATTAAAAACAGTAAAGCTATTTTGGTCCTGCTGATGAATATTAATCATAAACATTTTTGAAGCGAGTACAGCGACTTCATGCCCGCAATATTTTTCAATTAAGTACATCATAAAAGTAGTGAAGCTGAAAGCACCACCACAAGTGTAAATATTACCCTGTTCGGTGATAATCTTGCCATCCTGTAAATCGACTAAAGGAAACTTAGACCGAAAAAGATCTTGAAAGAACCAATGCGTAGTTGCTGGTTTGTGATTCAATATTCCTGTCGCTGCCAATAAAAAGCTGCCTACACAAATACTGGCCATCGTTGCCCCATCTATATATTGTTTCAATATCCAATCCTGTAATTGTATCTCTTTTGTCAATACAGCTTCCATATAGGGCGGTAGCATGGCCGTAACGATCACCAGATCATATTTTTCCTTCCCTGTTAACGGTTTCAGTTCTTTTTGCTGGCAAGGTTGTTTATACAAACTGTCTTTCTCCGCATGTATAATATCCACATCAAATTTTGTTTTCAGCGGAGTACCTTTCATTAACTGATACATTGTACCTATTCCATCCAATATTTCGACCGGGCCGTTTACGCAACTTTTTATTACGCCTTCGTAACTTAATATGGCTACTTTCATCTGGGTTGATTATTTACAGCAAACTTACTAAAACGTTATGGCAAAAATAACACCCTAAAATGTCGTTTTTGACCTCATCTTTAGCAAAACTGTCACGTATGTTTGTCTTGAAAGATTTAATCACACAAAAAACTTAAAACTATGAAAGAGTATTTATTGCTATTAAGAGGCGGAAAACCTATGACAAGCAAAACAGAAGCAGAGAACGAAGCGGAAATGCAGGCATGGGGCGTTTACATGGGCAGCCTGGCTCAAAATGGAAGCATGGTTGGCGGGCCTCCCATTAGTTTCAGGAGGCATGGTAGTATCTGCTTCTGGCACTGTTGCTGAACCGGTTACCTCTGCAAAAGAAGGTATTGTTGGCGGTTACTTAATTGTAAAAGCCGATAGCCTTGAAGCAGCAACAGAATTAGCAAAAGGGTGCCCTCATATTGCAAACGAAGGCAATATTGAAGTAAGGGAAATTGCACCTATGCCGGCTATGTAATATTAACAAAGCATTATATCAATTCAGAAAACCTCTATTTGATCTGTTAACAGTTTTATAACCAATTAGAAAACAAAAAACTATGTCATCTAAAATCATAGCCAAACAATTCGCATTGCATAACAGGCTTTTCAATAATGTACTTGAAGGTATCGCAGATACCCAGGGCAATAAGCGCATTTCAGACCAGATCAATCATCTTCAATGGATCGCAGGCCACATTACCAATACCCGCTACAATTTTGCACCCATGTTGGGTTTAAGCGGAACCTTCCCGTATCATGATCTGTATACAGATGCCAGTAAGCCGCCACCCAATAACCGTTCTATTGATGACACGCTCAACTACCCCGCTTTAACAGAAATATTAAAATACTGGAATGATTTTTCCGTGGCATTTGTTGAGGGCGTTTCAAATTTAAATGATGAACAATTGTCTGGCGGCTTACCTTTCGGTACTCCTATTGGCGACTCGACTTTGTTAGGCCTTCTGGGGTTCTTATCCAGTCACGAAAGCTCTCATATCGGTCAGATGAGTATTATCAGGAAATCACTTGGCCTTGATGCGATGTCATATAAATAATGATTAATCCGTTTTAAGCATCGGTTTTATAAATAAAGCCGGTGCTTAAAAACATGAAAGTGGGTCTGTTGTTGCAACAACAGATGGGAAATAAAATGACAGAAGCAGAAAAATATTATCATGAGGTTGCGGCAAAAATAAAGTAAAATAATATGGTAGCGATAAAACATTTGTTCCATATCAATGCTTCAAAAGAAAAAGTATTTGAAGCGATTAGTACCATTGAAGGCTTTAAGAACTGGTGGACTGTACAAACTACCGGTACTGATCATGTTGGAGGTACGCTTTAATTTCGGTTTGGAAACGCCGGCCCTGATTTTAAGATCATTAAGTCCGAAACTCCCACTTTATTTGAGATGCATTGTATCAAAGATGCTAAAGATTTTTTTGAAACGGTTGTACGGTTCAGGCTGGATGACAATGATGGCAAAACACGGGTCCGCTTTGAACAGGATAACTGGAAAGAAACCAATGATTTTTATGCGGCCTGCAATTTTACATGGGGGCGTTTCTTAGTGAGCCTACGCGATTATTGCGAAAAAGGAAAAGGAGTCCCATTTGAATAATTGGTCTGAAAATTCAGCAAAGATGATTTAGGTAAATTAAACCATAGCCATACAGACCACACCTCCACCAGTTTGGTGTCCGATATTTTTAATGTTTGTAAGGTACACCCCAGTCACGGTTCAATTAAAAACGGGTTAGATATTTCAGATCGGCCCTAATCGTCAAACAGAGTGGCCAAACGTTTCAGGTTATCTAAAAATTGGTTCGTGGGGACATCGGTTTTGAGTACAAGGCCTTAACAATCTAATTGTTAAGGCCTTGTTGTTTTACTATGTTAGCTCAACGCGCGTACCTTTGGAGCCCTCACCGGACCAGAAAAACTGATAAATACTAAAACAATTAATTTTTTCAAATGTTTTAAAGGCCAAAAGGTTTTCCAAATACCTGCTTTCAATTATCATCCGATACTTTCACTCACTTAAACCGTTTTAATACGCTAAATTTTAACACATAGATATATAACTAATGTTTGGCAATTAAATTTAATTAACATGAAAAAGGGAAAAGTA
>JAQBNZ010000244.1 GCA_028288285.1 Mucilaginibacter sp.
TTATCTACCAAAAGTATAAAATTTAATGGGCATACTTTCGCTTGCGCATATAATGTTGAAAAATAGCGAATATTAACACAATTCCAATGGGCAAAATATTATTTAGTAATTGCCAAAAAAGTTTTTCGTTGCGGATGCGGGCACGGCTAAGCAGGCGAATTTTTATTTCTTTTGACCGCAGAGATATCAGGCCCGAATCATCAGTCATATAATCGGCAATATTTAACAGCAGGTTTTTATTGCCATAACTCTGCTGTGTGTAACGGTCATACCCCAGCGGAAAAGGTGAGCCATCATTACCAATTTGATTCTTTAATATATCACCATCACTTAGTACTATCATTTTTGTGGGCTTACTTTGCGGCATAATAGCAATCTGCTCATTTAAGCCTTCGGGCACTGGCCGGTTCCTAAAATCGGAGGCAAACTTGCCTTCCAATAAAACAGCTGTAATTTTAGGCTGACTCTGGAATTCTTTAGGCTTTGGCTCCTGCTCCAACGCCTGTAACGATAGCATGTGCGGCGTACTTACTTTTTTATTGAATGGCGACGAGGTAAGCAGCACCGTTTTCTTCACGTTTTTAACATCAAGCACATCAATGGTACTGGCAAACTGGCTGCTAATACCATCCAGATTTTTCACTATAGGATGCTTAGATAGCGGCACATAAACAGGGTAAAACAACCAGGGCAGCATTTGTATCTGTGGCTGGCCGCCAACATCGCCGGTGCTAACAGGGATCTGCATTGCGTTCATATCAGCTATCAAATCATAATTTATCCGCACGCCGTAGCCAAATAACTGGTCATCAAGGTTCAGTTGCTTATTAAAGGCCAATTGCTCGCCGCCATGACCTTTCAGGCTATCCAGTTCGGCATTCACCTGGTCAATAGCCCAAAGCACACGGCCGCCACGCATAATGTATTGGTCTAACTTAAATTTTTCAAGCTCGGTAAACGGTTTATTTGGCTTAGGTACTACCAACAGGTTTACTTTTCTTAACTTAAAAAAAGGAATAGTCTTTAAATCAACGCGGCCAACTACAAACCCGTCAGACAGAGAGCGCATAGCATCATCCAGTTGCAAGTCGCTTAATTCACCATGCCCTTCGGTAAAGCCAATGCGCTGCTTACCGCCGCTTGTTACTTTTTTTATGGCTGATGTAAAGGCATACTCCAGGTTTTGTATAGAGTTATTTAACACCTCATCAGGCGTAACGTTCATGCTGCTTTGCGACTGCAATAATTTTACAGGGATGCTTTTATCGTTATAAGTAACCAGTGCGAACGGGAAGATCACTTTTTGTGATACACCGTCATCTGTTTTAACACTCAGGTTTTGTGCCTGAATGCCTTTTGCATCCAACTCTTCAAAGGCCTGCTTTTGCTCCTCTTGTGATAAATCTTTAAGCGGATCAACAAAAGTATACTGCAGTTTATTGTGGCTATATGCCTGCAGATCTATCAGCATATCTTTTACTGATGTTTGCAGCCTTTTCATCCCGCCGGGGAAATTATCGCCTTGTAAATAAACGGTAACATTAATGGTTTTCTGTAAGCTATCAACCATTTTACGACTAATGGGCGATATGGTAAAACGTTTCTCTTTAGTAAAATCAAACCGGGTGAATACGCTCATTGATAGCAATATCATTACAACCATTAAACCCAGTATACTCAGGAAAGCTATGTTGAACTTCTTTTTTAGCTGTGTTTGGATAACAAACAAGGTAAGCCAGATAAATAACATTGATAGCACTATAAAATATACCAGGTCACGTGTATCCAGCACACCACGACTTACCGATTGGTAATGCTCAGTTATCCCTAAGCCGGATAGGCCCATGTTTTGAAGGGATAAAATGGTGTTCAGTGAATCAAAACCGCTATAGAAAAAGAAACACAGGAATACAGCTATGGTAAAAGCGATAACCTGATTTTTGCTTACCGATGAGGCAAACAAACCTATAGCTGTAAATGCCGCACCCAGTAAAAATAAGCCGATGTACGAACCAATTACCGCGCCTGTATCAATATTGCCCTGCGGTGTGCCTAAGGTATAAACAGAAAAATAGTAAACCAGCGTAGGCACCAGTGCGAAAAGAACAATGGCCACACCGGCAAAATATTTGCCTAAAACAATCTGCAGATCGGTTAAAGGGCGGGTAAGTAATATCTCGAATGTACCTTCACGGCGTTCTTCAGCCAGTGAACGCATGGTAATGGCGGGTATTAAAAACATGAACAGGTACGGCGCTGTGCTAAAAAGGCTATCAAGCCCGGCGTAACCATAAGCCAGTATGCTCGTATCAGGGAATACCCATAAAAACAAGCCTAAAACAAGCAAAAAAACGCCAATGGTAACATAGGCCACCAATGAGCTGAGGTAAGTAGTAATTTCTTTTTTTAGGATAGGATACATTTTTATTTAATAATTATCTGATCTTAATTGTAAGCGATGGCGCTGCAATCCTGAATATGCATATTTACCACTTTTCTATCGGGGATTGCTTCGTACCTCGTAATTACGCAACTACTTTCAACCAAAGCCTACCATCCAATTCTATAGGCCGCCCGTATACCAGTTTGCCGTAAACGTCCTCCGCCCCAGTTTTCATATCTAAAGCCTAAATCTACACCTGTATGTTTACCTGTTGGTATTATAAAACCCGGACCAACTGCATACGCAAACAATTTATCTTTACTGTAGTTGGTTTCAATAGCAGTACCGCCTTCGGCCTCCATATATATACCGGGACCAAAGTAAAACTTTGCGCCTGCCTTTAATGGCACAAAGCCTGCCGGTGGTTGCGAGGTGTTACTGCCAACTAATGAACTTTTATAATAAAAGCTGATATAGCCTGCTGTAACACTAAGGGAAAGCGGTGCAACAATAGGTATCTCTACCTTGCCCGATCCGCCAAAACCTATATTGTAAATACTGTTTGTTGGTGCACCCAGTTCAAGCCCCACACTAAATGTTTTTGTAGGTGTAGTTTGGGCATGAGCTAACATCCCTGTAATTAAAAAAAGCACGGTTAAAGCCTTCTTCATGCTGTTGTATATCCGTTAGTTAGCTCTATAAAAATATTCTCGAGGGTTTTATTTGAGTTTTTACTGCGAAGGCCCTGTAACGTATCATCAGCAGCAATTTTTCCTTTGTTAATGATGATAACCCGGTTACAAACGGCCTCAACCTCCTGCATAATATGGGTTGATAACACAATGGTTTTTGTTTTACCCAAATCAAGGATGAGTTGCCTTATACCTATTAACTGGTTAGGATCTAACCCGGATGTGGGTTCATCCAATATCAGCACCTGCGGATTATGCAGTATTGCCTGTGCCAACCCTACCCGTTGGCGGTAGCCTTTTGATAGCTGGCCTATACGTTTATGCTGCTCGGGCCCTAAGCCGGTTTGTTCAATAACCTCAGCTATCCGTTTTTCGGGTTGATGCATTTTGTGGATACCAGCTACAAAACCAAGTGCTTCTTTAACATACATATCGGTATACAGCGGGTTATTCTCGGGCAGGTACCCAATATTACGTTTAACCTCCAGCGGCTGCTTGCTAATATCATAACCGCAAACAGATGCTGTACCATCCGTTTGTGGGATAAAGCAGGTAAGCATTTTCATGGTAGTACTTTTCCCGGCACCGTTTGGGCCCAAAAAGCCCAGCACGCCAGGTTCGGCATTAAAACTAATACCATCAACAGCTATTTGCTCGCCGTATATCTTTGTCAATACTTCTACACGGATACTCATGCGGTAAAAATAGAGATTAAGTCGGAAAGTCCGAA
>JAQBNZ010000016.1 GCA_028288285.1 Mucilaginibacter sp.
ATTTGATAAAAGCAAGAAAAAGTACAGATAACCGAAACTTATATTATTTTTACAAGGAATATAAATCATGGCAAAACTTTCAACGTCCAGACAAAAAGCATTACTGCGTAAATATGCGCTTAATGTGAAATTTTTTATGATGCTGGTAAGTATAACTGTAATTGTTTATGCCTTACCTAAACAGGCCAAGTTTGGCTATGAATATGAGAAAGGTCGTATCTGGAACCAAAAAGATCTGATATCTCCTTACAACTTTGCTATATTAAAAACCAACCAGGAAATAGAGGCAGATCAAAAGACCGCTTTAGCCACAATTACTCCAATTTATCAGCGTAATGATGATGTAGGTAATCAATTAATAGAAGGATTTAAGAATGACCTTGAAATAAAATGGCATACAGCAGGCATAAATGACCGCTTTAAAGCCAAGTACCTGCAAACCGGGGAGGATATTTTAAAATATGTTTACAACGTTGGTGTATTTAAACCGAATGCCAAGTATCAGCAAAAGGGAATTAATTACCCTATAACTGTGCTTGATAAAAATGTTGCTACAGAAAAAAATACCTCAGACCTGTTTACACGCGAAAAGGCCATTGCATATTGCGATGATGCGATAAGCAAAGTACCGGGATTAGATAAAGCTTTTTTGCTTAATCTGATGCAAGACAGGGTGCAAGCTAATTTGATTTATGATGCCAAACTTACTGCCCGATTGGAGCAAGAAGTTCTTGACAATCTGTCCATCACCCGGGGCATGGTGCAAAAAGGAGACATAATTATTGCTAAAGGGTCGGTTATAAATGATGAGGCTTATCAAAAACTGGCATCCTACAAAAAAGCATTTGAAGATAATGCCCGTATAAACGGCAACCACGCATTAGTGTTACTTGGCCAGTTCTTGCTGGTAGGTATAGCTATTACCTTGCTGATGATATTTTTGTATCTGTTCAGGCGTGATATTTATGACGATAACCGGCTGGTAAGTTTAATATTATTGGTAATTACAGCTATGCTGGCAACCCTTTCGCTGGCCCTGAAAATGCAGTTGCCTAATTTGTACTACATACCTTATTGTATTGTACCTATTATTATTCGAATACTATTTGATACCCGTTTGGCGCTTAATATTCATTTGCTGGTGGTACTAATAGCGGGATTTTTTGTGCCGAACAGTTTTGAGTTTGTCTTTTATGAGATCACTGCAGGTATGGTATCCATTTATAGTATAAAGAATCTCATTCGCCGCGAGCAGTTTCTGATATCAGCATTAATCATCACATTTACTTATTTTGTTGCGTTCCTGGGCATATCACTGATACGTGAAGGCTCATTAACTACTATAGACTGGACTTATTTTTTACCTTTTGCGGTTAGCGTTTTACTAACCTTACTGGCCTATCCGCTTATTTATGCATTTGAAAAAGTATTTGCTATAACATCAGATATCACCCTTATAGAGCTTACCAATACCAATGCACCCCTACTACGCGAAATGGCATTTAGTGCACCGGGCACATTTCAGCACTCGTTACAGGTAGCTAACTTGGCCGAGAATGCCATATTTGCTATTGGCGGTAATGCATTATTAGTTAGGGCGGGCGCTTTATATCATGATATTGGTAAGATGGAAAACCCGCTGTTTTTTATTGAAAATCAAATATCAGGCTTTAATCCGCATGATAAGCTGCCTTATGAAGAAAGCGCTCAGATCATTATAAGACACGTAAGCAGGGGTATTGAGATGGCACGCAAAGCCAACCTGCCCGAAATAGTTATCGACTTTATTCGGACTCACCATGGTAATACCCGCGTTGATTATTTCTACCAGTCGTTTCTGAAAAATTTTCCTGAAAAGTTCATAAATGAGAACATTTTTAGGTACCCCGGGCCTATTCCTTTCTCAAAAGAAGGAGGTGTTTTGATGCTTGCCGACTCTGTTGAGGCTGCTTCGCGTTCATTAAAAGAGCCGGATGAGGAATCAATAGGGATACTGGTTGACCGTATTGTAAAATACAAGCTTGATCAAAACCAATTGAAAGACAGTAATATAACCTTAAAGGATATAGAAACTATAAAAGAAATTTTTAAACGGATGTTGATGAGTATTTATCATGTGCGGATTGATTATTAAAAATCTGATTTATTTTTTTGACAGCTTAACCGAATTGCTATATTTGCAATCCCTGAAAAAAGGGAAGTATAACAAGTGAAACGGTGAGGTGCCTGAGAGGCCGAAAGGATCAGTTTGCTAAACTGACTTACGGGAAACTGTACCGAGGGTTCGAATCCCTCCCTCACCGCTGATAAGATTATCGAAACACATCAAAAGCCTGTAAACCAAACGTTTACAGGCTTTTTTCGTTTCCGGAATTACTCAAAATACGTGCGGATTCGCAAAACTTTAGTGTGACATTCAGTGTGACTTTTTTTCAGAAAAAAAGTCACACTGGAAACGTTGTAATTAATTGATTTACAACCTGTTCAAATGCTAAACATCTTGATATTTTTCTATTGCATTTCGGTATTTATCCACTTAAAAATCTATCGTTATGTTAGAAATATTTTAGTCCGCTTTACTCTGGGCCGAACCAAAAAAATCACCTACTTCACCAATTGCCGTCCTGGTGCATTTCATAATAATATCTTGGAGGTCCGCGCTTGAACTATGCAGGGGGGCAATAGCTTTTACCAATTTTGTCCTCAAGGTAAAAAGTTCCGCTCTGTTAAATTTACTTGTCTCTTTTACTAATTCGAGTTTCATTCGCTCCTCCTGTTGATCTTGTTTGGGATTAAATATTCCATTCAGTTGACTGCATTGGTCGCAGACGCCATTTTTGTTTACAGGGTACACCGATTATCGAAAATGCTGGTCATCGTATCTCTGGAATAGTTCAGGAGATGTTTTACAACTCCTTCTGTCTTCTCCAGGATGAGGCAAATTTCTTTGATTTGAAAATCATAAATATCTTTTAAAATCAGTGCTACCTGGTTTTCTACAGGTAAGGTTTTCGAGATGCAGGTGAAACAAAAATCGATATGCTCTTTCATTTCATAGGCCCCCGCATTGGAGGTCTGGTGAACAATCCTGAACGACTGTTGGATACCTTCGGTAAATGATCATAAGCTAGGTTAGTCGCTATTTACCACCAGAATTCATGATTAGCACGGAATTTGAGTGACCAATATAAAAACATATATGGCAAAGATATGCTGCTTTCTAAGTCTTTTATTTACCGGCCTTACCTTAGGAGCGGGAATGGCGCACTTGCTGGAAATGCCGTATCAAATGGCGCTGTCTATGCAGGACTACAAAATTGTACAGACCATTTACCGTGGATGGGCTCTAATGGGCATCCTGCAGACCGGTGCTGTTCTCTTTATGCTAATTCTGATATTTGATGTATGCAGAGGTGCTGGGATATTTTTTATGACCCTTGCGGCGTTCCGGTGCTTAGCATCAGCATTAGTCACTTTTTATATTCACCTATCCCGTAAATATTACCATCAGCAACCAGACCATATTACCCGCGAACTGGATGCAGCTCAGGCAACAATGGGAGTATTCACATTTCACCGCTGCGCTGCTGGAACTGCTTGCTTTAATTTTATTAATACTTGTTGTGCTGAACAAGGGGATAGTTGTTTCCGAAAAGCAGGGCTTGAAGGGACTGTTCTGATTTGATAACGAACAAACCAAAAATTCTAAACGATGTAAATTATGCGATATCATGTATTGGCAACAGATTACGACGGGACACTTGCCAAAGATGAGCGAGTTTCACCTGATATGATTGAATCTTTAAAAAGGCTCAAGATCAGCGGCCGTAAACTTATCCTGGTTACCGGCCGGGAACTAGAAGACCTGCAAAAAATATTTCCGGAATATGCCCTGTTTGACTATGTTGTGGCGGAGAATGGCGCCCTGATCTACCAGCCTGCTACTTTAAAAGAAAAATTATTGGGCGAACGGCCTCCGGAAGTTTTCATTCAAAAACTAAAAACACAGCAAATCAAGCCGCTTTCGGTTGGCCGGGTAATTGTAGCCACCTGGGAACCCCATCAAATCACCGTACTGAATATGATTAAGGAAACCGGCCTGGAATACCAGGTGATCTTTAATAAGGGTGCGGTAATGGTTTTGCCACCGGGTATCAACAAAGCTAAGGGCCTGCACGAAGCTTTAAAAGAGCTGGCAATATCCGAACATAATACGGTAGCAATAGGCGATGCGGAAAATGATAACGCTATGTTACAGGTAGTGGAATGTGCCGTGGCCGTTAATAACGCTTTGCCCCAGGTCAAGACGGTTGCCGACTGGACGACGGACCATCATCATGGGGAAGGCGTGGCCGAGTTGATTGGTCAAATGATCAAAGATGATCTGGCAGAATTAGACCAGCTGTTATCGCGGCATTACCTGGAACTGGGGCAGTGTTTTGATGGCTCCGTCTTTGAGGTTAGTCCTTACGGACACAGTTTGCTGCTGGCAGGTACTTCCGGGTCGGGTAAAACCACCTTCACAGCAGCCTTCCTTGAAAAATTAATGGCTAAGAAATACCAGTTCTGCCTGATTGACCCTGAAGGTGATTATCTGGACCTGCCGGATATTGTAACCATGGGTGATGCCAGCCAGCCGCCTGTCATAGAGGAAGTTATTAAATTGCTTACCCAGGTGGCACAAAACGCGGTTGTATGCACCCTGGCTATTCCGCTAAATGACAGACCTGCTTTCTTTAAAAAACTACTAACTGTTGTTGTTGAGCTACGTAAAAATACCGGTCATCCGCATTTTATCATTATGGATGAAGCGCACCACCTCATCCCTCAGGAAACCGAAGATAGTTTCTTTAATTTCCCGGAAGACTTTAAAAACTTTTTTGCCATCACTACCAAACCCAATTTGATTAGCCAGCTTTTTTTGGAAAGGGTAGATATCGCCATTATGATGGGTGAAACCCCTGGCCGATCCATGGCTGAATTTGCCACACTTGTTCGTACAAAAGTTGATATCCCTGAAAATATTGTGTTGCAAAAAGGCGAAGTACTGGTATGGCGAAAAGATCAAAACAGAACGCTACTGGTAAGGAGCGCCATGCCCGATACTTTGTTGCGACGGCATAAACGCAAATATGCTACCGGGGATATGGGGAACAACAGTTTTTATTTTAAAGGACCCGGAAATAAGCTCAATCTGAAGGCCAATAATCTGAATACATTTATACAAATGGCAACAGGTGTTGATGACGAAACCTGGCTTTATCATCTCCGCCAAAAGGATTTTTCCAGATGGTTCAGGGGATCCGTACATGATGAAGAGCTGGCTCTGCGAACTGAAAAAATAGAGGAACAGCAGAAAAATGCCAAAATCTCCCGTAAAGCAATCTTTCAGCTTATCCATGAACGCTATACAGCACCGGCTGATTGAAGTCAAGGTATTGAGGTTTACCGATTGATGCAATTAATGCTGCAATCATCAGTCCTGGATTACCATAAATTGCATTAATTCCAACGCTCTACGGGATATACTTAAAATACCAGTTTATTAAGTGCTAAATCACGCTCAAAGAGGTTTTGTAAATTTTCGGATAAACGTGATCTCCAAAATTAGTTCTAACAGCCTGTAGGGGAAGAATCTTGAACTCTTTTATAGGTGATTTGAAACGTTTAGCCTATTAATTAAGACCGCCGCATATGACAAGATCATGGAAATGACCGATGCCGGACTGCTGGCTAAAGCAACGATATGGGCGGCAACCAGTAAGCAGTGCGCCGACGGCAGCAAGGCCAGGCGACTGGGTTTTCATGAGTATATAGACACCGAACAAATGTTTTACGATCTGTTCGATGAGCTCAAAAATAAAAAGATCATACCCTGACAGGCAGAAAACACTGCTCGCTTACAGGTATTTAAAAATGATTCTGCATCTATATTTAAAGGGATGCAGAATTTTTTTAAATAAAATTTGCGTAACTCATAAGTTACCTATATATTTGAGTAACTTAAAAGTTACTCATTATGGCAAAAATCATTAAACACCAATTTTTCTTCCCTCATCCGACTGAGACGGTTTGGGAGTACCTGACCAATTCTGAACTGATGGCGCAATGGCTGATGAAGAACGACTTCCAGCCGGTAGTCGGTCATGAATTCCAATTCAGGACAGGGCCAATCGCAGCACTCAATTTCGACGGCATCGTTTACTGCAAAGTACTGGAGATCGTACCACTCGAAACGCTATCCTATTCCTG
This sequence comes from Mucilaginibacter sp., assembly GCA_028288285.1. Classification (GTDB taxonomy): domain Bacteria; phylum Bacteroidota; class Bacteroidia; order Sphingobacteriales; family Sphingobacteriaceae; genus Mucilaginibacter. Next base: position 6,253 of record JAQBNZ010000016.1, read on the forward strand.
GAACAGTGGCCCTGGCGGTGGCGAGATCACGCTGGAATCAGTTGTTACCTGGATCCTGCAATCCAACGAAAAAGGCACAGAGTTGTTCCTGGAACATCGCGGCTTCGCTAAAAAGGAAAATCTGGACATTTACAACGGCCTGTTGCACGGCTGGGTAGAGAAACTCCAAAACATCGACAAACTTTTAAAAGCTATAACACATGGCCATACCAACGCTTGATACCTTTCAGGTAATAGGTGACCCCAGCAGGAGAAAGATGCTGATGCTGCTCTCTGCAGACAGCCTGACCATCAACAGCCTGGCGGATAATTTCGACATGAGCCGGCCGGCAGTTTCCAAGCACGTCAAAATACTGGAAACCGCGGGCTTCATTTCCATCAAGGACATCGGCCGGGAGCGATATTGCACCCTGAAAAAAGATGGATTTGAAGAACTACAAGCCTGGCTAAACTACTTTGATGAGTTCTGGGCATCCAAACTGAAAAAATTGGAAACCTTATTAAACAGCAAACTACCAAACTAAAGACAATAAATGATCACATCAAATTTCACAACTATCCTGTTGACAGCATTATTGTTCTCAACCTGGAACAATAGCTCAAAGCAAATGACCGAAACAAAAGACCCGGTCAAAGAAATCCATTTAAAACAGAATCATATGGAAAAGCAAAACTACACAGCCTCCATTTTAGTGGAGCAGAATCCAAAAACAGCTTTCGAAGCGATCAAGAACTTTCGCGCCTGGTGGTCCGAAGAGATAGAAGGTAAGACAGACAAGCTGGGCGAGGTATTCGTCTATCACTACAAAAACGTCCATTTATGCAAAATGAAACTCATAGAAATAGTTCCGGATAAAAAATTGGTTTACGAAGTGCTTGATAACCAGTTCAGCTTTACAAAAGATAAGAGTGAATGGATCGGCACTAAACTTATTTTCGATATCTCTCGCGAAGGCGACAAAACTAAAGTAAAATTTACGCACGAAGGCCTGGTGCCGGAATACGAATGCTATAAAGTTTGCTATGATGCTTGGGGGAATTACATTACAAATAGTCTTAACAGTTTAATTACTACTGGAAAGGGAAAACCTAACCCTAAAGACCGTGACGGTTTTAATGCCGAGTTGGCAGATAAGTGGAAGATCAAACATTAAATATCCAAATAAGACCAAACATGAAAACACACAACTTTACAACTACCCTTCTGGTAGGCCAAAGCCCTAAAGAAGTTTTTAACGCTGTAAACAAACCGCAAAACTGGTGGTCGGGCGAAATTGAAGGCAGTTCAGCCAAACTGAACGACGAGTTCACCTATCGTTATAAAGAAATTCATTTTTCAAAGCAGCGAGTAGTTGAAATGATCCCTAATCAGAAAGTGGTATGGCTGGTAACCGACAGCAGGATCAATTACACGGAAGATATTAATGAATGGACCGGGACAAAGATCAGTTTTGAAATTACTGAGAAGGACAGCAAAACTGAACTCCGTTTTTCGCACATCGGGTTAGTTCCTGAAATTGAGTGTTTCGATAGCTGTTCAAGCACATGGACCCAGCTTGTCCATCAAAGTTTAGCCAGTTTAATAACCTCGGGTGAAGGCCGGCAATTGGTTTTAGCCTGAATAATAATTTTACTATCATGAAAGATCAGGATTTTAGCGCCACCCTATTGATTGACAAGTCTCCGGAGGAAGTTTATCAGGCTATAAATAATGTACGCGGCTGGTGGTCAGCGGATTCTCAAGGCAGTACGGAAAATCTTAATAACGAATTCAAACTCGATTTTGAATCGCATTGGTGGGCCTTCAAAATTATAGAGACTGTTCCGAATGAGAAAGTAGTATGACGGGTTACAGACTGCTATATGCCTGGAATGAAGAATACCGAATGGACGGGTACCGGGGTCCATTTTGACATCAACTGCTATATGTTCACGCACATAGGGTTGGTCCCGAATTTCCTGTTTCGAAGCCTGTTCGAACGACTGGACAGGTTATGTACGGATCAGACTGTCGGACCTAATCACCACCGGAACTGGAACACCGGATTATCCCTATTGATACAAAATCAAAACCAACATGAACCAATACGAGAATTTTTATCAGTTGCATCACCGGGAAGAACCTTTGGTGATCGCCAATGCCTGGAACGCCAAAAGCGCCCAGATCATAGAGAAAGCCGGTTTCGAAGCTATAGCCACTTCAAGCGGCGCGATAGCAGCTTCGATGGGCTACCCGGATGGTGAGCAAATGCCTTTTACTGAAATGCTTTATATCATTTCACGTATCAAAGCAGCGACCGGCCTTCCCCTATCAGTAGACTTTGAAAGAGGCTATACAGATGATCTGACCCTTTTGAATGAGCATCTCCAGCAGCTCATTGATACCGGCGCTGTCGGCATCAATCTGGAAGACAGCCAGGGTGAAGAATTATACTTGAGGAAGCTATCTTCCATCAAAAACTATTTGCTAAAAACCGGTCAGCAAATATTTTTAAATGCCCGGACCGACGGCTTTCTGCAAAAGGTAGACAGCCCGCTGGAGACCACGATCCGCAGGGCGGGGCTTTATAAAGAAGCGGGTGCCGATGGTTTATTTGTTACCGGAATACAGGATGCAGACCTGATCAGGCAGATCGTTTCAGCGACCACCCTGCCGGTTAATTTAGTAGTGGCTTCCAAAGTATCAGCTATTCAAACCCTGGCAGATCTCGGCGTTAAAAGGATCAGTATGGCCGGCATCCTATTCGGGGCCGGATACAAAAAAACCGAGGCCATTTTAACTACCATTAAAGCAGAAAATTCCCTGGCAGGACTATTTTCCGCACCTTAAGTTTAGCTAAAGAACGGTTAACTGTATAAAGACCGGCAATTCGGATAGGGTCATAGTCTGTTCCAAATTACCGGTCTTTTAATTTTTCAGGATATTATGTGGCGAACTGCTGATAACGCTTGGTGTTGAGATATAATTAATCGTATTGCTAAACCATCGCTGCTACTTTGAGTTTACAAGACAAACAAGCGGGCAGGTATATCGTTATCAAAGAATGTAATGCCAGAAGGGTATGTGCGGACAGTTTGGGTTGAGCAATTGGACTTTCTAATGTTTATCGCCAGAACAAGCCTCAAAAACGGGTATGGTGTACCGGCTTATTTTATCTGGCCAGTAATGATGTGTAAATCTGTTTCTCACTAAAAAGTTCATTTTATACTGGTAAAATATGTTCAGGCAACACATCTATAATAAATAAGAATTATATGAAAAATGAAAAAACACACAGGGTCGGGACAAGAGAAGAGTGGCTGGAAGCACGGCTAAAGCTGCTTGAGGAGGAGAAAGAATTAACCAGGCGCAGTGACGCGGTGGCGCGTCACCGGACGGAAATGCCCTGGGTTAAGGTAGACAAAGCGTATCAATTTGAAACCGAAAAGGGAAGTGTCTTGCTGGCAGATCTCTTTGAAGGTCGCTCACAACTCCTGATATATCATTTTATGTTCGGGCCTGATTACAAAGCGGGATGTCCGGCCTGCTCGGCAATCGCAGACGGCTTCAATGGAATAGCGGTTCATTTGGCGAATCATGATGTGATGCTTGCCGCGGTATCACGCGCACCGCTTGCGAAACTACAGGAATACAAGCAGCGAATGGGCTGGACGTTTCCTTGGGCGTCTTCGTTCGGTAGCGATTTCAACTTCGACTTCAATGTTTGGTTCACTGAGGAGCAGCAGCGCAGCGGAGATATAGAATACAATTACAGGCACGAGACCGGAACAGGTGAGCCGCTTGCGGGAGAAGTAGTGCGGGAGTGGAAAACTGAAAATGACAAAGGCCCTGTTGCACAGGTTGCAAACATGGCCGGAACCGACATTGCAACGTTTACTCGTGAGCGACCCGGCTTGAGTGCTTTTGTACTTGAGGACGGCGAGATTTATCATACTTATTCTACCTATTCGCGTGGATTGGATGGCCTTTGGAGCGTGTACCAATGGCTTGACCGTGCGCCCCTGGGACGCAATGAGACGGGTTTTTGGTGGCGCCGGCATAATGAGTATTAAGATGGGCAAATTTTTAGTCGCCTTAATAAACCGAAACTGGAAATATGACCTCTGATAGAAATGCCATTCAAACGTTTTGGGGAATCATTGCATTGCTCTTTACTGCCAGTGCGGTCGTAACAATCGTATGGTGCACATCCATGTCGGCGATGGAAGAAATGCCGATGCCCGGTGGCTGGGGTATGTCGATGACTTGGATGCCCATGACTGGACAGTCATGGTTCGATGCCACAGCATTCTTCCTTGCTATGTGGGATGTCATGATGTTGGCTATGATGATTCCGTGCCTGGTACCCATGCTGTTGCGCTATCGTCAGGCCGTTCATAAGACAAGTGCACGGCGTTTAGGCTGGCTGACAGCCTTAGTAGGACTTGGTTATTTTCTTGTCTGGACGATCATCGGATTGATCGTTTTTCCACTCGGTGTTGGACTTAATGCAATCTTAATGCAACATAAGGAGCTGTCCCTTATTGTACCGTTTGCAACCGGAATATTGGTATTGGCAGTGGGTTCACTCCAGTTCACTAACTGGAAGTTGCAGCAACTTACCTGCTGTCGAGAATTGCCCTTCCGGGGCCAAACGGCACCAGACGATGCCTGCACGGCCTGGAAACATGGGCTGCATCTCGGAATCCAATGCAGCCGGTGCTCCGCGGGTCTGATGTCTATTCTGCTTGTCGTGGGGATGATGAACCTTTTTGGAATGGCTATTGTAACAGTAGTAATCACCTTTGAACGCCTCGCACCTGCCAGTAAATGGGTTACTGGTACTATCGGAGCCATGGGTATTGGGGCTGGCTTTTTTCTGATCGCCCAAGCAGCCGGAATCTTTTAATTTACGATGAAAATCACCTAACCATATTTTGTATATTGGACTATTGAAGTTTTTCTAAATTTTGATAACTACAAACAAATATTAAGGGTTCCTTTTTGAGTACTATTAATGTATTTAGTTTAAAAATACCTCTAAGTCAGCGCATTACAATCGATTAGAAAGGCCCTTGCGGAGCGTAAAATGCTTTTAATATCTTAAAGGAGAAAGCAAATTCTCAAATTCCTTACATGTACTCATAGGGAAGGACGGGATGTTCAGCAGCTCAATCTGCGCAATTTTAATAACTACTTTCCGGAAATTATCCTAGCTCAATTTCAATGTGTAGCGTTTATTGCCTTGAATCTTATGTGAATTTTGTCAATAATATTTATAGGAAACGTCCTGAGCTTCTGTTAAACTGTTTTATTGGCTTGCTGTTCGCGCTGAATGAGCGGGACGAAAGATCTATCCTTACTGCCTGCTTTGCAAAACAACAAACTTGTTCCTATAATCATCCAGCTGCGCCTGGAATTGGTTATACAGGGCCGTTTCCTGATAGTTTTTTGTAGTATCTACAAGGCCGCTTAATACATATAACTGATACTGTATCTCATTAACATTTAATGCTTCTGATTTATTCTGTAATAAAGTATAATTATAAGCCAGCTGATCAGTAAGGTAATTGCCTATACCTTTTACATAGCGGTTGGCCAACTCCTTATCATTCAGCTTATAGGCTACTTGTGCCAACAGCAGCTTGCGATGGGCCGAGTCAATAGTAGGATTAATGTCAGGCATTTCCTGATCAAATTTATGCAGGGCGTTTAACGCCAGGGCGTTTCTACCTTCGTTCATTAAGCCTTGTGTAAGATCGTGAAAGGTGGTTTCCATGTAAGGATAGAACTGCGTTTTTGAAATATCGTCAAGATATTTGGCATGTTTAAAATTGCCATATTTAAACTTGTTCATCACATTATTGTACATCACAAGGCTGTTTACTTTGCCCAGTTGGTTCTGTATAGATGTATCGGCCTTAAAAGGTATCAGGTGATAAACAAAACCTTCTTTGTACATGTATGGCTGTAAGCCGCCCATATTATCCTGGCCAAAACCGATGCTAAAGCAAATCGGCCGTTTCCAGTTATTATGTGCCAGCACATCCATAATAGCCAGATTATCTTTAAATATATAATTGGTGTTATACTTCCATTCCATATTACTTGTCAGCTGATCTTTTTGTTGGGGAGTAACCACATCGTTTTTCACCAGTTGTTTAGGGTCAACAGCCAGTTTAAAGTTTTTAGTAGGCAGATAATTCATGGTTTCACCGTTTTGGTATTGCACTTTGGTACGGCTATCATCAGAGGTTATAAAATCAAACACTTCCTTCACATCAACTGAGCCTGGTATATTGGCATCGCTATAGGCAATTACATCGCGCACACCCTGTTTATATTTGTCAAATGGCATAGTAATGGGCAACGGGGCCGATTGGTTCATGGGCCTTCCCATCTGGCGTATATACCAATCCATACCCAGCAAGCTGTTGCATACTATCCGCACATCGGGCCTTACGCCCTCCACTTCCTGATTGTACCAAAGTGAATAAGTGTCATTATCTCCGTAGGTAAACAAAATAGCATCCTTAGGGCACGAAATCAGGAAATTATAGGCCATGTCATGAGCCGTCATTTTGGTAGAGCGGTCATGCCCGCCCCACTCTTGCCGGGCCAGCAATACCGGGGCTGCCAGCAAACAAATTACAACTGAAACGAACGCAGCACCCCGTGCGTTTATTTTACGCCTGACCAGATCATTAACGGCCAATACTCCTAACCCTATCCATATAGCAAAAGCGTAAAAAGAGCCAACATAGGAGTAATCGCGCTCGCGGGGTTGCAAATTGGCCTGGTTAACATATAACACAATAGCCAAACCTGTAAAAAACCAAAGCAGGGCTATTACTGTAGCATCATTTCTTTTACGCCTGAAATGGAAAACCATTCCCAATAAACCGATTATAAACGGCAAAGCATATAATGGCGTATACGTGTTTGAATTGGTAACTGATTTTGGTAAATGCCTGCCACTGTCAAATAAGCCCGATGTCCAGTTGCCATCAATAGCCACGGTGCTGGTTTGCCCGTCGGCATCATTATAGCGGCCAACAAAATTCCATAAAAAGTAGCGCCAGTACATCTGGTACATTTGCCAGCTCAGCATCCACCTCATGTTATCTGCAAAAGTTGGCGTTTGCCCATCTGTCAGTTGAAGCCATTGTTTATAAAATTGCACATTCTGCGCATAACCGGCATCGCCATTGGTACTATGCATGCGGGGTATCAGGGTATTATGATCAAAAATATAATCGGGCTTTTTGCCGGCTACTTCATAGCGGTTTCTGCCTTTACGGTACAAAGTACTGCCTTCGCTTTGATCAATAATTTTGGCATCAAAGTAAGGGCCATAAAGCAAGGGCGTATCGCCATATTGTATCCGGTTAAGGTAGCCGTTCAGGGTAAAAGCATTATCAGGATGTGAATTGTTCAGATCGGTATTAGCCGTAGCGCGAATTGGAATATAAGCAAATGAACCATAACCAAAATAGATGAACGCCAAACATACCAGCGCCAGGTTTAAAGCAGGATTTTTATGCCTGATGCTGTAAATAATGCCTCCCACAAGTACCGATATAATTAGCAGAAAAAAGAAGATGGCGCCAATCCCAAAACCCAGTCCCAGGCTATTAACAAAAAACAGATCAAAATAGGCAGCACTCTTGATGGTATATTCCCTGATGCCATACTGTACCAAACCCAGTATTACAATACTAATCATAAATGCAACGATACCACTTTTTACCGTTGGCTTTTTGTACCTGCGTAAATAATAAACCATAGTTACGGCAGGTATAGTTAACAGGTTTAAAAGATGTATTCCTATTGATAAACCCATAATGTAGGCAATAAGCACTATCCATTTATCGGCGCCCGGTTCGTTGGCATGGGCATCCCACTTTAAAATGGCCCAAAATACCACCGCCATACATAATGATGCCAGCGCAAATACAATAGTTTCGACAGCCGAAAACCAAAAGGTATCAGTATAAGTAAAGGCCAATGCCCCAACCAGACCAGCACCCATGATTGCTATCAGTTGCGATAGTGTGACAGCTTCGTCTGTTGTTAAGAGTAATTTTTTGGCCAGCGCGGTGATAGTCCAGAACAAAAACATCACCGTTGCGCCGCTGGCCAGGGCCGAGCCCAAATTAGTAAAATATGGCACTTTTGTATTATCGCCCATTGAAAGCAGGGAAAACACTTTGCCCAACATGGCAAACATGGGGTAACCAGGCTGGTGCGATACCTGCAGCCTGTAAGCGCAGGATATAAATTCGCCGCAATCCCAAAAACTAACAGATGGTTCTAAAGTTAAAACATAGGTAGCAAAAGCTATCAGCAGGCACAACCAGCCTAACAGGTTATTGATCTTATTGTACTGCATAAACAATTAAAGTGTAAAAGTTTTCATCATATTTAACAGGCCACAATTTCGGTGTAAAATGTTAAATCACCAGGTACATTAACATCCCTTAACATCTTTTAACAGAATTTAACTTATTGATTGTAAGCATTTAATGCGTTGTCCTGACATCCGGCGTTCACTTTATAACATGTTAAAGTTAGAATGCTGAAAAACAGGAGTTGTCTACTATTCCCTAAAAATTAGCTGCGGATCAAACCCCGGGTGATTCACCAATGCCGAATGGTCAACTATTCTTTCCGGTAATATCGCCCGCTTATGGGGCCTATCAGGATTGATTTATATATTTAATTGTTGCTGGTAAGCATTGAAGAAATCTACTTACCTTTAGGATTAAATAATTAAAAATCAACCTAATGGACGCAATTAACCCTTACATTGGCTTTAACGGTAAGTGCCGGGAGGCCATGAATTTTTACAAAACATGCTTTGGCGGAGAATTAGATCTGCAACTGGTCGATGGCTCCCCCATGGAACAGCACTGGCCGGAGGGCAAAGGAAAAATATTTCATTCCTCTCTGACGCTTAATGGTAAATTACTGCTCATGGGTTCCGATATGACCGGACCGAACGGGCAGACAGCAGGCGATAACATTCAACTGGCCATCGGCTGCACCAGCGAGGAAGAGATCAATACACTCTTCCAAAAACTCGGAGAAGGCGGCCAGGTGCTGGCCCCCGTGAGCGAAATGTTCTGGAATGCCTTGTTCGGCTCCGTGCAGGACCAGTTCGGTATTAACTGGATGCTGAACTATGACAAGAGCTGACCAGCTACGCCCGAAACAGATCACCGGTAAACCACTACCGGCGATCTGCTATACGTTTTTATGTGGTGTGAGCTCGCAAAACTTTGTAAACTCACACTGTTTAGCAAACGGGCAACGACAACTCAAAAGGCGGCACACGCGCAAAACACGCGGCTCAAAAGATTCGGTAGTGATTTTTGGTAATTAAGGCAATAGGTAACCCAGTCAAACCATGTGCCAGAATATAACAATTACTACTCCTGCCGGGTTAAAAGGAGGAGGCTGAATCTTAGTTAATGGAACAACGACTATATTCATAAATTATCACATCGCCTAAATGGTATTCTACGAATAAGATAATAAAATATTAAAAAAATATTTGAATTTTAAATTAACATTATTACTTTAGTACTTGCTTATATATTAATTATATTTCTTTATTATTATAATAAATTATTTTAAGTTAATTTACCTGATCGCTTTATTATATATACCTGTTCATAAAAGCTTTTTATTGGTTTAATAGTAGAAAATAGCTGGCGCTTTGCGTTGGCCTGGATTTTTCATATTATTAAATTACTTGTTAATATCAGTCAGGGGGGACGGTGACATTAGCGATAGCTTTGCCTTGATCATTTATATTCCTGCCCCTCTCTCTTTTTTTATTATTGATCTTTTCAAAATTATTAACCTTTTCATAGTTGAGAATGACGCCTTTTAAAATTGGTTGGTATGTAATTTACACAAAACCACAGCACGAAAAAAAGGTTGCTGAATATTTGAACTATTTAAAGGTCCAGTATTTTTTGCCAACAATACGAACACTAAAAATATGGGCCAGCAAGAAGAGGTATGTGAACGTGCCTCTTTTTCCATCTTATGTTTTCGTAAAACTGGAAAACATGCAGCATTACTTCGAAAGCTTGCAAATTCCAGGTGTGCTTTATTTTGTAAAAATAGGCAACCAGGTTGCCACTATTAAAGAAAGTATGATTAATAAGTTGCAGACAATTCTTTCCAATGATTTCCAGGATATCGAAGTATCCACCAGAGATTTCAGCCAGGGAACCAACTTAATAATTAATGCCGGCCCCTTTTCCGGTTATTGTTGTGAAATGATACAGTATAAGGGAAAAAGCAAAATGTTGGTTCGCATTGAATTATTGCAGCGCAATATCATTGTTGATCTGCCATCTTATTGTTTAAGTCCTACAGCCAGGAAATTTATAGATTCTTAGCAGTATGCGAATTGTGGTAAAATAATTAAAGGTATTGCAAAATATGATCACTTATTAAATTAATAACCATGCCAGTACAACCAACATACCCAGGTGTTTACATTGAAGAAATACCGAGTGGAGTTCGAACTATTACCGGAGTAGCTACATCTATTACTGCATTTGTGGGCAGGTCCTTGAAAGGGGTGCCAAATGAGCCCACCATAATCAACAGTTTTAGTGATTTTGAGCGGCAATTTGGAGGCTTGTGGAGCGACAGCACCATGAGTTATGCAGTGCAGGATTTTTATTTGAACGGGGGCAGCCAGGCTATTATAGTTCGTATTGATAATGGCTCAGGCACTTCACAACTGTTATTGCCTGCGGGTGGGCTAAGTCCCCTGGATGGTTTGCTGACACTTGTAGCTGCAAGCCCAGGTTCATGGGCCAACAATTTACTGGCCGAAGTTAATTATAATACACAAGACCCCACCGTGGCGCCTGTGTCTCCCCCGGCCGAACCTGATCCTAAATTATTTAACCTGGTTATTTACCAAAAAGACCCGGAAACACTGCAGGTACAGAAACTTGAAGAATATTTACGGGTCTCACTGGATAAAAATGACTCCCGCTTTTTGCCGCGGGTGCTTGAGCAAAATTCTACGGTTGTTGGCGTATTTAAAGATGCCAATGGCAAATGGGTGGTGCCTTCAGCTATTCCCAATAAAACAGTTACACCTGTTACAGCTTCACAGGTAAACGATGGCAGTGATTTGATTGTGAGCAATTACATTGGTGACGATAACCTGAAAACGGGCATAAGTGCGTTGCTAAAAACGGATCTGTTTAATTTGTTATGTATTCCGCCACCAACGAGGGGAGGGAATACAGATGCATCGGTATACACCAAAGCTGCCAAAATGTGTGTAGATAAAAGGGCCATGCTGATTGTAGATTCGCCGGCTGAATGGGGAGCTAATATTGATAAGGCAGTGAGTACGCCAATTCAGCAACTGGGTGCCCTTGGCGTTACAGGTATCTATGCGCGTAATGCTGCATTATATTATCCGCTTGTAATTAAACCAGATCCATTACGCGAAAATCAGCCCGATTTATTCGTTCCCAGTGGTATTATAGCGGGGCTTATGGCCACAACAGACACGAATCGCGGCGTATGGAAATCTCCTGCGGGTATAGATGCTGCATTAACTGGCGTGCAAAGCCTGCAGGTTAATTTATCGGATAGTGAAAACGGATTTTTAAACCAGGTAGGCATCAATTGTTTGCGTGCTTTCCCGGTTATTGGACGGGTAATATGGGGAGCCAGAACTATGCGTGGAGCCGATCAGTTGGCTGATGATTACAAATATATTGCAGTACGAAGAACCGCATTGTTTATTGAAGAGTCATTGTACCGTGGTACAAAGTGGGTGGTTTTTGAACCCAATGATGAACCGCTATGGGCGCAGATTAGATTGAATATTGGTGCGTTTATGCAAAACCTTTTCAGGCAGGGAGCCTTTCAGGGTATCACCCCAAAAGATGCCTATCTGGTAAAGTGCGATAAGGAAACCACCACCCAGAATGATATTAACCTGGGCATAGTAAATATACTGGTTGCTTTTGCGCCTTTAAAACCGGCCGAATTTGTAATTATTAAAATTCAACAAATAGCAGGACAAATAAACACCTAAAAATTAATATTATGCCACAGTTTACAGTAAATTCACAGCGTTTTGATCCATATAAGAATTTCAAGTTCAGGGTTAAATGGGATGGCCGGTATGTGGCGGGCGTTAGTAAAGTAGGTTCGCTAAAAAAGACAACCGAGGTAGTAAAACACCGTGATGGCGGTGACCCCAGCAGCAGCCGTAAAAGTCCCGGCCGTACCGAATTTGATGCTATTACACTTGAGCGCGGGGTAACACACGACCTGGAATTTGAAAAATGGGCCAACAAGGTATGGAACTTCGGATCAGGCCTTGGCGCCGAAACATCCCTTAAGGATTTCCGTAAAGATATTACAATTGAATTGTACAACGAAGCCGGCCAGTTGGCCATTACGTACAATGTTTTTAGGTGTTGGGTATCAGAATTTCTGGCCCTGCCCGATCTGGATGCAAATGCCAATGCAATAGCCATTCAGCATATTAAACTGGAGAACGAAGGATGGCAAAGAGATTATTCTGTTACCGAGCCTGCAGAACCTTCCTTCACCGAGCCTTCATAACTGTATTTAAATGAAATCGCTTACAACATCTGAGTTGCTTCAGGTTTGGGAATACGGGCTTCAACACCCGTTACCAGAACGGACAATCCATTTGTTAACCGCCGTTGCATCGCATGGTGAAACTAACGCTGCTGCTTTAAGTTTAGGTCAGCGGGATATTCGGCTGTTGCAATTACGTGAGTGGTTCTTTGGGTCACAATTGACTAACACTACGGTTTGCCCTAAATGTACACAGCAGGTTGTATGGGAAAACGACATTAGCGATTTTCGTTTGCAGCCCCTAATCAATGTTGAAAGTGCCCCGGAGTTTGAATTGTCTGCGGATGAATTTAATATCAATTTCCGGTTGCCTAACATTGAAGATATGACTCAACTGTATCACAGTTATTCGCAGGAAGAGAATGCCTTATTATTACTGCGGCGATGTTTGTTGCGTGTACAAAAGAACGGAGTGGCTTGTGATATAACAGCATTACCCGCTGCTGTTTTACAGACAATTGAAGAGCGAATGGGTAAAGAAGATAAACAGGCACAGATAAGTCTGCTGCTGGATTGCCCTGCCTGCTCGCACCAATGGGAAATGCAGTTTGATATACAACGTTACTTATGGACGGAAATAAATGCCTGGGCAAAAAACATACTGCAGGAAGTATATATGCTGGCCAAATATTTTGGCTGGAGCGAACAAGATATCCTGTGCATGAAACCACAACGCCGTCAATTGTATCTTGAAATGATATTTGCATGAGTGGATTTATAAATCATTTGTTGAATGCTCACTTTAGTACCGGGCACATTGTGCAGCCGCGTTTAAAAGGTACGTTTGAATTATATTCACCTTCTCAGCAAGTTCCCGCTACTCAAGGGCAGCAATCATTTGATCCTATTCAGCATGGGACGGGTGAAGTGCCGCTAAAGCAACAGGCTGTTCATACGCCTGCCACCGCCGGATCTTTTGCGGGCAATGATGGCAACCACGCAATAGCAGCTGACCAATATACAGAGGACGATTCACACCTGCTAATTTCACCTCCGAAAGCTTCGAAACGGAATATAATAGAGAACGCATCACCTGCATCTGTACAAAACTTTGATCCCGTAGTTGGTCAACAAAAAATAACGGCAGAGCATCCGTTTGAAGATGAGTTTTTTACAAACCAATCCGCAACGGTTGCAGATGCAGGTTTTGTTTCAAAAAAAAATGCAGCTTTTACCCCAATGCATTCCGGCCAGCCCGGGCAGGGATTGGACCAGCAGGCGTCGAATAATCTCGTGTGGGTGAAGGCATTCAAAAATATGGTGAGCGACCAGCCCCAAGGCAATGCTTCTATTACGGAGCCTCAATCCGTTATTAAAGTGAATATAGGCCGAATAGATGTGCGGGCTGTTACGCAACAGGCACCACCCCGTGAAACAACAACTCCCAGGCCAGGTGTTTCACTTAGCGATTTTCTGAAAAATAAAAATGGCAGTAAATAATGAGCTCTGCCCTTGCCATAGCGGGTGTTACACAGGTATTGAAAGACCTGCTAAACGATGGGGTAGTCAATAAAATTACCACTGCCACAGGCGCTACAGTGAATGTAACGGCACTGCCGCCCGATCTGGTGGATGCCAACGAAAAAAGCCAGCTGAATTTATACATGTACCAGGCAACTTTTAACCAGGGATGGCGTAACGAGGGCTTGCCTGCTTACAACAACAGGGGAGATCGTGTGGGCAACCCGCCGCTGGCGTTGGATCTGCATTATCTTTTATCGGCTTATACCGGCGGCCCTCAACTACATACAGAAATATTGCTTGGCTACGGGATGCAGCTATTTCATGAAAATGCTGTGTTATCGCGCGATGCAATTAACTTGTCACTCAATCCGCCGGATAGCGTAGACCTTGCCGCATTGCCTCCTCTCCTGCAAGCACTCTCAGTAACAGGCTTGGCCGACCAAATTGAACTGATAAAAATTACCCCTGAAATTATGAACCCGGAAGAGATGTCGAAACTCTGGACCGCGTTCAGTGCAAAATACCGGCCTACTGCGGCTTATAAAGTTTCGGTTGTGTTGATCCAAAGCACTCAGCCAACCAAAACATCGTTGCCAGTACAGGAAAGAAAAATTTATGCAATTCCCTTTTTTAAGCCTGTAATTAATGAAATTAACTCTATCCCAGGCGCAGGAGAGCCGATACTCACCAATCAACTGATTTTTTCGGGCTCTTCGCTGCTGCTTAAAGGCACACAATTTATGGGCGATCAGGTTGTGATTACCATAGGTGGTATTGATATAATCCCGTCGATAGATGATATCTCTGATACGAAAATTCAGGTGCAATTGCCGCCCGGTCTGAAAGCAGGCCTGCAAAGTGTGCAGGTGGTTCACAATCTTCTCATAGGTTCGCCGCCAGCACTTCATAAAGGGGTATCTTCTAATGTGCAAGCCTTTGTTTTAAGTCCGCTTATTATTGCAGACGGAGTGGCCAACGGCACTACAACAGCCGGCATTTTTAAAGGCGGCATTGCTATTAAGGTAAGCCCCGTTATTATGTACAACCAGGCTGTACGTTTATTGTTAAATGATTTATCAACAGCCAACAATGCCTATGTTTTTGACATACAGGGGCTAATTTTATCGAGCCCGCCGGGCGAGGATATCAGTATACCGGTACACGATGTTGCATCAGGTACATATTTAATCCGTATACAGGTAGACTCTGCTGAAAGTCAGTTACTTGTAAACATCAACACGGGCCAATACAATGGCCCAAAAGTATTAATACCTTAATGGAGACAATTAACAGTAGTTGGGTTGAAGGCAACCAGCGCTATCTAATGGCGGCCGTATCTCATACTAAACTAACGCTCGAAATATACCAGACCCGGTTAAGCAATGCTGCATTGGCTTTTGAAGAAAATGAGGCCGGGCTCAACGTTATACAGGCCCAGATGGACGAAGTTTCGGCTGCGCTTCCTGCACCAGCCACACTGGAAACTCTGGGGAATATTTTTGGTTTGTCTTCTTTTGAAAAGGCCTTACTGGTTATGTGTGCGGGTGTTGAATTGGATAGCAGTTTTGCCACACTGATAGCCTCTTTACGAGGTAACTCTCATGAGTTTTTACCTTCATTTAGCCTGGCATTTGCTGCACTGCCTAATGCACACTGGAGCGCTATTTCGCCTAATGGCCCATTGCGTTACTGGCGCCTGATAGAGTTAAACCCAGATCAACTTGTTTCAAAGGCGTCCATAAAAATTGATGAATATATTCTTCATTACCTTACAGGCGTTAATCATTTGGATGAAAGGCTTTCAGGTATCGCAGAACCTTTTTCTTTTAATATGGAGTTAGTGCCCTCGCACCTGCAACTTGTAGACGAAATTGTAAAAACATCACGTGAGAAATTATTGGAAGGCGCATTTGAGGTTTTTGCATTGGGTGGCAGCAATAGAGCCGATAAGCCGTTTATCGCAGCAAATCTGGCCAGAAAAATAGATCTGCACCCATATATCATACCGCTACAAGCTATCCCTGCAACACCTAAAGAAGTGATGGAACTGGCGCGCATTTGGAACAGAGAAGCGGCCTTGAAGTCATACGCCCTGCTTTTGGATTATGCTGAACTGGATACAACCGAAAAGTTACGTATGCAATTGATAAATAGGTTTATAGACCAGGTGCAGAGCCTGATAGTAATAAACTGTGACCAACCACCGGTTGGGCTTGCCCGCAGGCCATATACATTTACGGTTGACAAACCCACTGTTGGCGAACAACTTGCTTTATGGAAAAAACACCTTGGAAACACCCAGCTTATACCTGACCTTGAATTAAAAAGGCTGGTGGCTCAATTCGATTTTAGCACAAAAGGTATTTATGCAACAGTTGCCGGGCTGGCCAACCAATCAAATCCAAAGAGCAATGGCAATTATCCTGTACAATTATTAAGTAACCTTTGGCAATCCTGCTGCACACAGGCGCGACCCGACACCGGCGAGCTGTTGCATCGTATTAATTGTATAGCCTCAATGGACGATCTTGTTTTGCCGCAGGCACAAAAAGAAATGCTGAGAGACCTCACCAACCAGGTAAAACACCGTTCTAAAGTATATAACGAATGGGGGTTTGCAAGCCGAAACAATAGGGGATTAGGTATTACCGCTCTTTTTGCAGGAGAAAGCGGAACAGGAAAAACCATGGCTGCAGAAGTAGTGGCCAAAGCATTAAATCTGGATTTATACCGCATTGATCTTAGCCAGGTGATCAATAAATACATCGGCGAAACAGAAAAAAACCTGAAAAAAATATTCGATGCAGCCGAAGACGGGGGAGCTATTTTACTGTTTGATGAAGCTGACGCTTTGTTTGGTAAAAGAAGTGAAGTGAAAGACAGTCATGACCGTTACGCTAATGTTGAGGTTAGTTATCTGCTGCAAAGAATGGAAGCATATCGAGGTTTGGCTATTTTAACCACCAATATGAAAAATGTGATGGACAAAGCCTGGATGCGCCGTATTCGCTTTGTGATACAATTTCCATTCCCCGGCCCTGAACAACGTGCTGAAATATGGAAGCGCATATTTCCAGCCGAAACACCAACCAACTTGCTTGATATAGCCAAGCTGGCAAAGCTGAATTTAGCCGGTGGCAACATCAAAAATATCTCGATGAATGCTGCATTCATAGCGGCCAGTGAAAACGAGGTAGTTGGCATGCAGCATTTGCAGCGCGCACTGAGAACAGAATATGATAAAATGGAAAAGCCATTAACCAATGGAGAAATAGGATTGCTTAAATGAATAAACAGGTTGAAATTAACATTGAAAAACTTATGCTGCACGGTTTTGAACCAGGCGACCGGTTGCGGATAGGACAGGCCCTGGAACAAGGACTTAAAGAGGCCTTTGCAATGCAGCAGGTCGGGGTACCCAAAGGCGGTGACATTTATTTTGCAGATGCCGGCAGTTTTCAAATGCAACCTAATGCAAAGCCCAAAGAGGTGGGCAACCAGGTTGCAAACTCAGTATTTAGGAAAATTAAAGAAACATAACAGGCTGTGCAATTTCGCCCTGCTTATTACCGTAGCAAAAAATATGTCAACATTTCCCGGTTCTCCAAAACTGATCAGGGGTGGTTTGGTGCTTATTGATCCCGACACATCAAAAGTGCTGCGGATTATTATTATGCAGTACAATCCTGATACATTATCACGAACCTTACAGGCGCAGAGTGTGCATACCGATGGCAGCCATACGCAGCCTTTACGCTTAACAGGCCCGCCTGTTGAGACCATTAAGCTGGATGCTGAAATTGATGCTACCGATCAAATGCAGGTAAGCGATGCGGTTACCGGGCAAGCAGGTATCCATCCGCAACTGGCGGCTTTAGAAACAATTATTTATCCGTCCAGCTCACAACTTATTTCCAATAATAATTTGGCATCATCGGGTACACTTGAAATTGTGCCCATGGAAACACCGCTCACCCTATTCATTTGGAATAAAAATCGCATTTTACCTGTGCGTATTACCGATTTTAGTGTTACAGAAGATGCATTTGATGCCAATCTTAATCCCATACGTGCCAAAGTGAGCCTGGGGTTGCGAGTGTTGAATATAGATGACCTCGGCTATGACCACAAAGGTTCGAGCCTGTATTTAAGCTATCAGCAGAATAAAGAAAAGCTGGCCGGCATGTTTAGATCCGGCATATTAAATGACCTTGGTATAAACGCAATTCCATGACCGATCCTTTTCAGGCGCTGTTGCGTGCAGGCAACCAAGCCATAAATAATTTTCCTGTTACCAGCCGCTATTATACAGTTGGTACCGCCACCATGCAAAAGGTAGATGGCACAAGCATAAAATACCTGCGCCGCCGTTTTATACAACCCGCAGCATCATTTGAATTAATACAAGTATATGTTACCAAAGAAGGGGACAGGCTTGATAATATTGCAGCTGCTTTTATTGGCGATCCCGAGCAGTTTTGGCAACTGGCCGACGCCAACAACAGCCCAGCCCCCGAAACGCTCACCCAACAACCAGGTACCTCATTAAGAATTACGCAGCCGGCAGGCATACGCACGTATTAATTAAATGCTAAAAGGGAAAATAAGTCTGTCTTTACTCATTGGCCCGGCAATACCTATACCGGTTCCCAAAGTTATTATTGATGCGCTTGCAAGTATCGAAGTCACTTC
The DNA here is from genome assembly GCA_028288285.1 of Mucilaginibacter sp. GTDB lineage: Bacteria > Bacteroidota > Bacteroidia > Sphingobacteriales > Sphingobacteriaceae > Mucilaginibacter. The sequence goes on from JAQBNZ010000016.1 coordinate 25,052, forward strand.
TGCGTCAGGAGAGGAAGCCAGCGGTTTTCAGCTGGTTTTTAACTTCAGCAGCAAATCGCCGCTTAACTTATTGCTATTGCTGTTGGGGCAAACCGGTCCGTTTATACGCACCATTATTGTAGTTACGGTAAATGGCACACCGAATGTGTTAATGGATGGCATGATAATACATCACCAGCTTACACCCAATGTAAAAACCGGTGAATCGACATTTACCATCTCAGGGTCTGATTTAACAAGTGTAATGGGATATATTGACTTTTCGGGTGTGCCATATCCCTGTATGCCGGCAGAGGTGCGTGTATTACTTATTTTAGCAAAATATGCACTTTTTGGGATTATCCCCCTTGTTATTCCAAGCCTGTTCCTTGATGTGCCAATTATAACAGAGAAAATACCAACTCAACAAGGAAAGGATCTGGATTATATTAGGCAGCTGGCGCATGATAACGGCTATGTATTTTACCTTGAGCCAGGCCCGGCAATAGGAACCAGCGTTGCATACTGGGGGCCAGAAATAAAAGTAGGCATACCGCAATCGGCACTCAATATTAATATGGATGCATTGACCAACATCGAGACGCTAAATTTTAGTTTTGACGGTGCTTCGAAAGTGATGCCCATAATGTACATACAAATTGCAGAAGCGCACGTTACCATTCCTGTTCCAATACCTGACTTTAACCCGCTGCAACCGCCACTGGGGTTGATACCGCCTATTCCTGTACAATTTAATCAATTAAAGGATACTGCCAAACTCAATCCTACGGAGGCGCTCGCAAAAGGCATTGCCGAAGCATCCCGCTCATCAGATGCAATAACAGGCAGCGGGTCGCTTAATGTAGTTCGTTACGGACATATTTTAAAAGCAAGGGGGCTTGTAGGTGTCAGGGGCGTAGGGCAGGCATTCGATGGGTTATACTTTGTTAAAAAAGTAACCCACAAAATACAACGCGGCACTTATACCCAGGATTTTACTTTAACAAGAAACGGGCTCGTATCTACATTGCCTCAAATTCCGGTTTAACAAAAGTAATTTATGAGCGAAAAATATTATGGAAAATACCGTGGCATAGTTTTAAATAATATTGACCCTATGCAAAAAGCGCGCTTGCTGGTGCAGGTATCTGATGTGTTGGGTCTTGCTATTTCAAGCTGGGCAATGCCCTGCGTGCCCGTTGCTGGAATACAGATGGGGATGTATGTAGTGCCTGTTATTAATGCAAGTGTTTGGGTTGAGTTTGAAGGTGGAAATGCCGATTACCCGATATGGACAGGCGGTTTCTGGGGTTCAGTAGCAGAAGTGCCTCCACTTGCATTTGCCGGTGTTCCCGGTGTGCCTAATATGGTAATGCAAACCCAGGGAATGTATACTTTGCTGCTCAGTGATCTTGCAGCAGGCCCGGTGGGCGGTATCATGCTCAAAAGCCCTACTGGTGCCTTTATTACCGTAAATGACACCGGTATTTATATAGACAATGGAAAAGGAGCCAGTATTACCATGGTGGGCCCTTCTACAGATATTAATAAGGGCGCTTTAACTATTATCTGATTTTTTAAAAAATTTAAATATGCCCGGTCCTTTACTTCATTTAGGCGCTACGGTGCTGTGCAGCCATGGCGGCCAGGGGCAGCCTACATCACCCAATCCGAGGGTAATGGTAAGCGGTCAGCCCATTGTAACGCAGCCTGTGCCTTATATTATTGCCGGATGCCCCTTTAATGTATCCGGCGCTCCCGTGCCATGTGTGACAGCACAATGGATAACCGGTGCCATCCGTATTTTAGCTGCCGGCATGCCGGTACTATTGATGGATAGCCAGGCCATCTGTATGCCTAATGGCACCCCGCTTATTATCGCGGCTACGCAAACCCGGGTAATAGGTATGTAGAATTAACCTCAGGCCTAATGCTAATAACGCCTGCCAATTTTAATTGTAATGAACCTCAAATTTCCGATGCAATTCGATCAGAACGGCAAAACTGCAGGTAGTACTGACGATAATCATATACGCGATATGATTGAGCAGGTATTGTTCACTGCCCCCGGCGAACGGGTAAACCGCCCCAGTTTTGGGAGTGGTTTACTTCAGCTGGTGTTTGAGCCCAATAGCAATGAGCTGTCAGCAACTACGCAATTTCTTGTGCAAAGCTCATTGCAGCAATGGCTGGGTGATTTGATTGAAGTAAACGATGTGAAAATAGAAAGTGAGGAAGCCAGTTTAACGGTTTCAGTTGTATACATGGTACGCAGTACACAGCAAGTTGGTTTGGTAACATTTACACACTAAGTATTTATGACTTATTTCTGTTGTGATAAACAGCGCCGCACCGCGGTATTAGCACATCCGTTATTAAATGGAATCGACTATATCGAAGTGGTTGACAACCCCGCGGATGCTTTTGAGGACAGACAGACCACGCTGCTCGTTTATTTTCTGAAAGACCTGGATGCCGGTAGTATCACATTAAAAAATATATTGATAAAAGGTGGCGAACGAATTACAAATATTACCATTACCAGTGTTTATATAGGGCTGCCGGGTTCGCCGCTTTCACCAATTGCATCGCCGGTTTTGTCGCCGCCCGAGGGCAACAACAATGTTTTGGTAGTGAAGGTTGCAAGTGCAGGCGATTTCTCTACATACACACTCAGTGTGGTAATAGATGCAGATCATACAGATCCCCCCTCAGGATTTGACCCTGTTCTTTCCTCAGTTGATTTTTCGTTTAAAGTATTGTGTAAGGGCGATTTTGATTGCAGCCCGCAATGTGGGTGCACCACTGAAAGCGACACGTCGCCTGATATTAATTACCTGGCAAAAGACTATGCCAGCTTTAAACAGTTGATGATAGACCGAATGGCATTACTGTATCCTCAATGGAGAGAACGGAATGCGGCGGACCCCGGCGTTATGCTGGTGGAATTATTGGCCTATACAGGCGATTACCTGAGTTACCGACAAGATGCCATTGCCACAGAAGCATATCTTGGAACAGCAAGAAAACGCATTTCGGTACGCAGGCATGCCAGACTGGTAGATTATTATATGAACGATGGCTGCAATGCAAGGACGTGGGCTCATTTAGAAGTAGCAGAGGGCATTACCGGATTGCCATTGGTTCGTAACATTGGTGGTAACATAATTAAACTGCTTACAAAGTCAAACAAACTGCCCAATGTATTGCAGGCTATTTCAAAAGCATTTACCAATGCAATTAATGAAGGTGTGCAGGTGTTTGAAATGTTGCAGCCTGATATTGTATTGGACGCACGCAATAACATGATGCACTTTTATACCTGGGCAGAAAAAAATTGCTGCCTCCCTGCCGGTGCCACCAGTGCTACACTCGATACACATTTGCTGGCATTACAAACTGATCAAGTGCTCATTTTCCAGGAGGTGCTTGGTCCGCGTACCGGCAAGCCCGGTGATGCCAACCCAAAACATCGGCAGGCAGTAAAGCTCAAAAATGTAGAGCTGGCTTATGATCCGATAGGTAACCCTAATGGTTCTCCGCCTGATTATGACCCCAAACCGATTACAAAAATTGAATGGTATGCTTCAGACGCTTTGCTGTTCCCACTTTGGATTACATCTACAGATGATAATGGCATTGATGTAGTAGTAAGCGTGGCACTGGGGAACAATATATTAGTTGATTATGGCTGTACCCAGCCAGCAGAAATATTACCCGCTATTCCGGATGCTACAGGCAAGCAAAATTTATATACTACAATGCCATCCTGCGATCCCTGTAAAACCGCAAAAGATACACCTGTGCCAATTCGTTATAACCCGGCCTTGCATAAACAGCCGCTTACACAAGTTGCACCTTACAATGCGGCATCTGCCATTGCCGCTATGAAGTGGGATATAAAATCGGTATTGCCATCAGTGAAACTGACAGAAATTGGCGGAGGTAGTGAGTGGAAACCCCTGCGTGACCTGATCAGCAGCAATAGCAATGATAAGAATTTTGTTACCGAAGTTGAATCTGATGGCGTTGCCTGGTTACGCTTTGGTAACGATGTGCAGGGTAAAATGCCTACAAGCGATATTACTTTGAGTGCCACTTACCGGGTAGGAAATGGCACTGCGGGTAATATTGGCGCGCAGACGTTAAAGCACCTGGTAACTAATGATGCAGCCATTACCAATGATACCATTGTTGCCATTACCAATCCTTTGCCAGCTACCGGGGGTATAGATCCCGAAAGCATAGAAATGGTACGAAAGCGTGCTCCTATTGTTTTTCGTACGCAGGAACGGGCGGTAACAATGCCCGATTATGAAGATGTTGCTACGCGCACAGTAACAAATATTCAACGCAGCGCCGCCACTTTACGGTGGACAGGCAGCTGGCGCACAGTTTTTTTAACCGTTGATAGGTTGGGTGGCACAACTGTGGACAGTGATTTTGAAAATACTTTGCGCGGCAATATGGAACAATACCGTATGGCCGGACAAGATTTAGAAGTAGAAAGCCCACAGTTTGTTTCCCTCGAGATTGAGATGACGGTATGCGTTCAGCCCGACTATTTTAAAAGCGAAGTAAATATTGCCTTACTCAATGTGCTCAGCAACCGCAAATTGCCAGACGGCACGCTGGGTATTTTTCACCCGGATAATTTCAGTTTTGGTGAACCCGTTTATTTAAGTTCCATTTATACTGCAGCTCAAAAGGTGGCAGGTATCAACTCTGTTACTATCACTAAATTTCAGCGGCAGGGCAAAAACGGCAGTGAAGCATTAAACGCTGGCAAGTTAGTAATCGGGCGCACAGAAATTGCCCGTTTAGATAATGATCCCAATTTTCGTGAACACGGAATTTTTAACCTAAACATGGAGGGTGAAAAATAAATATATGGTACATGACTAATCAAAATACCTGTCATTGCTGCGAAGGACTATCTGTGCAAACACCGGTACAGATTAGCAATCGCGCAGGTTTAAATGCAGTTGCCTACAGAGTTGGCACACATGCACAGTTTAAAGAAAGTTTGCTTGCTGGTCTGTCACTTTCAGGAGCGCCGGCATTGCAGGGGTTCACCACCAGGGAAGATAATGATTTTACTATAGCATTGCTTGATGCCTGGTCGGTAGTATCCGATGTGCTTACGTTTTACCAGGAGCGCATTGCTAATGAATCATATCTGGGAACTGCAACCGAACGCCTGTCTGTGCTTGAGCTTGCGCGTCTCATTGGTTATGAGCTGCGGCCGGGCGTAGCAGCAGGTACCTATATCGCTTTTACTGTTGATAGTTCGTCCGGTGCGTTGGGACCTGTATTGCCTGCCGGTAATTTGTCTGGTTTGTTGATTAACCTTCCGCCAATTACAATTGACAAAGGCATAAAAATTCAGAGCATTCCCGGGCCGGCCGAAAAACCGCAGCTATTCGAAACCGTTGAAAGCATCAATGCAAGGGCCGAATGGAATAGCATTAAGCCGCGTTTAACACAACCCCAAATACCACTGAATGATGGCGTACTGTTGTTTAATAACACCAACAACAATCTCAAAAAAGGAGATACCTTGCTGGTTCGCCAGCCCGGTGGCACAACCCTTAAAACAATACTGAATGTTATCATTGATAATGATGCTAAAACCACCCGGGTTGATCTTGTTGATTCACCAACACTTCCCCAGTATCATCTGCCGGTTGCACAGCCGGGTGTTTTTACAGAGTTTTTTGGTACGCGTTTATTGAAACAGCCTACTTTACTCAAACTGGTAAACAGGAACTGGAGAGAAGCAGACTTAAGCGTTCTCATCAGAGCTAACCGATGGTCGGCAACCGAAGTATTTCAAAGCATAAACACGCCAGCTGTAAGTCAGCCTGATCCATCTGCCCCGGAAATATATGTGTTTAGGAAAAAGGTGCCGGTATTTGGATATAATGCACCTAAAAAAATTAATTATGTAAACGGGGTACCTTCCAATCCGGTAACTTGGACAGATTGGGATAATGTAGAAACGGAAGGTGTGCTTTATCTCGATAGTGCATACGAAGATATATTGCCTGGCAGCCAGATAGCTATTCAAAACCCTGAAAACGCTGGCAACTCGCCATTATTTTTGAAGGTAGATAAAGCAAGTGTCAGCTCACGTACAGAGTATGGACTCAGTACCAAAACCACACAACTTTCGGTATTGCCATCTAATCAATGGTGGGGTATAGATAGAGCGTTTAAAAGAATCCGTTCTGTTACCGTATATGCGCAAAGCGAAAAATTGGATCTGGCCGAACTGCCCGTTGAAACCACTGTGGAAGGCGATTCATTAACCCTCGACCGATATTATCCTGGTTTACAGGAGGGGCAGGCTGTTATTGTCAGCGGCATGAGAAATGATTTACAGGGTGTAACAGGCAGCGAAATTAGGATATTAAAAACAGTGAATATTGTTGAGGGCTTTACTGAGCTAAAGTTTATACGATCACTGAGTTTTAATTACATACGTAAAACCGTAACTATTAACGCCAACGTAGCCAAAGCTACACATGGCGAAACCGTTTCAGAAGTGCTTGGCGGCGGTGATGCAAGTCAGGTGTTTCAGCAGTTTACACTTAAACAGCCTCCGCTTACTTTTATCAGTTCCGCATCGGGCAATGGTGTACAAACAACGCTTGAAATAAGGGTAAACGATCTGCTATGGCACGAGGTTGATTTTTTTCTTGATCATGGGCCTAATGAACGCATTTATATAACAAGGCAGGACAATGAGGGCAACACAACAGTTACTTTTGGCGATGGCATTAATGGCGCCAGGGTGCCCACCGGCCAGCAAAACATACAAGCTACCTACCGTAAGGGTATTGGCACAAGTGGCTTGGTAAAGGCTAATCAACTATCACAATTGCTCACCAAACCGCTGGGTGTTAAATCAGCCGTAAACCCTGTTGCACCTGCCGGAGCAGAAGATCCCGAACAGCTGGACAGCGCAAGAAATAATGCTTCCCTTACCATCCTTACATTAGATAGGGTAGTGTCGCTACAGGATTATGAAGATTTTGCCCGCGCTTTTCCAGGCATAGAGAAATCACTGGCTACCTGGACATGGGTAAGCGGAAAACGCCACATTTTTATTACAGTAGCGGGCAGTAACGGTACTGAAGTGCCACCAGAAAGCGATTTGTATAAAGACATACTCAAAGCCATTAACAGTGCAGGTGATCCCGAAGTGTCTCTGCGGATTGATTCGTACAGCCCCGTTTTTTTTCAGCTAACTGCTAACCTGATGTTAGATCCGGATTATATCCCGGCCATTGTACAGGCTGCAGTTGAACAAAACCTCCGGGATACTTTTTCATTCCAGGCGCGCAGTTTTGCACAGCCGGTTAACTACAGTGAAGTAGTTGCTTGTATGCAGCAAACGCCCGGTGTTGTGGCGGTGGATATTGACAGTTTATTCCGTACCGATAATCCGGTAAACGATATTCAATATTTTATTAATGCCGCCATGCCAATGATAACGGCCACTAATGTAGTAGGTGCAGAATTGTTAACCCTTGACCCAAGGCCCGTTGGCCTTAAAGTAATCAAATGAGCTTCGATAAGGAAACCTTATTTAAATTACTGCCTGCCTTTAACCGCATACTCGACGAAGAAGCAGGCAATAATCTTGTTTCCGGACAACAGAACCATGGTCCGCTGAAAGCTTTGCTCGGGCTTATCGCAGAGCAGGTGGCTGTGTTGGAAGAAAACATGGATCAGCTGTATGACGACCAGTTTATTGAAAGCTGTGCAGAATGGGTTGTGCCATATATTGGACGTTTGGTAGGCACTCGAGGATTGATCACCTTTCCTGATGCCCCATTCAGTGAGCGTGCTCAGGTGGCCAACACAACTGCCTATAGGCGGCGCAAAGGCACAGCGGCCATGCTGGAGCAACTGGCCCATGACGTTACCGGTTGGAACGCCAGTGTAGTGGAGTATTTTCAGTTGCTTGCCACTACACAATACCTAAACCATTTGCGTCCGGGTAATCTGGCTGTTTCAGCTTTAGGCAATTGGGAAAAGATGGAATACGTAAACACGCCGTTTGATACACTTGCACGCACTGTGGATGTACGAAATATTGAATCAAACCGTGGTAAATTCAATATCTCCAATATCGGTATATTTCTGTGGCGGCTCGATAGCTATTCTGTTACTAAAGCCCCTGCTTATAAAGTAGATGACCGCAGATATAAATTTGATGCGCTGGGTAAGGATACACAATTGTATAATCATCCAGAACCTGAACTTATTGTTACACACCTTGCGACACCGATAAACGTACCCATGCCGCTGAGCAGGTTGGTTATGCAGCATTACCCGAAAGATTGTTATGGCGTTGACAAAAGTGTGTTTGTATACGGTAACCCAACAGTATCTATCTGTAACCTAAGTGATGCCACTGACGGCAGCGGCAACTGGGCCAATATGCCCCAAAATACAGTGGCCATTGACCCTGTACTTGGCCGTATTGCATTTCCTGCATCGCAGGTTGCACCAGTGTATGTAAATTATTATTACGGTTTCAGCGATAAAATGGGTGGTGGCGAATACGGAAGGTCTGCAAGCTTTTCAGATGATTTACACATTGTTCAGGTGCCCCAAAATGCGCCAACTATACAGGCCGCTATAAACGTACTGGCCACTACAGGCGGTGTTATTGAAATAACCAACAATGAATATTATTTTGAAACCCCTGTGGTAAAACTACAGGCGGGCAAAGAAATAGAGATTCGCGCACTTAATAAAAAAAGGCCGGTATTGGTGTTGGCAGATGATATTGAAGTGTTTGGGGACGAAAATGCCGTATTAAGTTTTAATGGACTGCTAATTAGCGGGGGCTGTTTGCGTTTACCAGAAAAAGACGGCACAGGTATGCTAAATAAGTTAAAAGCCTTACAAATAATACATTGCACCCTGCCGCCCGATGCCAGTGTAGCTATTGGTGGCGTACCTGCTCAGCCTGCCCAGCCGCGCTTAATTGTTGAAATGCCAGGTGTTAGTGTAGTAATAGATAGATCAATTATTGGCCCGTTGCGTGTTAGTGATAGTGCAAGTGTGCATATAACCAACAGCATTGTAGACGCAAAGGAGGAAAATAACATTGCATATTGCGGTACCAACGGACTGAATAGTTTTGGTGGTGTATTACATGTGGAACATACTACTATTATTGGCAAAGTATTTACCCGCATTATGCAACTGGCTTCAAATACCTTGTTTATAGCTGCTTTAAAGCAAAACGAAAATGACATGCCGCCCGTTGCTGCTGAACGCCTGCAGGATGGATGCGTACGCTTTTGCTATATACCGCCAGGCTCCAGGTTGCCACTATTGTACCGCTGCCAGCCTTCAACAGAAGCAGGTGCTTTAAAGGTAGAGCCTATGTTTAATTCCTTGCATTACGGTATTGCGGCCTATTGCCAGCTAAGCAGGCTTTGCGATATTTCCATAACTGAAGGAGCAGATAATGAAGCAGAGATGGGCGCTTTCCGTAATTTGTATCAGCCGCAACGAATAACCAATTTACACACCCGCCTGGGTGAATATCTGCGCTTTGGTTTGGAGGCAGGTATCTTTTATGGTTCTTAAATTTTTTTAAATCTTTTACATATGCCAGGTGATTATTCCCGTAAGCTATTTAATCCTGAAAAGCACTACAGTGCAGTGCTTGAACAACAGGGCAGGGTGCAGCTTGATGCCGACTGGAACGAACAGGTGGACATTCAGCAATACCATAACGCTTCCGAAGCCATTGATATAATTGGCGCAACAGGCGTTCCTAAAAAGAACGGCGGATTCGATATTACTCCGTTACCAGATGGTAGTGATATTATTATTACGCCCGGCCGTATTTATATAGATGGCTTGTTGTTTGAATTGGCGGCAGGTATTAATGTCAGTTACAAATTTCAACCCCATTATCTGAGTGCAGATCTGTCGTATTTTAATACACCTTCAAGCCCGGCAAGCCCTGCAAGTCCTCCTAACGCTGCATTGAAAGATGGCACCTATATTGTTTATTTTGAAGGATGCCAGCGTGAAAGAAATTTCCATGACGACCCTGATATTCAGGAAGTGGCACTTGGCGAAGCTGATACTACTACACGCCTGCAAAATATATGGCAGGTGAAACTGTTGCAGGTGACGATGAACATTGCTGCCACCTGTAAAACACAGTTCGCTGAATGGGATATTCTTATAGCACCACCAACAGGTAAACTCAATGCCCAAACGCTGCAGTTTGATAATACTAAAAAGCCATGTGTAATACCGCCCAGCGGCAAATATACCGGACTGGAAAATCAACTGTACCGTGTACAGATATTAAAAAATGGTGACAATACCACAGCGACCTTTGCATGGTCGAGAAACAATGCTTCAGTTGAAACCAATATTATACTTGTTTCGGGCAGTGTGCTTACCGTAGCAGATATAGGCAAGGATGCAATACTGGGCTTTGCCAATAACCAATGGGTTGAGATAGTAGAAATAGAACCCACTATTCACACCACATCACTTGTGCAAATAGATTCTGTAAACAAGGATACAAGGGAGATCACTTTAAAAACCTCAGTAGCACAATATGAAACGAAAACCGGGTTGAAGCTTCGTGGCTGGGATATAACAGGCAATACGTTGCAAAACGGGTTATCTATACAAAATGGATGGATGGATATTGAGAACGGCGTACAAGTTCAATTCAGTAACGGTACTTACACAGCTGGCGATTATTGGATGATACCTGCCCGTACGGCAATTAACGATATTGAGTGGCCTAAGGATAGCCTTCAATTACCTGTTGCACAGCCCCCGGTTGGCATTCAACGGCATTATTGCAAACTGGCGTTAATTAATGCCAAATCTGGTAAATTAATAATTACCGATTGCCGCCCTTTGTTTCCGTCCCTTACAGAAATTTGTGCAGAAGATATCTGCTTCAATAATACCACTTGCAGTTTCCCGGATGTACAGAATGTACAACAGGCGCTGAATATTCTTTGCCAGAAAACCGGTGGAGGCTCCTGTACCTTCGTGGTAAAGCCTGGCAAAGGGTGGGAAACGGTATTTGCAAGCATCCCGGATGGAACAGATGCCCAAATTTGTTTCCAGGTAGGCCTCTATCCGCTGGATAGTCCGGTAATTGTGACAGGCAAAGGCAACCTGAAATTAGTTGGCTGCGGGCCTGCTTCGATGATAATAGCTGCCAATACAGAAGCAGCTATTGTGTTTGTACAGTGCAAAACCGTTACCCTGAGAGACCTTTATGCAGAAGCCGGTTCGCTGGATGCCAGGCATCAGTCGCAGGGAACCAACCTTAAGGGTGTGTTTAGCTGTAACGATTGTACGGCGGTTAATATTGATCACTTAAGTTTAAAGAGCGGTGCAAGTAACTCACGCAACTGTACCTGTATCACCATTAACAACAGCGTTAAAACAGCCTGCCCGGTGCGCATTGAAGATTGTGACCTGCAGATAGGTAACAGTCAGCAAGGTATACTGGTAATAAATACTACCACATGCTGGATCGAAAGAAACAGCATCCGGGTATACGGTAGTAATATATCGCTGGCCAATAACTCAAAATTGCAACTTGGCATACGTAATATACTGTTGTCAAACCTTCATACAGGCCAAATCAGTGCTGCAAGCGCAGCCAATAATGTAACAGTTACATCAGGTGATTTTAGTATCAATTTTAAATCAGACCAATCTTTGAAAAAAGAATGGAAGCAGGCTTTAATTACCCATTACCCAACTCCGGTAAAATCAGCAGCTGAACTGCAAGATCGTGTGCGAAAACTGGCTGCAAAATTTGCCACAGGCACAAAACTGCATACCGATTTGCGGCTGTTCACAACAGTGATTACCGACGCTGTCACAACTGCACAGAACAAGCCGATAGGTGCACAGGGTATAACCATTGGCGGACAGAGAGGAAAAGATATACGCATCGCAGACAACGTGATTACTGATGTATTGCAAGGCATACATGTGGGCGCAAGTCATAAAACAAATGTTAGACAACCCGATGCAATCGATAATCTTACTATTAGCGGAAACAGTATTTCTATTGTATTGCCAAGGGCTATTGGCAAGCAGGACAGGTATGGAATTTTCGTTGGCAACTGCAATAATATATTAATTGAAAATAACACAATTAAGCTGGAAAGGCTAATTGGTGCGGAGAATGTGTTAATTGACGGCGTCAGAGTTTGGGGATTGTTTGGCCCGCGGATAATGATCAACAAAAATTTCCTGGCGAGTATAGATAACGATCAGAAAAAAGGCTTTCACAACGGGATAAATGTTCATGCGCTTAATGAAATAGCCAGGCAATGGTTAATCATGTACAACTTTGCCCCCAGCATACTTACAACGGTAAAAGTAACCGGTGGGGCCATTCCGGTACCAGGAACCAATACCCCATAGCCCATTGCATTGTATTAGAAATAAAGCGTGTATTTTAATCATATTTATTTGCATGTTATTTATAAAACACTAACTTTATATTGTGTAGCACATCCTTTGGTATTGGTCAATTGTTAGCTTTGTAGTTGTCGTGGGCTTTGTTCATTGGTTTCTATTTTGTGAAGTAATTGGAGGGTTCGAATCCCGTGGTACATTATAACGAGGTCAGTCGAAAATTGTCCTCGTTGTTTGTTTATACAGGGCACAGTTTTTAATCTGTCAATTTGCAATACGCACTCTTCTTCTTTTTTAGCATTAGGCTCACTTCTTCTTCTTTTTAATTCACCATCCGGAATCAGCCATTCTCGAATACAACTTTAGCCAGTAAATTTTATGCTGCCCTTAGTTTCGTGCATTATGCCAACATATAACCGCCGCGAATTTATTCCGCATGCCATACGGTATTTTCTGCGCCAGGATTATGAAAACAAAGAGTTAATTATTATTGATGATGGCGTTGACAACATTCAGGATCTGGTGCCAGAGCTTCCCTGCATACAGTATCATCGTTTGCCCTCAAAAATAACACTGGGAGCTAAACTGAATCTGGCCTGTCAGTATGCAAAAGGCAACATTATTGCCAACTGGGATGATGATGACTGGTATGCAGACTGGCGGTTGAGATATCAAGTGGAATGCATAACTAAGAGCGGGAAACAGATATGCGGCATAAACAAGCTTTTATATTACAATCTAGGAGATAAGGCTGCATATCAATATATCTACCCGTCAAATCAGCGTGTTTGGCTATTGGGTAGTTCATTGCTTTACACCAAGAATTCATGGAGTACTAACCGGTTTGCTGATATTGATATCGGCATGGATGGGCTATTTGTATGGAATGCGGTAGAAGACAGTCTGATGGTACTTCCTGATAATAGTTTTTCTGTACACATGATCCATAAGGACAATATTAGCCCAAAAAATACATCCGGGTCCTGGTGGCACTCACATCCTGAAGAGAATATTAAGAAAATAATGGGCGACGACTGGCAGTTCTATTCTAACGGAAGCATACACTATCCGAAAGTAAACGGCTATCATTTGCCTGCTAAAATTAATAAAACCAAAATATCAGCTTTAAAAAATGTTTATGCCTGCCTGGTACATGAAAAAGAAGATTGCATTTTAGATATGGTCCGTAATCTTCATTACCATGACCCTCATTCTACTATATTATTATACAACGGCAGCACAAACCCGAGCCTGATCCCGCCTGATTTTCCTTTCTCACAATTTGGCGCAATTCTACATCCTGCCTCATCGCCGGTAAAATACGGTTACCTCCATACGTTTGCTTTGAATTGTATGCAATATGCACTGGATAATTTTGATGCTGATATTATAACCATAGTAGACTCTGATCAGCTATGCATAAGACAGGGATATCCAGAGTATATGGCAAAATTCTTTTCAACCGCTTCAAAAGCCGGCATGCTTTCCAGTGCTCCGCAAACTGTTAACCAAACCAATAAAACGAACCATGTGGCTTTACAGGCTTTTAAGGAATATGAACTATGGAAACCGTTATTGAAGCAATTTAAAGAAGGGGATGAAAAATTCGTTCACTGGACCTTTTGGCCTTCCTCAGTCTTCACTGCCGATGCTGCACGCGACTTGCTGAAATTATTTAATGAAAATGAAGTATTGCAATATATTATGCAGAAGTCGCAGATATGGGCAAGTGAAGAAGTTATTCTGCCTACCTTGGTCCGTCTTTTAGGATACCGGATAGATGCTAACCCCTGCAGCTATGAGCTTGTGAGATATAGGCAACCTGTTAGCGTTGAAGAACTGAACACTGCCCTTAATAACCCCAATGTATACTGGGTGCACCCCATTGCCCGAAATTATGACGACCCTATCCGTAAATTAATACGCTCAAAATGTAATGACTATGCAGCACCAAGCAGTGTTATAAATCACATGGACACTTCCTGCCTTAATGATTTTCCCGTGGCAGTGTTATTGGCTAAAATAAAAAATATTGAAGGCTGGCTAAGCGATGATGAAGCGAAAATGCTGATTTGTAGTACCATACAGGCCTTAAGTAGTTTGCCGTCGCCAAATTGTATTATAGAGGTAGGTAGTTATCACGGTAAATCAACCGTGCTTTTAGGAAGTGTTATCAAAGACTTTTTTCCGGGGGCAACTATTGTTTCAATTGATATGCATGACGGTAAACAGGGCGCGGTTGACCAAGGATTAAAAAAGTTCGCTCCTTCGCTTCATTACCTAAACAAAAATATTGAAGGGGCGAACTTAACTAATGTTGTAAAAATAATTCAAGGGCATTCCTATGATGTAAAATGGGACTTACCTGTTTCATTGCTGTTTATTGATGGTTTGCATGATTACAACAGCGTTTCCAACGATTTTAACCATTTTGCAGCACATATCCGGCAAGGTGGGTATGTTGTTTTTCACGACTATGCAGATTATTATCCGGGGGTAAAAAAGTTAGTGGAGGAAGTATTAAAGACAAGCCTGTACAGGAAGATTACATTAGCGGGAAGTTTGATTGTGCTGCAGAAATTAAAAAAGCCTGAGTATATTTAAAAAGTGAATAATTGATTAATTTTTAAACAATAAACACAAAGAAAACACCTCTTAAATGTTGCCGATTATAAAACTGCCTGACTATATAGGGAGCCATTCATTGCGATCTTGATGAACTATTAAAATGGTAAAAATGTTGGATACTGCCCGGTACAAATACCCGGCATTTTAATGGGGTGCACAAAGTACGATCACCGGTTTTACTCTTAAGATATATTTGTATGTTAGCATATAATAAAGCTAAAAAGGTATCAGCAGTTACAAAAAGTGCATCGCCAATGCCATGTTTTCGCGCAAAAAAAAGCAACAAAGGTAATACTGCGCATCCGCCCGGATATATCTTAAACAATGTAGCCATACAGTCACCTGATCTGGACGAAAAAGGTAAGGACAAAGCGAGTCCGTCATTAGGGCCACATCTGGTTAAGAATTTTTCAACTACTGTTTCCAGGAACATTGATGTTTCCATACCACAAGCTGACGCAGGCACGAATCCTCAAAAACTTTTTTTATCCAATACAGACAGACCTTCGCCCGAAGAAACGGACACGATTACCATTGCACAAAGAGATGCTACGCCGGGTATTAGCCAAAGCGATAGCATTGTTCCAACGGTTATCTATAGCGCAACTATCGCAAATACAGGGGTAGCCGAAGCAAGTGATTTTGGCGATACCTATATCGCTCCGGAAGTTTCAGGTATTAATGTTACACCAGATGCTGCAGCACACGCCTTCAATCTTTCGGCAACCATCAATAATAATATTACCTGGGGCGTACATTCAATAGGGCATACAGACATATCCGATGAAAATGCCGCCGCCATTAATTCTACGAATTATCCAAATGTGGTGGCAGACCTTACCCCAAATATGTCAGACCTGGGTGGGCGCCCACCACGTGCGAAGTTCTGGGCGCAAGATTTAACCGAAAAGCATGAAAAATTTCATGCCAATGAAGGCGCTACCACTTACGGCACAGCGGCTTCTACTGCTGCCATCAATTGGCTAAAAACGCAAGCTGCCGGCACTGCCGCCGATGCCACATTGCTGGCAAACAAGTTGCCTGGGAAAATGGTGGATGATTTAAAAACCAACTATGTACCAGGGGCAGAAACCCGGGCATATGGAGACGGCGCTACCAGTTACCAGACCCGTGCAGCCGCAGTAAAAACAAAGGGAACTGCCGGTAGCTATCCTGCACCGCCGGCTCCTGCACCACCTGCACCACCTGCACCGGTTCCTGCACCGGCTCCTGCGCCGCCTGCACCTGCACCAGCTGCACCGGCTCCTGTACCGCGCCGATAACTTCGGTATATTCTATGAAATTAAGTGCAATTACAATGCTCCAATACTTGCCTTATGCCACGTATGAAAATTATATACGCTATATAATTGCAGTTGAAGAAACCGAAAGCTTTAGGAAATGACCATCGCATCTTTAGAAGATCATCACTCTTGAAATATCAAAAATTAAAATATAGGGATAAAAAATACGAATCGCAACTTACTTGTAAGGTATATGTAAAACATCAACAGTAAAAGCTGATTTTATGCAAATCAAAGTTCACCAGCAAAATAAATCATCAATACAAAATGATCCGGGGCATCAGGTCAGGTCTGTGAATGCTGTATTTAAAAAACGAAATAGCAAGCAATTGAGTTACGATAATGTTGTTGGCAGCCTTACAGAAACAGTTAGCCCGAGTTATAATTTTAATCAACTAAATGTAAACACACCAATTACCATTCAACCAAGGCTAACAATTAACCAACCCAATGACATATATGAGCAACAGGCAGATGCAGTAGCGGAAAAAGTAATGCGAATGCCGGATGCCGGGGTTAAACAAATAAGTCCTTTTTTAGCAGGTAACAAGCCAATAGACGTTCAAAGGAAATGCGCTGAATGCGAGGAAGAAGAAAAGCAAAAGCTGCAAAGAAAAGAATCTGGCATCTCCGTGCCTGTGGTTTCTTCCGCTGTTAGTGAAACATTACAATCTGCGGGCCAGTCATTGGACATTACTACCCGTTCATTTATGGAACCGCGTTTTGGGTTTGATTTCGGTAAAGTTCGAATACATAATGATTCACAGGCGCAACAGTCGGCAAAAGATATTAATGCACTGGCATATACGCATCAAAACAATATTGTATTTGGTGCCGGGCAATATCAGCCACAAACGGATCCGGGTAGAAAATTATTGGCGCATGAGCTGACCCATGTAATACAGCAATCTTCAATGCCTAACCGCGCCGGAGAGTTTCATATTGGGGAACAGAACAAACTTTTTGAGCAACAGGCAGATAACAATTCGGGGCAGTTATTGACAGAAGATACTCAATCTTTGGATAAAACTATGCCGAAGCAATATACAGGATCACCTTTTTTACAGCGTCAGGTACCTGGAGTTCCGTCTCTGTTTTCTCCCATTCCTAAGATTAATCTCCCGTCAGACGAGATAATGATTGACGAAGCAGAAGGAACTACTGCCGAGAACCCAAAACTTGCGAGTCTGGCTATAGCTTATAAAGAAAAGGCGGTAAATAATCCGCAGGAATATATCAAATTATCAACTTATTTAAGTGAATCATTTCAGTTGGATAGCGCTAAGGCTGCTGGGGAAACAACACGACTTCAGCGGAGAATGGCAGATATTAAAAATGCTTTGGTAAAACTGGGTGTCCCGGCAAATAGCGTGGAGATTTCGCCGGCTACAGCATTTTCCACTCATGGCGAAGGCCAGATTACTGCAAGCCTTTATAACTCGCCTCAGTCAAATTCTTACTTGCTGCCGCAAAAGCCGTTGCTGGGGCCTGCGGCGCCAGCAACGGCAGGTGGCGCTTCGCCTTCTCTTAGCGACTTGCTCTCGTTCAAGTTTAAGGCAGGGCCACTTCAATTTGCCGTTGAATTACCAAAATCAGTTGCCATTAAATTACCGGTAGCGTTAAACATTGCCCAAATATTAAGTTTTGAACTTAAGGCTGAAAGCTCCGGTGACTTCTCCTTTACTATATCATTAAATGGTTCTCGGCACCTGAATGTTGCTGCCAAGGCAGCAGTTAAATTTGATAAGGATAAGGGTTCAAGCGGATCAGCAGGCCTTGAAATAACCACTACAAAAACTGTGTGTAATGCGCCTTCTCCTGATTCGCTGAAGGCCAAAATTACAGAATCCGGCGAGAAACTTGCAAAGGCCCTGAAAGAACTTGAAACCGTCAAGCCAGACGAACGACTCTCCAAACTCATTGACATTGCTGGTACCATTGGTGAAATTTACGATGCCGTTGACAAATCAAAAAGCCAGTGCAAAGAAGTACCACGTGCTACGGTAAATATTGGCGTACAAGTGCCTATTAATCCCAGCGATTCAACTTTGAACGATCCTGATCCAACTAAACGCCCAGCTTCATCTATTGGAGTAACACTTACCGTTCCATTTTAATATCAATTCATTTAATTGCTGGTCAGCGTGAGCCCGTTTTGAGGAAATTCAGTAAGCTTTCAACATCACCCAATGAATCGTCTTGATTTAATTAATTTTTTGATCAATCAGCGAAACTATAAACGTTACCTGGAAATATGCGCATATGCCCAGCATAACAACTTCAATTATATTCGCTGTGATTATAAGGTAACTACCTATCCCGGTTCTTCCGATTTATATTTCTATAACAATCAGCAAAAATTTGATATTATTTTTGTTGATGGGGTTCATACTGAATATCAGTCGGGTAAAGATATTGCCGAATCCCTTAGATGTCTATCGCCGGGAGGGGTTATTGTGATTCATGATTGTATGCCGCCTGACCGTTGGCATCAGCGTGATCCGGAAGAATTTAAGGAAGGCGAGATATGGAACGGCACCGTATGGAAAGCTGCGCTAAGGGCGTTCAATAAATCGACATTTAAATGTACACTTGTTGATACCGATTGGGGTTGCGGCATAATTGATACCTCACTTAAGCAAGATACTTTATGCAAAACGCTTCCCGAAAAGCTTGATTATTCCTTGCACTATAGCTGGTTACTTGAATATAAAACAAGCGTTCTTGCTTATCTGCGCGATCAGGTAAAAGTGTTTTATCATCTGGCATGCATGGGGAACTGGCAGGAAGTTTTTAAAGAACAATTACTACAGCTTTCTGCAAACGGCTTCCGCGATATCAATATGACAATACTGGGCAGTGAAGATGATCTGCGGGTTGTAAATTCTATTATGAAAGTTTTGGATGTTAAAAATAATATCATTTTTCACGCTCCAGAATTAACCTATTTTGAAAAGCCTGCCTTGCTTGCAATTGAAAAGTATGCGCTTGAGCATGAGGGGTTTGTGTTATACCTGCATAGTAAAGGTGTTAGTAATTCCTACGACCATACTAAAATAAAATGGAGGCGCCTTATGATGCATGAACTAGTTGAGAACTGGAAATTTTGCATGCAGCAACTGCCCCATTATGATGCCATAGGCGTAAACTGGCGCGAAATGTACCCAACATCACATTTCTGCGGTAATTTCTGGTATGCCTCAACAAAATATTTACGAAAGCTGCTGGATTTTAGTTATTACTATGACAATCCGCGCTACCACATCTGGGATTCTGTAAACAGCAAAAGGCTGGGCTGCGAATTCTGGATCAGCTCTTCGCAGGAAAACCCAAAAGTGTTGTCGCTTTTTTGCAAGAATGTTGATTTCTGCAATCCCAGATATTGGAATTAAAGCAATAATCATATTATCGGGATGTCTAAATACTGTTCCTTCTAACTGCTTTAAATGCTTAGCCACATCCGTGTTATAGGAGTTAAGTTTAAGTTTGTGTTTATAATTTTCAATATAAATAAGAATATTCAGTGAGTACCTGAACTTTTTTACTACTGACTGTTATCCGGTTAGTTTCTTATCTCTCTTTTTCGACCACTATAGTCGGTTATGATAATTTTTGACGCTGTTGGATCAACCTGCAATGTGCGAGATGACTGGGAAAGGTAAGTAGAGCCATAATAAAACTCAATTCTTCTTTTCCTTAAGTCTCTATAGATAGCATCTGCATAAAAATCATCCGGTTTTAACCGGAGAAATTTTGACTGCCCTTTGCCGTTTTTTTCGTAAGCTTTTAAAGAATCCTGGTTTTGTGTAACGATAAACATCTCGTTTCCTTTTGGCTGATCGTACGAATGCTAATCCCTTGGTATCTCCACTTATACACAGGTCGCTTTCCGCCATTGAGATTTTTTTAATCCACCTTTACTATTCCCTTTAAATACAGGCATAGCGCTATATTAATAAAGAATGCGGTTTTTAATTCTATATTCCGTGATAAAAAAGGCAATAGGTTTATAGCTTACCATGCTATAGAAATCGCAGCCAGGAAAAAAGGTAGGGTAATGTGCATAAACCCTCTTGTATACAAAAATGGCTGGCCTGTAATAACGAATAATATTGCCATCAAACATTAATCCAAAGTGCATTATTTACGAAAAAGCTAATCACCCACAGGTTTAAACTGAATAAAATGCTGCAAGTCTATGATAAGTTTGAACATTCCGCCAGGGAAAAGCATTAAAAATTATATTTGAAAATTAATCTCAAATCTATCTTTAAACACTACTCAAAATGAGCAATACATTTATACAAACAGCTATGCTAATAACTATGTATCATTGAGTTATAACTTGAATTTTGAAGGCAGTATGCGCAGGTTTCGCACATTATCTTCCTACGGATGGCTTCTCAACGAATAATTACTTTCATAGTGGTCACAACGAAAGTCAAGAATCCCCAAGCAGAGCGCAATCATTTGTGAAGAAAAATAACCGAAGATATAGGACTTCATAGTATATTTGCGAATGGGCAGATCTACAGAGACATTTAGCAAAAAAGAACGGGAAAAGAAAAAATCCATAAAGCTTAAGGATAAAAAGGAAAAGGCCGAAGACCGAAAAGCGAATGCCGGGAAAGGTAAAACGCTGGATGAGATGATGGCCTATATAGATGAGAATGGTAACATCACTTCAACGCCACCAGACCCTGCCAAAAGGAAAAAGATCGTTATTGATGATATACAGATCAGCATCCCCAAACAGGCAGAGTTAACGGAACAGGATAAGATCAGAAACGGAACCCTCTCGATGTTCAATGCAGCAAAAGGATATGGTTTCATCAGGGATCACCAAACGCAGGAAAGTATCTTTGTTCACATTAACGGTATTACAGAAGAAGTCAATGAAAATGATAAGGTTACTTTCGAGATAGAACAAGGGCAAAAAGGCCCCAACGCGGTTAACGTTAAAAAAGCGATAAAATAATGACCGAGCCTGGGTCATTTTGCATCCAGTAGCAAAGCACTATATCGCCCCAATGTTGCAATCTCAGTAAATGAATGATCTTGTAATAGTGAGTTACCCGCTTGCTTTTGTATGTGCCATCAAGGATACAAGATCATCATCACAAAAACTGCATTAATGCATATGCAGGTAAAGGAATGCTGCTATACCTGCACCAACAACAGGACCTAAAATTGGTATCCACGCGTAAGTCCAGTCGCTGCTGCCTTTGCTTTTCATTGGTAAAATAGCGTGCATGATACGTGGCCCCAGGTCACGGGCCGGGTTAATGGCGTACCCGGTTGTGCCTCCAAGTGATAAGCCAATTACCCAAACCAGCAAGGCCACCGGAATAGCGCCTAATGAACCCATGCCCACCGGTGACTTGGTTGAGGTGATCTCGGCACCTGAAAAATAAAATATGGTAAATATCAGTACAAAAGTGCCAATAATTTCACTGGCAATATTTGATACATAATTACGCACCGCCGGGCCGGTACAATAAACCGCTAAAATAGAATCGGGGTTATTAGTACGCTGAAAGTGGTCAAAATACATGAGCCATACCAGGAAAGCGCCTACAGCAGCGCCCAGTACTTGTGCCACGATATAGAGAAGTACACTTGCCCATGCAAACTTACCTGCAATGGCCAGCCCAATTGTTACGGCAGGGTTAAGGTGCGCGCCGCTATAAGGGCCGGCAACAACCACACCTACAAAAACAGCCAGGCCCCAGGCGGTTGTGATAACCATCCAACCGCCACTATTTCCTTTGGTATCATTTAAAACAACATTGGCAACTACGCCATCACCTAAAAGTATAAGCAGCATTGTGCCAATAAATTCGGCCATGAATGGAGACATATAGATAATTTAATGGGTAAATAATTAGTTGGCTAAAAGTAGTTAAACAGATTCAGAATCCGGCAGTTCATCAGTCCATGACTGAGATGCATGGATAGCTTTCCGCCACCCTTGCACCGCTTTTTTAATTTCAGGCTGATCGCCGGCGGGTATAAATTCTTTTTCAGATTTCCATAGTTGTTGAATCTCCTCTACACTTTTCCAATATCCTACGGCCAGACCTGCCAGGTAAGCGGCGCCCAAAGCTGTTGTTTCTACCACGTTTGGCCTAATCACCTTGCAATTTAGCACGTTCGACTGAAACTGCATTAATAAGTTGTTACTTGTTGCCCCACCGTCAACCCTTAACTCTTTAATTTCCATTCCACAATCGGCCTCCATGGCTTTTAACACATCCATAGTTTGGTAAGCTATGGACTCAAGCGCGGCCCTTGCAATATGAGATGCGGTTGTTCCGCGGCTAAGCCCTACAATCGTTCCCCGCACATCCGGCTTCCAGTAGGGGGCGCCCAACCCGGCAAAAGCAGGTACAAAATATACTCCCTGCGTATCATCTACAGCTAAGGCCAGATTCTCCACCTCGGCTGATGACCGGATAATGCCCAAGCCATCGCGCAACCATTGTACTACTGCCCCGCCAATAAATATACTGCCCTCAAAGGCATATTGTATCTTCCCGTTAATTTTCCAGGCAATGGTGGTTAACAGGTTGTTTTTCGATTCTATAAACTCATCGCCAATATTCATCAGCATAAAACAGCCTGTACCATAGGTGTTTTTAACCATAGCCTTATCAATACACATCTGACCAAAAAGCGCGGCATGTTGATCGCCGGCTATACCCGCAATAGGAACTTTTGAGGCGAAGATGGTGGTTGCGGTTTCACCGTATATCTCGCTCGACTGTTTTACCTCAGGCAGCATACTTTTTGGGATATCGAAAATGGAGATCAGTTCATCATCCCATTGTTGTGTACGGATATTAAAAAGCATAGTACGACCGGCATTAGTAACATCGGTTATATGCACACGGCCGCGGGTAAATTTCCATACCAGCCAGCTATCTACCGTGCCAAAAGCCAATTCGCCTTTGTTGGCTTTTTCGCGGGCACCTTCCACATTATCCAGTATCCACCTGATCTTTGATGCCGAAAAGTAAGCATCAATCACCAAACCGGTTTTTGAGCGGATCAGGTCAGTATAGCCATCCTGTTTCAACTTATCGCAAAAAGCAGCCGTGCGGCGGTCTTGCCAAACAATGGCATTATAAACCGGCTTTCCACTAACACGATCCCACACAATAGTTGTTTCGCGCTGGTTGGTTATACCTATAGCTTTCAAATTGGTTCCGTTTATGCCCATCTTAACGGTTGCTTCTGCTGCTACGCTTGCCTGTGTTGACCATATCTCGTTCGGATCATGCTCTACCCAGCCTGATTGCGGAAATATCTGCGTAAATTCCTTTTGGGCAACAGATTTAATTTGCCCTTGATGATCAAATACAATGGCTCTGGAACTGGTAGTACCCTGATCTAAAGCTAAAATGTAGTCTTCCATATATATGCTTTGGTTTAGTTTTGGATATTTATTTGGTTGTATCCGGTATCTCTTTGGTTTTAGTCTGATAAGCCTCAAGCAGATAGCCATTAGCTAAAAGGGTAAAAGACTTTACCTGTTCTTTTTCCCAGGCTGCATCTTTATCAAGTTCTTTTGCTATCAAACCGGCAACAACCGGCGCCATATCAATTGCTGCACGCGCGTTCAGGAACAAAGCCCTTACCCGTCTGGCTAAAATATCTTCAACATTACGGGCCATTTCATGTCTTACACCCCATATCACCTCGGCCTGTATATAAGGCATATCCGGATGCAGTTTTTTGTCCCACCCGGCATGTTCGTTGATCAAAGCAAGCAAAGCATCTTTATCGCTGCCATAAACATATAAATGATCTTTACGGTTTACATTTAGCTTACTGCCGTGTATCGGAAAATTTTTCGTAATGCTTGGATAGGGGGGTAAATTACCAATTTCAATGGCTTTATCAATGGTATCCTCTGCCATTCTGCGGTATGTTGTCCATTTACCACCGGTTATGGTGATCAGGCCCGATTCAGAAACCAGCAATTTATGGCTGCGCGATATTTCTTTTGTTTTTGATGAGCCGCCTTCCGGAGCGGCTAAAGGGCGCAGGCCTGCGAATACGCTAAGCACATCTTTACGAGTTGGTGTTTTGTTCAAATACTTTTTTGCCGTGCGTATAATAAAGTCTATCTCTTCATCTAACGCCCGTGGTTCCATACTGTATTCATTAAGTGGGGTATCTGTAGTTCCTACCACCAGCTTGTCATGCCAGGGAATAGCAAAAAGTACCCGGCCATCTTCTGTTTTTGGAATCATTAAGGCATCCTCGCCGGGCATAAATGATCTGTTGAGCACCAGGTGCACACCCTGGCTTGGCTTAACCAGGGGCTTTTTACCCGGCTTATCCATCTGTAACAGATCGTCAACAAATACACCTGTTGCATTAATTACCGTTTTTCCTTTTAGCTTATAAGTTTGGCCGGTTTCAACATCTGTAGCAATAACACCCGCAACTTTCTGCTGATCGTTTTTAATAAGACTTACCACCCGAAAATAGTTGAGAGTAGTGGCACCCTGCTCCAGGGAGGTTTGGGCAAGGTTAACAGCAAGTCTTGAATCATCAAACTGACCGTCATGATACATAACCCCACCATACAAACCCTTTTGGTTAATTGTAGGCAGTTTATTGATTACCTCTTTTTTGGAGATATGTTTTGCACGGCCAAAACCAAGTTTGCCGGCAAGCAGATCATACACCGTTAAACCGATGGTATAAAAAGCTCCGCCCCACCATTCATAATTAGGGATAATAAACGCCTCGTTTTTTACTAAGTGCGGAGCGTTTTTTAGTAATAAACCACGTTCATGTAAAGCCTCACGCACCAGGCCGATATCGCCTTGGGCCAAATAACGCACGCCACCATGTATCAATTTAGTACTCCGGCTGGATGTTCCCTTTGCAAAATCGGCCTGCTCAAGTAATAAGGTTTGATAACCACGTGAGGCCGCATCTAAAGCTGTCCCCAAACCGGTGGCTCCACCACCTACTATAATTACATCCCAGATTTTTTCTGTGCCGGATATGGATTTTATAATATTATTTCGATCAGTTTCAATCATGTTATTGTTTCATTATCAGTGCTGAAATTTATGTCGTTTGTAAAGGAAAGGGGATATTAAATAGTTATCCACACTACTTTACATTTTAATAATTCCGGTCTGGTAAATATGCCTCTGTATTAGCCAGGGTATCATTGATCATGATATCGCATGACTAATACACTTGTTTTGTTTTTAGTGTATTTGTCGCACAAATCAACAATACATGTGCGCAAACTACCCATACCACAGCACAAGCCAAAACCTGGGATGGCCAAACGATCACAGATATGTGTCATTAAGCTGTAGTATTCGTTTTGATAAACCTGAATAATCTGTCTTTCATTGTGGAATATGAGTGCGAAAGTTAAGTTTCTTGTTGGGTTTTCCATGGACTTCCTTTTTTAACTGTGATGTTCACTGAATACTTATTTTACTAATTTGGTTTATTATGGTAAATATATTATTTCGTAGAGATGTTTTTCAAATAATGGCATTAGCGTAGCTGCCTATAAAGTAACCAAAAACCATTCAGTATAGGTACAAAAGGTGTATAACATCAAGACTTTGCGTGATATATGTCACATTTTACATTTAAAATAAATGTACTTTTAATTAGGGTAAATAGACATCCATAACTCGTTATGAAACAGTTTGTTTTAACCATTCTAATAATTTTCTGTTGTTTAAAAATCAGTTATGCGCAAACAGCAGAGTCTGATTTTTCGCTTGGGTCAAATAACTTTGGTATTGCCGCTTTAGAGGCAGCTTCACCCTCCACATTGCCAAATATTCAATATCATTTGACGGCACGGCCATGGCACGCTTTAAATGTTTCAAGAGATACTTATTTATCCAAAGTAGAAGGCATAGTTCGTGCAATAGCAAAATTCCAAAATTCAAGTGGCGCCATTATCGATCCCTATGCTAATCGTGAAGTACAATATTCTACACCTTATTTTGCAAATGCGGTAGGGACGCTGTTATCAGCTGGTCGGGCTAAGGATCTGTTAAGTGCCGGTGTGTCAGCTATGAACCATGCTACTGCTGACGTAGCCGCTGGATCTTCATCTATCCCTGACAATCATGGCGAATTTTGCCTCGCTGCTCTGGCCAGTGCTATACCGCTTTATACGCCTTATGTTTCTGCGCCTCAATTACAAACATGGAAAACAAGAATGGCAAAGCCAATTGCTGCTGTTATTTTAGGGAACCCCCATAATTGGAGAACATATGCTATGAAAGGAGAGTGGCTTCGTGCAAAAAATGGATATGTAAATAAAGCTACGGCTGTTAGCTGGATAGAAAATAGCTGGGTCACTACTCAAAGGAGTCGGCTAACAAACAACTCCTGGAATTTTTATCACGATACCAGTATAATTATAAATCTAAAAATTTATTAAAATGGCAACTAATAAAAGAAACCAGAGCCGGGACGATCAGGATCAGAAAGGTCGCGAAAATAGTCAGGAAAGCCGTGATAGCAGACAGGAAAATCAAGGCAACAACAATGAAAACCGCGGAAATAGCCAGGAGACTCAAGGCAACAGCGACGACAATTCGTCTAAGCCTGGGTTCGCGGCTACGGATGATGACAAGCAGCGCGAAATCGCCAGTAAAGGTGGTGAAGCGACACATTTATCGGGGCATGGTTTTGGCTCTAAAGAAGCCAGGAAAGCCGGCCGCAAACGCAGTCTGCTTTAAGGTATAAATAACAGGACATCCCAAAACTGTCCTGTTATTACAGGTATGCCAGCTGCCGGTTCCTGCAACTAAAAAACTGTTATATCATTGTCATGTTATTTATACTTTTTTGTATAAATAGATAAGGGGCTGTATCTTTGTATTTAGAATTATTGCTGATCCAAAATGTATTAAAGATGAGCACAATGAAAGAAGAACTAAACACGCTGGAACAAACCGTATCAAGTGACTATAAATATGGGTTTGTTACAGATATAGATACGGATATAGTCCCTAAGGGGATCAACGAAACGGTCATCCGCCTGATCTCGGCCAAGAAAAACGAGCCCGGCTGGATGCTGGACTGGCGCCTGAAAGCCTATACCCAATGGCAAAAAATGGAAGAGCCTAAATGGCCAAATGTGACCTATCCACCGATCAATTACCAGGATATTATTTATTATGCCGCACCTAAGCAAAAGGAGCAACTAAAAGGTTTGGACGAGCTGGATCCGGAATTGCGCCGCACGTTTGAAAAATTGGGTATTTCCCTGGATGAGCAGAAACGCCTGAGCGGGGTAGCGGTAGATGTTGTGATGGACAGTGTTTCTGTTGCTACCTCATTTAAAAAACAATTGTCGGAAATAGGCGTTATTTTTTGCTCGATGAGTGAGGCCATACAGCAACATCCTGACTTGGTAAAAAAATACATGGGTTCTGTGGTACCCATGACAGATAATTATTTTGCTGCATTAAATGCTGCTGTTTTTACCGATGGTTCTTTTTGCTATATACCTAAAGGGGTGCGCTGCCCAATGGAGCTGTCTACCTATTTCCGGATAAATACGGAGAATTCAGGGCAGTTTGAACGCACACTTATAATTGCAGAAGATGATAGCTACGTAAGCTACCTGGAGGGTTGCACAGCCCCTATGCGAGACGAAAATCAACTGCATGCCGCGGTGGTTGAACTGGTTGCGCTGAATAAAGCGGAGATTAAATATTCTACCGTTCAAAACTGGTATCCCGGTGATAAGGAAGGTCATGGAGGTATTTATAATTTTGTAACGAAACGCGGGATATGCCTGGGCGAACGGTCCAAAATATCATGGACACAGGTAGAAACCGGTTCGGCTATTACCTGGAAATACCCAAGCGTAATTTTAAAGGGAGATTATTCAATCGGCGAGTTTTATTCTGTTGCCCTTACCAATAATCATCAGCAGGCTGACACAGGCACCAAAATGATACATTTGGGCAAGAATACCAAAAGCAGAATTGTTGCCAAAGGGATTTCTGCGGGATATAGCAACAATAGTTACCGCGGACTGGTGCGCGCCAGCAAGTGGGCCACCAATGCCCGTAATTATTCGCAGTGCGATTCTTTGTTGCTGGGCGATAAGTGCGGTGCAAATACCTTCCCTTATATAGAAGTTAAAAACACTACCGCTATTGTTGAACACGAAGCAACTACATCAAAAATTGGCGAAGATCAGCTTTTTTATTGCAGGCAACGAGGTATTGACACAGAAACTGCTGTGGCATTAATAGTTAACGGCTTTGCCAAAGAAGTAATGAACCAGTTGCCTATGGAGTTTGCTGTAGAGGCACAAAAGTTACTTGCCATTAGCCTGGAAGGTAGTGTAGGTTAAATTTTTAAACACATCTAATACACACAGAACTATCATGCTATCAATAAAAAACATACACGCAACAATTGAAGGGAAGCAAATATTAAACGGGATTGACCTGGATATTAAACCAGGAGAAGTTCATGCCATTATGGGACCGAATGGTTCAGGAAAAAGCACACTCGCTTTGGTGTTGGCAGGCAGGGATGGGTATGAGGTAACACAGGGTTCGGCTACCTTTTCAGGTAAAAATCTATTAGAAATGCCACCCGAAGACCGCGCACGTGAAGGCTTGTTTCTTGCTTTTCAGTACCCGGTTGAAATACCTGGGGTAAGTACTACTAATTTCATCAAAACAGCAGTAAACGAAAAGCGGAAGTACCGGGGCGAAGAACCATTGGATGCAGTTGCTTTTTTGAAAAGGCTGAAAGAGAAAATGGCGCTGGTCAATATAGATCAGTCTTTACTTAGCCGGTCTGTTAACGAAGGTTTTTCTGGCGGTGAAAAAAAACGTAACGAAATTTTCCAGATGGCCATGCTGGAACCTAAGCTGGCCATACTGGACGAAACGGATTCGGGTTTGGATATAGATGCCCTGCGAATTGTAGCTAAAGGCGTCAATCAATTGCGGCACAAGGATAGGGCCATACTTATTATTACCCACTATCAACGATTGCTAGACTACCTTACGCCTGATTTTGTGCACGTGTTGTACAATGGCCGCATTGTTAGGTCGGGCGGTAAAGAGCTGGCCCTGGAACTTGAAGAAAAAGGGTATGATTTTATTAAGGACGAGTTGGGTTTAACGGCAGATTTACAGGCTGAATAAATTAAAAAGACAAGATCATGGTCGACGTAAGTTATTTTAAGGACCGGTTTGAACAGCTGCAAAACGCAAGCACGGATAGTGAGATCGCCAAGATCCGGCTTAAGGGCTTTGATACTTTTAACAAAACAGGCCTTCCTGCTTCTCGTAATGAGGAATGGAAATATACAAGTATAAGTGGCCTGTTTGATAAGGTGTACCATTTGGCAGGCGATGACGGGAAGCTGAGTATTTCCCAGGCTGACGTTGATGCCATCAGATTGCCGGGACACCAACAAGCCAATGAATTGGTTTTTGTAAATGGCCGGTTTATGTCTTCTTTTTCAACTATCCGTTCTTCGGATGATCAATTAACTTTGCTGCCATTGGAACAGGCCGCAAAGGGAGTATACAAAAAGCTGGTTAGGGAACACCTGGGACAGAGCAGCTGTTATATTAAAGATGGGATTCATGCGCTCAACACATCATTCATCTATGGCGGGGTTTTCATTCACGTCACCAAAGGGGTGGAATTGGAGCATCCTGTTTATTTGTATCATCTTTCAGATGTAAGGGAACATCACACTCTTTCCCAGCCCCGCAGCCTGGTATATGTTGATGAAGGAAGCAAATTGCAATTAATAGAGACTTATAAAACTATTGGCACATCAGATAGTTTCACCAACGAGGTGGTGGAGATAGTAGTTAACAATAATGCCCTTGTTGAATATTATAAGATACAGAATGACGCAGCTAATGCCAATCAGGTTAGCACAACACACATCAGGCAAACGGGTGTAAGTTATGTACATGCCGTAACTATTACGCTTAGCGGCGGCATGATCCGTAATAATATGAACCTGGTGCTGGAAGCGGCAGGCAATGAAGCACATTTGTATGGGCTATATATGCTAAAAGGCCACACACATACTGATAACCATACTTTGGTAGATAACAAGGCACCCAATTGTTTTAGTAATCAATTATATAAGGGGATTGTGGACGATAATGCCACAGGTGTGTTCAATGGGAAGATATTGGTGCAGCCGCAGGCACAAAAAACCAATGCTTATCAATCCAACAAAAATATCTTATTATCTGATAATGCAAGTATCAATACCAAGCCACAGCTGGAGATTTTTGCTGATGACGTAAAATGTTCGCATGGTTGTACCGTAGGGCAATTGGATGAAGCCGCCTTGTTCTATTTAAGGG
>JAQBNZ010000035.1 GCA_028288285.1 Mucilaginibacter sp.
CAGCCTCGTTAACGGCTACCGGGTAAGGATAAACAAACCACTTTGCTGAAAAATATTCTATAGAACCTTTCAAGTATTCGGTGGCCCGTCCCCAGGCATCATTGCCCTGGCTCTCTACCGGGTAAACCGACATGGCCATACACTTTTTACCACCAGGCAAATTAACCCTTGCAGCATCCCATATATAAGCCTTTGATGCGCCAAAAGCTACATCACGGGTGTTCAGCATTTTAAAGTGCCAGGTAAGGTTACCTTTATTTGTTGGGCGAGATGTAGGGTCAATAACTTCTGCAGCAGTACGTATCATTATAGTTTTATCGCTGTTACGGGCGGCTGCTAATCTTGCTACCTGTTTAGCGGTCAATACTTCTGCAGGGTTAAGCAGCTCGCCAGAGCCGGCAACTATCATATCTGCCGGAAGCGTTACCTTATAATCAATATCGCCATATTCTAAATAAAATTCACCGCTGCCTAAAAACGGTGCGGTGTCCCATCCACGGGCATCATCATAAACACACATGCGCGGATAGAATTGGGCTATTTCGTAAATCTTGCCGTTTTTGGTGTCGGTATAATCAGTACGGTTGCCAAAGTTGCCGGGGATGGAGTAATGATATTTGATAACCACATTTACCTTACCGCCTTTACCCGTTAAAGCAGCAGGCATGCGTACTTGCATACGAGTATCAGTAATGGTATAATTAACTGCCTGGCTCTTGCCGTTTATTACTATTGAAACCGATTCAATATTATAACCATTGGTATGTTGTGTTGCCTGAGCTCCGGTCACAAAGTTTGATCGTGCATCTTTTTTATAAGTGTTTTGGTCAAGATGCAGCCATAGATATTGTAAAGCATCGGGGCTGTTATTGGTGTAGGTAATATTATCTGTACCGCTAATGGTTTTGCTTACCGTATCAAGCGTAATGTTTAGTTGATAGTCGGCCCGGTTTTGCCAGTATTTTGGTCCGGGATCGCCGTTAGGAGAATGAACTTCATCTCCATTTTTGGTATAGGGCAGCGGCGAAAATAACACCGAAGGCTGATAATTGGTGGTAATGGTATCGTTAGGGTTTTTCTTTTGCGCCTGTGTAATTAAAGCCGATAGAAGGAGTAGAGCGGTACTAATGTATAGTTTTTTCATGTGGGATGCTAAGCGACAGCAATATACAAATGATAAACTATTTAGAATGCTTAGCTGCCGTAAAATGATGGTTACGACAGCATATCTGCCAGCACCCCTTCTTTTAACGAGTAGGTAGACATAGTTACATCTGTTAAACCCAGCTTTTGCATAATGTAAATGGTAATTAAGCTTGCCACCACAATCATATCAACCCGTACCGGGATAATGCCTTTTGTAGCGACGCGTTTATGATGTGTAGATTTGGCGAGACGTTCTATCAGGTTCAAAAGATCGTCTGTATCAAATTCATAGACCTTTGTTTGTTTCAAATCAAAGGACCTGCCTTTTTCTAACTCTATCACTTCTGCAAAGCTTTCGAAAGCGCCTGATGAACCGATAAGGATAGACGGTTTATGTTGCAATGCTGCTTGAAATAAGTCGATTAATTTACCATCGAGGTATCTTGTTAGTTCTTTAATAGATTGAACAGGTATCGGGTCGGTTTGGTGGAATTTGTCTATAAGCCGGGCAGCCCCAATCTCAAAGCTTTGTTTCCAAAGCACTTCATCTTTATTGCCAATTATAAATTCAACACTGCCACCGCCAATATCCATTACCAATGCGTTTTCATTGGTAAGGCAACCACTTGCTTTTATACCGTTGTAAATGTAGGCGGCTTCCTGTTCGCCATTAATAAGTTCTATCTGGATGCCGGCTTTTTCTTTTACCTGCACAATAAAATCCTGCCCGTTTGCTGCATTACGGATGGCAGAGGTGGCAATAGCTTTAACTTCATGCACTTCATGCGCCTGGATATAGCTTTGAAAATGCTGCATAGTAGCAATGCCCCGCTCAAATGCCACCGGCTGAATGATGCCTTTGTTAATGCCGCCTTCGCCCAGTTTTACGCCTTCATGTATATGGACGAGTTCCTTAAAGCCATCGGTATTATCGCCTTCTGCAATCAGTAAATGAAAGGTATTAGTACCCAAATCCATTACAGCTACACGTTTGTTTGATGTTGTTACACTTTCATTTTGCATTGTTACTAAAGTAAAAAATCCCTGTAAAAGTTTTGGGCTTTTAAGAGATTTTTGAATTTATGATAAGGTATAAGGTTTACTCTTTATAAAAGAACCATTTGGCCAGTTCTTTAAAGCTTGCCTTTTTGCCATACATAAGTACGCCAACCCTGTAAATGCGGGCAGCTACATAGGTTGTAAACAAAAAGCCAATTACCATTAATGACATAGATAAAGCCAATTGCCAGGTGGCTACCCCACCAAAAGGAATACGCACCATCATGGCAACGGGTGCCGTAAACGGAATGATAGAAAGCCATACAGCCAGCGGACTATCAGGCGCCTGGAATAAGACGGACACCGACAGGATATAGGTAAACAGTAATGGTAAAGTTATAGGGAACATAAACTGCTGAGTTTCGGTCTCGCTATCAACAGCCGAGCCAACTGCTGCAAATAACGCACTGTAAAGTAGGTATCCTGTTATAAAGTAAAATAGGAAACAACCCAGGATATATCCAAAAGGAATAGTTTGCAAAACAGCCAGGGCACCCAACATTGGGCTTTGTGGCGATGAAAATGCTTGTCCGGCTATTTTTGTGGCAATTACAGATAGCACTATCCATGCTGTAAATTGAGTTAAACCTACCAAACCAACACCAATTATTTTTCCGAGCATTAATTGAAAGGGCTTAACTGATGATATGATCACCTCAATAATCCGGCTGGTTTTTTCTTCAATAACCCCTCTCATAACCTGCGCCCCGTAAATAAACAATGATAGATAAATGAAAATAGCGCAGGCTATTCCTACCAGCATGGTTGGGCCTACATTAGCATCTTTAGTACCCGTTGCAGTAACCTCCATTGCACTAATGGATATTTTATTTTTTTTAATTGTATTTAAGAAAGTAGTATCAATATGATGTTCAACCATGCTTTTGGTTGTTGCAATGGTGTTCATTTGATTTTCAACCTCCTGAGTGAGCTTAATAGATGGTTTCTTTTTTGAAAATATCTGCACCGGAACTTTTGTGTAATTGGCAGGTATCAACAATACCGACAGGTCCTCGTTATCCTGTAAACCAGCTTTAGCATCTGTTAGAGATTGGTGGGCTGGCTGGAATTTAATGTTTTTTACATTGTGGAATTTACCTGCAAAAGCATTGCTGTTATCAATTATATTAACAACTTGCTGGGATGAGAGCTCGCTTGTGTTTTTGGCTACTAATGCAATTAAGCCCGACATGCCCAATATTAGTAAAGGCACCACAAATATCATTACGATGAATGATTTTTTCCTGACGCGGGTTATGTATTCGCGTTGTATTATGAGTAAAACTTTGTTCATGGCTTATGCTATTAGATTTACTTTTTCAATAAAAATTTCGTTCATGCTCGGGATAACTTCCTGTAGCATATTAATGCGTGCTTTGGGTATCAGATATTGCAGCACATCATTTGATGTATTATTGCCATTCAGTTTCAGGCGGATGGTATGTGTATTGTCACTGTCGGCTAATTCACTTATTACATCAAAGGGCTGTGTGCCGTCAAAATTTAATTTTTCACCAGCATACTCCACCAGGTAAGTATCGTTACGGTAAGAGTGACGAATGGCTTTAACCTTCCCATCCAATATTTTATGTGATTTATGGATGAGGGCAATTGCATCGCAAAGTTCCTCAACAGATTCCATACGGTGGGTAGAGAATAGGATGGTAGCGCCTTTGCGGTTCAGTTCCAGTATCTCATCTTTGATAATTTCGGCGTTTACCGGGTCAAACCCGCTGAAGGGTTCATCCAATATAATCAGGTCAGGCTCATGCAAAACTGTAGCTACAAACTGTGCTTTTTGTTGCATCCCTTTTGATAGTTCTTCAATCTTTTTTTTCCACCAGGTTTCCATTTCCAGCTTCTCAAACCAAAATTTAAGGCGTTGGGTAGCATCTGCACGGCTTAAGCCTTTAAGGCGGGCCAGGTATATCATCTGTTCGCCTATTTCCATTTTTTTGTATAAACCGCGTTCTTCAGGCAAATAGCCAATCCGCTCAATGTGGTTTTGGTTAAGCTTTTGGCCGTTAAAGTACACCTCACCGGAATCGGGAGCGGTTATTTGATTAATAATGCGGATGAGTGAAGTTTTACCGGCACCATTTGGGCCAAGCAGGCCGTAGATCTGGCCTTTTTCAACTTCTAAACTTACATCGCTTAACGCACGGTGACCGGCGTATTGTTTAACAATGTTGCGAATGCTTAGCATATCAGGTAGTTAATTATATCTGCTTTAGATAAATGTCCTGATATTTTGTTACAATATACTTTTTGAGGAATAAAAAAGCCCGAAATCTAAACGATTCCGGGCTTCATATCATCTTTCAAACTATCTATTACTCAAAATATTCTTTCATCCGTTCAAAGAAACTTTTCTCGTTCTTACCCGGATTTGGTTTAAAGTTAGGTGAGCTCTGTAGTTTTTCTAATATCTCGCGTTCTTCACGGCTCAGGGCTTTTGGTGTCCATATATTAATATGTATCAATTGGTCGCCACGGTGATAAGAGTTTACTTCAGGAACGCCTTTGCCTTTTAAGCGTAATATTTTACCACCCTGTGTGCCCGGCTCAATTTTTATTTTGGCTTTACCATCAATTGTTGGCACTTCAACACTGGTACCTAAGGTTGCATCAACAAAGTTAACATGCAAATCATATATTACATTATTGCCATCACGTTTTAAAGTTTCGTGAGGAATTTCTTCTATCAGGATGATCAGATCTCCCGGTACGCCACCACGTGGGGCAGCATTACCTTTACCACTCATGCTTAGTTGCATGCCTTCGCTTACACCTGCCGGAACGTTTATGCTAATAGTTTCTTCGCCGCGTACAACACCGTCGCCATGGCAAATAGTACATTTTGAAGTGATTGTTGATCCTTCGCCGTTACAGGTAGGGCAGGTGCTGGTAGTTTGCATCTGGCCCAAAATGGTATTAGTTACCCTGCGGACAGAACCCTGCCCACCACATGTTTTACAGGTTGAAAAAGATGATTTATCCTTTGCACCTGTACCATCGCAAGTTTTACAAAGTATTTGTTTGTTTACCTTTATTTTCTTTTCGGCACCATTAGCAATTTCTTCAATGGTTAGCCTTACTTTAATACGTAAATTGCTGCCGCGCGCTACTCTGCGACCGCCACCACCTTGCCTGCCACTGCCACCAAAAAATCCTTCAAACGGACTGCCGCCGCCAAAAATATCACCAAACTGGCTAAATATGTCGTCCATATTCATGCTTCCGCCACCATAGCCACCGCCATTTGGTGATGAAGCATTAGCAGCGTGGCCAAACTGATCATAGCGCTGGCGTTTATCAGGCGAGCTTAGCACTTCGTAAGCTTCAGCAGCTTCCTTAAAATTTTCTTCGGCTTCTTTATCTCCCTGGTTCTTATCCGGGTGATATTTGATAGCCATTTTACGATATGCTTTTTTTACCTCATCAGCATCAGCGCCTTTGCTAATGCCAAGCACATCATAATAATCTCTTTTAGCCATGTTTTTATTTATTGATTTAGTGAGTTAGCGAATTAGTGATTAATTCAACTCTCTACTTATATATTCAATTAATAAATGAGTGATGGTTTAGTGAGACGTAATTCACTAATTCAGTCCTTCACTAATTCACTAATTATTTTTTACGCTCCAACAATTACTTTGGCAAAGCGGATAACCTTGTCATTTAGTTCATACCCTTTTTCCATTTCATCTATCACTTTTCCTTTCATATCATCAGTTGGTGCAGGAATATTGGTAATGGCCTCATGCAAGTCGGGATTAAAGGCTGAGCCAATTGACTGCGTTTCCTTTAAACCTTTTTGCGCCAAAATATTCTTCATTTTATTTTGGATAAGCGCAACGCCTTCTTTTACAGCAACAATATCTGTTGCGTTCTCCATTGATCTTATTGCACGTTCAAAGTCATCCAATACAGGTAACAGGGCAACAATTACGTCCTTGCCTTCTGTTTTACGGGCTTCTTCACGTTCTTTTGCAGTTCTGCGGCGGAAGTTATCAAACTCGGCATATAAGCGTAAAAACTTATCATTTGCCTGCGATAGCTCTTCTTTAAGTTTATCCTCTACAGAAATAGTATCTTCTGCAGTTTCAACTGCTTGAACCGGCTGAGCTTCCACTTGTCCGTCAGTCTGTCCGCTTTCGTTTGCCATTTCAGCTGTATTTTCAGTGGTTTCTGAATCTTCCTTCTTCTTTTTCTTTAACATGTCATTAAAATTCATAGCAAATAATGCTAATCAAGTATCCTGCCATCGGTTTAAATCCGACAAGCTGTCAGTTATAAATAAAATTTATGATTTGTAGTCAGTTTTCCAATGACCGGGTTGCAGTTGGCAATTATTAATTTCCTACCGGCAAAAGTTCCGGTGAACCGCATGGTGCCCACTTAAATTATGCAATCTGAACATCCTCCAATACTTTGCCGTTTTCGCATTTAATAATTCGCGATGGAAAAGTACGGATAATGTGATAGTCATGTGTGGCAATTACTACTGCTGTGCCAGACTGACTGATTTGTTTTAATAGCAGAACTATTTCTTCAGATGTATCCGGGTCAAGATTGCCTGTTGGTTCATCGGCCAAAATAATTTCCGGATCGTTTAACAGGGCACGGGCAATTACCACACGCTGCTGTTCGCCGCCCGATAACTCATGCGGCATTTTTTTTAGCTTTGAGCGAAGACCTACTTTTTCAAGCACATCCAATATCTTGTCAGATATTTGTTGCTTATCTGTCCAGCCGGTGGCACGCATTACAAATTGAAGGTTTTGCTCAACAGACCTATCCGTAAGCAATTGAAAATCCTGAAAAACGATGCCCAGTTTACGGCGCAGGTAGGGAACATCCTTATCAGCAAGTTTACTTAATTCGTAACCGCAGGCATGGCCTGTGCCGTTTGTAACACTTAAGTCGCCATAAATAATTTTTAGCAAACTGCTTTTGCCTGAACCTGTTTGGCCAATAAGCCATACAAAATCACCTTTATCAATATGCAGGTTAACGTTTGACAGCACCAAATGCTTTTGCTGAAAAACATCAATGTTGTTTAATTTTATAATAGAGTTTCCTATCATGTTTTATAGCTCTAATTTTAATATTTTACCAAAAGGCAGGTCTTTTATAATGGCCATTATATAATCAAACTTATGGCTCAAGCCCACTTTATCCAATGATTTCTCGGGCCTGTCAACCCTAAAATAGGCCAGCAGCGTAAACTTATCATCCCGCAGTTGTACATAGTCTGGTATTTTGGCAACGCCTTTAACTTTTATTATATACATGCTTTTTAAGTCATTGGGTCATTAGTCATTGAGTCATTATTAGGATGGTTTGTTAACCAAGGGCTTAATGACACAATAATCAATGACTTCCTCCAAAGATATTGTAATTTTAAAGATTTGACAAGAATTCCATTGTATCAATGCCATCAGCATAATCCCATAATTGTGGATACTGGCTTTGGCCAAACTTTACCTGCTGATTTTTTAATTGCAAAGGAACCCCGGTTACTATACATTGTAATTGATCGCTTTGCTCTTCTAAAAGTTTTTGTGCCGATTCAATATTACTGTAAGTTTCATAAAATAATACTGCCAATGGCGAAACCAAACGGGTATCCTGCTTAACTAACAAAAAGCCGTTATCCAGGTGTTCATCGCGATTTACCAGGTAAATTGATTTGTTGTAATCGTAATTGTTGTTGTATTTATGATGATTAATAATAAGGCTATAATTCTCTATGGACTCAAAAAAGAAATTAAAATTGTAGCCTGTAGGTACTAATAATTTAGATACATTGCGGCAACCTAAGCCATAATAATCAAAAATATCATGACCTAAATTAAACAGATCTGCTGCGGTTTCGTTACCGGTTAATAATGCTATACTGTTGCGGTTTTTGCGTATTATGTTGGGCACTTTACCAAAATAATATTCAAAATAACGCGAGGTGTTGTTACTGCCGGTGGCAATAATGGCATCAAAACCTACCAGTCGCTCAACAATGTTAAACTGGTCTTTGTAACGGGTTTCAATATCAACCAGTTTGCTTAAAACATATTTAATAAGTCGGGCATCTTGTGATGACGCTTTTATTAAAGCATGATTACCAGTTAATAAAACACATAGTACATCATGAAAGCCCACCAGCGGTATATTACCGGCCAACACCAAACCAACCTTTTTGCAGGCCCCATTTGGGATGTTATATCTGCTCAGCCATTTTTCAAGATCAGCGGAATTTAGCATTTCTCCGGTTGCTACAACTGCCCGTAATACACTTTCCGGAGTAAACCAGGCGTTGTATTGGCGTTCAGAGTCAATAATATGCATCAATTGCGTATCAGGGGCTACCAGTTGCTTTCCTAATTCTATAAAAGAGTTTATAGTAGTTGAAATTTCTAATTTTGACATATATATGTTAAGCAGTTAAACCCTTAAAGCCTTTTTTTGTTATATTTGCATACTTTGCAATTTGGACAAAGTTAATTGAGAAAATAAGAATATTTAATAATATGGCGATTATAATCACCGATGAATGCATAAACTGCGGAGCCTGCGAACCGGAGTGCCCGAATAATGCTATTTATGATGCGGGTGCGGGCTGGAGATTTTCAGATGGTACGGGTTTAAAAGGAATTATTGATTTTGGCGATGGCAATACATTAAATGCAGAGGAAACGCAGGCTGCATTGTCTGACGATATATATTATATCGTACCTGACAAATGTACTGAATGTGTAGGTTTTCATGACGAGCCACAATGTGCCGCGGTTTGCCCGGTAGATTGCTGCGTTGATGATGAAGATGTTAGAGAAACTAAAGAAGAACTATTGGCCAAGAAGGATTGGCTGCACATGAACGAATAATAAAAAATATTTTAACTTAGAGGGGAATGCGTTAATCGCATTCCCCTTTTTTGTTCAAAATTTTCTTCAATAATTTAGACTTTTATATGGAATACGGAATTTGTAATCTTGCAATTGTACCCTTACGCGCAGAGCCAAGCGACCGCAGTGAACAGGTATCACAGGTATTGTTTGGCGAAGCTTTTGAGATTACAGAATGGAAGGAGAAGTGGGTTAAAATAGTTACTGCTACTGATAAATATACTGGTTGGATAGATAGGTTGCAGTTTACTACGCTTGGCCACATGGCTTATAAACGCCTTTTACGAACCCCCGCCCCGTTAACATACAGGCCCATTACACAAGCCTGGAAAATTCTTGATAATTCAATTATATACCTGCCTGCAGGTAGTTCTCTTGTTTATTTGGAAGGCACAACCAGTTATATAGGCAGCCAAAAGTTTGAGATTATAGGCGAAATAGGTGAAGCTGATTATATATCCAACATTGCCAAATCTTATTTAAATGTGCCTTATTTATGGGGTGGCCGTACCCATTTTGGTATTGACTGCTCTGGCTTTACACAGATGGTGTATAAACTGAGAGGCATTAACCTAAGGCGTGATGCTTCTTTACAAGCAGAAGATGGAACGCTTGTAGATGGTTTAACGAAGGTGAAATTAGGCGACCTTGCCTTTTTTGGTGCCGAAGAAGGCCGTATTACCCATGTAGGTATTATGCTTAACGGTGAGCAAATTATTCATGCATCCGGAAAGGTTAAGATAGACGCTATTGATGAGGAAGGTATATACTCCAAAGAGTTAAAAACATATACACACAAACTTCGTTTGATAAAAAGATATTTTTAGAACTCTATATTCCAGCAGATCACTTTCTTATCATCGCTAACTGAAAGTAGCTGGTCGCCGTTCCATGCCAGTTTATTAATGGATAGTACATGGCTGTCATAACCTTTCTCCCGGCTAATTATCTTGCGGAGTTTAAATTCTGCGGCATCCCATATTTTAATGCTTTTATCCATACTGGCAGTAGCAAAATAGGGCAGTGAAGGATGAAAAGCGATGTGGTTAACGGAAAATAGATGAGCCGGAATATTATAAATGAGGCTATACGTTTTATTATCCCATATTTTTACCTGCGCATCCCTGCTGCCTGATACAAGATATTCGCCGTTAGGAGAATATTGTAGAGAGAAAACAGCCATTGTATGGCCAATTAATGCTTTAATCGGACTGTAATCATCAAGGTCATATACTACTATGCGGTTATCGCGACAGCCAAAAGCAACACGGTTCTCCTCGGGATTAATAGTAATGCAGCGTACGGTATCATTTGAAACCGCAATGCTATGCACTAACTCCAAAGTATTTAAGTTCCAGATAGAAACTGTACCATCTTCAGAGGCTATCAGCAATTCATCTTTTTTTACTGATGATTTTATATCGAAGATGGGCTTAACATGGTGCCTTAACCGATGGGTTATCTTTTGCTCAATAAAATTGAAAACCAGAACCTCGCCACTCCGCAGACCGGCAAACATCAAAGGGTAACCGGCAGGGCAGTGGATGGCATAGATAGATGTAGGCACCGGGAACATCACTTTGATGAATGAATTATTCTCCAGGCTCCATTCTACCAGCCCTTTATCATTACCACCAGTGAACAATATCCCTGGCTTTTGTGAAAGCTCCAGGGTAAATATGGGGTTGCTGTGGCCGGTAAGCTCTGCTGTTTTTTGTACGGTCATTCCAGTGTGCAGTTTTGTGTTTGCTTTGGCTTAATTACAGTGTGCAAACTGTTAACTGCACACTGCCAACATCTTAACGGTGTCTTTCTTCTAAATTTTTAGCAATGCGATCTAAAGTTAACCCCTTTTCACGAAGCAATACCAGTAAGTGGAACACCAGGTCTGATGATTCATTAATTAAGTCGGTTTCTGTTTCGGCAAGAGCTGCTATTACAGTTTCCACACCTTCTTCACCAACTTTTTGGGCAATCTTGTTCAAGCCTTTTTTATGCAGCTTATTCACGTATGATCCTTCTTGCGGGTTTTCATACCTGTCGGCAATAATATTTTCCAATTGCATAATAAAGTTCTGATTGTATTCTGTTTTAAAGCAGCTGCGCGAACCGGTATGGCAGGTAGGGCCATCGGCTTTAACTTTTATCAGCAAAGTATCGTTATCACAATCAATATGCATAGTTTTTACATGCAGAAAGTTATTGCTGGTTTCTCCTTTTGTCCATAAGCGGTTTTTTGAACGGGAAAAAAAGGTAACTATATTTTCCTGTACGGTTTTGTCATAAGCTTCCTTATTCATATAACCCAGCATCAGCACCTCAAGCGTTTGCTCGTCCTGTATAATAACCGGCACTAAACCGTCTGTTTTGTTAAAGTCGATGTTCATAGTTATAACTTTTAAATCCCCTCTTGAGAGGGGGCGTGGAGGGTTGTGTGTTGGCGGGGTGTGTCAGTCGCAACGTAAACACACCCCTAACCCCTCTAAAGAGGGGAACCAAAGGCTTAAACCCTTACCTCAATATTATTTTGTTTCAAAACCTTTTTCAAATCAGGTATCAGTATTTCGCCGTAATGAAATACTGATGCTGCTAAAGCGGCATCAACATTCGTTTGTTTAAATACATCAACAAAATGCTGAACGGAACCCGCACCGCCCGAAGCAATAACAGGGATATTAACTGAATCATTAACCAGTTTAAGCAACCCATTATCAAAACCTGCTTTTGTACCGTCATGATCCATGGATGTTAGCAGTATTTCACCTGCTCCCCGGCTTTCGGCTTCCAATATCCAATTTAAAGTTTCTTTTTCTGTTGGCAAGCGGCCACCATTAAGGTGCACAATGTTTTTATTGCCCATTACCCTTGTATCAACCGCTATTACCACAAACTGTACACCAAAAGCCTTAGCCAGTTCGTCAATTAAAGCGGGGTTACGTACCGCAGCCGAGTTTATAGATATTTTATCGGCACCGGCATTGAGTAAGGCATCCGCATCGGCTATTTCATTTATGCCTCCTCCAATGGTAAAGGGGATATTAATTTGCCGTGCAACTGATTTCACCAACTCCACCATGGTCTTGCGGCGTTCAACTGTTGCGGTGATGTCCAGAAAAACCAGTTCATCAGCACCTTGCTGCGAATAGTTCCAGGCCAGTTCAACAGGGTCGCCGGCATCGCGCAGGTCAACAAAGTTTACACCTTTTACAGTGCGACCGTCTTTAACATCAAGGCAAGGGATTATTCTTTTAGTGAGCATGGGTATAGATGTGCTATGTCATTGCGAGCGATAGCGCGGCAATCTCGTCGCTTCTACAGCTAAGTGAGCGATGAGATTGCCACGTCGTTCCTCTTCGCAATGACATATGATGGGGCTTGGTTAAATAGACATTAAACTTTCTAAATTCCAGTTTTTAATTTCTTCAATACTAATATGGTTTTCATAAATAGCTTTTCCAACTACGCATGATTCCACTTTTATTTTACTTAGCTGTTCAATATCTGCCATTGAGCTTACACCGCCTGATGCAATCAATTTAATAAATGGTGAATGGTCCAGCAGTTTTTCATACAATTCAATACCGGCACCGCCTAATTTACCATCCTTGTTAATATCAGTACAAAGGAAACGGTAGAAGCCTAATGCCAGGCACTTATCTACATAATCCATCAGCTTAATTGGCGAGCTTTCCATCCAACCTGAATATTTTATTACCTCGTCAAGCACATCAATAGCAATAACTACCTGGTCGCAGCATTTATCCCTGCCACAAATCGCTTTGCTCAGGTCTTCTAAAAATGTTGGGTTAGTTATGGCTTGTGTGCCAACAATTACACGATGAACGCCGGCATCTATCAGTTCTTTTACCTTCTCAATGCTGCGGATACCACCCCCGTATTGCACTTGCATGTCTGTTTTACGGATCACATCAAACAAATATTGCTGGTTGCTAAAGTCGTTTTTAGCGCCGTTAAGATCAATTATATGAATGAAATTGGTGCCGTTGGATTGATACCTTTCAATCATTTCTTCCAGTGTAACTTCATATTCTGTTACCTGCTGATAGTCGCCTTCGCGCAATCGTACAACCTTTTTGTTTAAAATATCAATAGCGGGGATAATATACATGATTTATATTTTTGAGAAATTTTTTAATAATGTTTCGCCATGCACGCCAGATTTTTCAGGGTGAAATTGTACACCGTAAAAATTGTCATGCCAAATTGATGCCGAAAATTTATTTATGTAACTTGTTGATGATAAAGTGTATAATGGGTCATACTCAATAAAGTATGAATGTAC
This sequence comes from Mucilaginibacter sp., assembly GCA_028288285.1. Classification (GTDB taxonomy): domain Bacteria; phylum Bacteroidota; class Bacteroidia; order Sphingobacteriales; family Sphingobacteriaceae; genus Mucilaginibacter. The sequence continues at coordinate 13,414 of JAQBNZ010000035.1, forward strand.
AAAGTAAAAGTGTGATCCGGCAGGAATATTTTCAAAAAGCGGATTTTCTTTTTCGGCAAATACTTGGTTCCAGCCGGTATGTGGTACCTTAGAAGTGCTACTTTTAGGAAATTTAAGCGTTTTTACCGGAAAAATATTAAGCAGATCGGAAGCACCTTCCTCGCTATATGAAGTAAGCAATTGCATGCCCACACAAATACCCAAAGTAGGTTTGTTAAGGGTTTTTATAGCAGGCACCAGGCCTGTTTTTTCCAGCTTATGCATAGCGGCACCTGCATGCCCAACACCGGGTATAATGTAACGATCATACTGTTCAAAATCGGCTTCAGAATTGATCATGCCATAGGCAATCCCCAATCGCTCTAATGTAGCAGTAAGAGAAAAGATATTTCCGGCACCGTATCGTATTATTCCTATCATTTTAATCAGAATCAAGATGTTAGAGTCAAGAATTAAGAAAGATCCATGTCTTGTCTCTTGGTTCTTATCTCTTGTATCTACTGTATTACAAAAGCCCCTTTGTGCTTGGTAAAACCATTTTGTTTACATCGCGCTTAACGGCCATTTTTATGGCTTTGGCAAAGGCTTTAAATATAGCTTCTATTTTGTGATGTTCGTTTTGCCCTTCAGCTTTAATATTCAGGTTGCATTTTGCGGCATCACTGAATGATTTAAAGAAATGATAGAACATTTCTGTTGGCATTTCGCCAATTTTTTCACGCTTAAAATCAGCCTCCCAAACTATCCAGTTCCGTCCACCAAAGTCAATAGCTGCCTGTGCAAGGCAATCATCCATTGGCAGGCAAAAACCATAACGTTCAATACCCATTTTATTGCCTAAAGCATTAGCAAAAACCTCGCCTAAAGCAATGCCGGTATCTTCAATAGTGTGGTGTTCATCAATATGTAAGTCGCCATTGGCAATAACTTCCAGATCAATACTACCATGACGGGCTATTTGATCAAGCATATGGTCAAAAAAGTGCAGACCAGTTGATACTTTAGACTCACCGGTACCATCAAGGTTTATTTTGATGTAGATATCTGTCTCTTTTGTAACGCGGCTATGTTCAACAACACGTACTCCCAATTTTAAAAATTCGTAAATATCTTTCCATTCGGTAGTTTGCAGTGCTACTACATCAGCAATATCCGTATTGTCTTCTGTTTTAAATTCATTATCACCTAAACCGGTATGGTTATTTAGCCAAATGCCTTTTGCACCCAGATTTTTGGCGAGCAGGATGTCGTTCTTGCGGTCGCCAATGGTAAAAGAATTTTTAAGATCGTACTTTTCAGCATCCAGGTATTTGGTAAGCAGGCCAGTTGCGGGTTTACGGGTAGGCGCGTTATCAGCCGGAAATGTGCGATCAATTGCCTGGTCAGAAAAGTATACACCCTCGTTCTCAAATGTTTTTATGATAAAGTTATGCACCGGCCAAAAGGTATCTTCCGGGTAAGATGAAGTGCCCAAGCCATCCTGGTTGGTAACCATTACCAGTTCATAATCCAGTTCGGCTGCAATTTTAGGCAGGTATTGTAAGGCACCAGGGTAAAACGTAAGCTTTTTGAACGAGTCTATCTGCTCATCTTCGGTTTCATTAATAATAGTACCATCGCGGTCAATAAAAAGTACTTTTTGCAGCTTATTCATTATTTGTATTGCTGTAGGGTGTCAATTAATATTTTATTTTCATTGGGTGTGCCAACGGTTATCCTCAGACAACCTTCACATAATTCCACATTTGTACGGTTACGGATAATGATGCCATTTTGCACCAGGAAATTATATATGCCTTTAGCATCGGTTGTTTTTACAAGGATGAAATTCGCATCAGATGGGTAAATGTCCAGCACAAAATCAAAGTCTTTTAAAGCGAGCACTAATTTATCGCGCTGTGCTAAAGTTTCTTTTATCCAGTCGTTAACCTGTTGCACATTATTTAAGGCCTCCAAAGCTAATTGCTGTGATGCCTCGTTAACGTTATATGGCGGCTTAACTTTGTTCATCACCTCTATGATCTCTTCACTGGCAAAGGCCATACCTACACTTAAACCAGCCAGTCCCCATGCTTTTGAAAGGGTTTGCAGCACAACCATATTAGCATCTTCAGTTAAATCATGTATTAAAGTTTTTTGGCGACTAAAGTTAATATACGCTTCATCAATCACTACAATGCCGTTAAAGTTGGCCAGCAAGGTTTCAATATCATCGCGATTAATAGAGTTACCTGTAGGGTTATTTGGCGAACAGATAAATATCAGTTTAGTATGCTCATCTATCGCTTCGGCAATACCTTCCAGGTTTAACTGGTACTCTTTGGTTAATAATACCTTGCGCGCCTCTACATCATTAATATTGGCCGATACCTGGTACATGCCATAGGTAGGCGGAACAATAATTACATTATCTATCCCCGGGTTACAAAAGCTGCGAAACAGGATGTCGATAGCTTCATCACTACCGTTACCTATAAATATATTGCGCGCCGGAACGCCTTTTATCTCGCTAAGGCGCATCTTTACCTGATATTGCATCGGGTCGGGGTAGCGGTTGTACGCTGTATCAAGTGGTGAACCGAATGCGTTTTCATTAGCATCTAAAAATACGCTTGCCTCACCCTGGTACTCATCACGTGCGGAAGAGTAGGGAGTTAGGTTTTTAATATTTTCGCGAAGTAGGTTATTTATATCGTACATGTTATTCTTTCAAACTTTCTTGTCATCCTGAGGAACGAAGGATCTACTCGCCTATGGATCCTTCGTTCCTCAGGATGACAAATTTATTACTTATTTATCCTCACACTCACTGCATTCCTATGCGCGTGCAAGCCTTCCATTTCGGCTAATATCTCTACCGCCGGGCCTATATTTTGTATTCCCTCGGCCGTTAAATGCTGAAAGGTTATTTTTTTTACAAATGAATCTACCGATACACCCGAATAAGCCCTTGCATAACTACTTGTAGGTAAGGTATGGTTGGTGCCTGATGCATAATCGCCTGCGCTCTCGGGCGTTAAATTGCCCAGGAAAACCGAGCCTGCATTTTTTATTCCGGCGGTTATTTGTTGCCAGCTTTCGGTGGCCAGTATCAAATGCTCAGGAGCATATTGATTGCTAAAATCCATCGCTTCATTTAAGGTGCCAGTGATAATAATGTAAGAATTACCTAACGCCTGTTTAGCTATTTCTGCACGGGGCAATACGGCTAATTGTTTTTCAACTTCGGTTAATGTTGCTTGCGCGATGCTTTCTGATGTACAAACCAATATAGCCTGACTATCAATGCCATGCTCGGCTTGTGCCAGCAAGTCGGCAGCCACGTAAGCAGGTTTGGCAGTTTTATCTGCTATAACCAAAACCTCTGATGGCCCTGCAGGCATATCAATGGCCGTAGTGGTGGTTGATTGTATAATAGTTTTGGCCTTTGTTACAAACTGGTTTCCCGGTCCAAATATCTTATCCACTTTGGTAATTGTTTCGGTACCATAAGCCATGGCCGCAATTGCCTGTGCACCGCCCGCCAGGTAAACTTTATTTATACCCAACATTATAGCCACATAGGCTATAAACGCATTCACCTTGCCGTTTTTTTGCGGAGGAGAACACACCACTATCTCATCACAACCTGCAATGCGTGCCGGTATACCTAACATTAAAAAGGTAGATGGCAATACCGCTGTACCACCGGGAATGTAAAGGCCAACCTTTTCAATTGCCCGTAATTCGCGCCAGCAGGTTACGCCGGGCATGGTTTCTATTTTATCTTCGGGTTTTAGCTGCGCTTTATGGAATTTATAGATATTAGCATAAGCAGTTTGCAAAGCCTCTTGCTGCTCGGGTGATACTGCTGCGGCAAGTTCCTGCAGTTCGGCTTTATCCAAATACAGTTTAGTCAGTTCAACCTTATCAAATTTGTAGGCATAGTCAAACAAGGCACGGTCGCCATGTTGTTTTACATGGTCTATCACTTCCTCAACCAATGTGCGTATCTCATTCGCCGGGTCAACATTACGCTGAACCAGTTTTTGGATATCCGCTTTACTTAAATCTGAATAATTGAAAATCTCCATAGCCTCACTCCAACCCCTCTCCAAAGGAGAGGGGTTATTTATGTTAAGGCCCTCCATTAAGTCCTCTCCTTTGGAAAGGATTTAGGTGAGGCCTATAAAATTATCTTCTCTATCGGCATTACTACAATGCCTTGTGCACCGGCTTGTTTTAGCTGGCTTATCCTGTCCCAAAAATCACGTTCAGGGATAACAGTGTGTACCGCCACCCAATCACCCTCTGCCAATGGCACTACCGACGGACTTTTTACGCCCGGTAGCAACGCAATCACGGCCTTTAAATTCTTACGCTCAACGTTCAATACTACGTATTTGGTTTCCTTGGCACGCAATACAGATTGTATACGTTGTATCAATTCCTGCACCAAATCGTTGCTCTCGCTGCCTTTACTGCCAATTAATACTGCTTCAGATGACATTACATCTGCAAACGGTTTTAGCCCATTGCTTTTTAATGTGCCGCCGGTTGATACCAGATCGCATATTGCGTCACTCAAACCTAAACCCGGTGAAATTTCAACCGAACCAGATATTGTGCGAATATCAGACGTAATGCCCTGTGCTTTTAAGTATTTACCTAATATAACAGGATAGGTAGTGGCTATTGATTTTCCGTGTAGCTGGGCTACACTTTCAATACTGTTATTATTAGGCACTGCAATTTTTAATGAGCATTTGCCAAAGCCAAGGCGTTGTAAATAACTTACTTTAACTTCGGTTTCTTCAATCACGTTTTCGCCTACAATACCTAAATCCGCAATGCCATCCTGAACGTATTCCGGAATGTCATCATCACGCAAAAAAAGTATCTCCAAAGGGAAGTTTGATACAGGAGAGATAAGCGAGCTTTTATAATTTTCGAAGTTTAAGCCGCAATTTTTTAATAATTCAACAGATTTTTCGTTGAGTCGACCCGATTTTTGGATCGCTATTTTTAATGTTTTCACAAGTTGAGTTTAAGGGTACT
>JAQBNZ010000057.1 GCA_028288285.1 Mucilaginibacter sp.
TGTGTTTTTTCTTTTCTGATGTGCCGTCAGGTACATTTTGTTGGTAGAATGTTTGTTTAAAATTCACCAAGCGTTCCTATAGGAACGCCTCGTGCTTCTTTTGGCCGTTTCTACCCACCAAAAGTCCCGATGGGACTAAGTTAGGGTTCTGTCAAATAGCAATGTCTTGCGTTTCATTTTAATGCGTTTGCTGCACTCCACCATAATTAAACTTTCATTTACATACTAAACTTAGTAATTTGCGTTAGAAAATTATTAACCGGATTTTGTAGATGAGATTGATCTTACGTAGTACTATAGTTGTGTTTGCCTTGCTATCTGCGTTTTTCGCATCGGCACAAAAAAAAGAAAAGGTAAAGCCACTTAAAATTAAGGAACTTACCCAATTTGTAGATCCGTTTATTGGCACTGGCGGGCATGGCCATACCTATCCCGGTGCAGTAGTGCCTTTTGGAATGGTTCAACTGAGCCCGGATACGAGATTGGAAGGTTGGGATGGTTCATCAGGTTACCATTATACCGATACTACAGTTTACGGTTTCTCACATACCCATCTCAGTGGTACTGGTATAGCCGACTATTGCGACGTACTTTTTATGCCAACTACCGGCACGCCCCAATTCAGCAATAAAGATTACCGGTCGGGTTTTAAAAAGAAAAACGAAACTGCTTCGCCGGGTTACTACAAAACCAGGCTCGATAAATATAACATTGGAGTTGAGCTAACAGCAACAACCCGTGTAGGTGTACACCAATATACTTATCCAAATACGCCCGAAGCTAATATCATTATTGATCTGCAACACCGTGACGAGGTATTAGACTCGTGGATAGAGGTAGTTAACGACAATGAGATCCGCGGTTTCCGCAGGTCAAAATCATGGGCAACAGATCAGTACGTTTATTTTTATGCTAAATTCTCTAAACCGTTTAAAACTTATGGCATATCATTAAATGACCAATTACAGGAAGGCCAAAACAAAGCTCAGGGGAAAAATATAAAAATGTACATTCAGTTTGATAATCCCGGCAGTGTGATATCAAAGGTGGGTATATCAGCAGTGAGTGCAGAAGGCGCTCTAAAAAACCTTGATGCCGAAGTGGCTGACTTTGATTTTAAAAAGGTTGCAAAGGCGGCAAAAACTGCCTGGAACACTGAACTTAATAAAATACAGGTTGAGGGCGGCGCACCATCAGTGCAACAGCAGGCCGATAACTATAACCTCTTTGGTTACCCAATGCCTAAATCACAAAAAAAGGTAACAATACCAGATCTTGCTAAAAACAAACAGATAATATTTTACTCTGCTTTATACCATTGCATGCTTGCCCCCAACGTTTATAATGATGTTGATGGCCAATACCGTGGATTGGACCAGCAGATACACAACGCCAACGGGTTTAACTATTATACCGTTTTCTCTTTGTGGGACACCTTTCGTGCAGAGAACCCCCTGCTTACCCTCATTGACCGTAAGCGCACACTCGATTTTATTAAAAGCTTTATAGCAATGTATGAGCAAGGCGGCCTGTTACCAATATGGCCCCTGGCATCAAATGAAACTTTCTGTATGGTGGGTAATCACTCCATCCCGGTTATTGTTGATGCTTATGCTAAAGGAATAAGAGGTTTTGATGCCGAAAAAGCATTCACCGCCATGAAAGCAACAGTAAATCGTAACCAGTTTGGGCTGGATAATTACCGTAAAACCGGCGCGGTTAATGCCGATGTGGAGCATGAGTCGGTTTCAAAAACATTAGATTATGCTTATGACGACTGGTGCATTGCCCAAATGGCTAAATTGCTTAACAAGCCACAGGATTATGCCGAATATATTAAACGTGCCCAATACTGGAAGAACGTTTATAATAACGAGAACGGCTTTATGCAGGCGCGTGAAAATGGAGCATGGTTTACACCATTTGAGCCTACCGAGATTAATAACAACTATACCGAAGGCAATGCCTGGCAATATTCCTTTTTAGTACCGCAGGATGTTGAAGGATTGATAAAAGCCTTGGGCGGCAAACAAAACTTTGAAATGAAGCTTGATGAGCTATTTAGCACTACTGCCAAACTAAGCGGCCGCCAGCAGGATGATGTTACCGGGCTGGTTGGGCAGTACGCACACGGCAACGAGCCAAGTCACCACATTGCCTACCTTTATAACTTTACAAATTCGCCGGATAAAACTCAGTACTACCTCAATAAAATTTTAACTGAGCAATATTCAGCTGCACCCGATGGTTTATCCGGCAATGAAGATTGCGGGCAAATGTCGGCATGGTATGTAATGAGCTGTTTAGGCTTTTACAATATAGCGCCGGGGCAACAGCAGTTTCAGATAGGTATTCCGCAGTTTGAAAAAATAGTGATCAGTCTGGAAAATGGCAAACGATTCACTGTAAGCAATCCGGGAGCTACGGTTAGCAGGGCCAATGTATATTTACAGGGCATGAACCTTGATAAAAAGAGTTATAATAAGCTGTATCTTGATTATGAGACCATTGCCAACGGCGGCGAGTTTGAGGTATTTACCGGCAGGCTCGCTAATAAGCTATTTGTACAGGATTTGGAAAAGCCCACCTCTAAGATCACTGATGAGTTGATAGTCCCTAATCCGTACATAAAAGCTGCCTCAAAAACGTTTAAACAAGCCATAAGCGTTACTATTAAATGTGCTGACAGTTTAGCTAAAATCTATTACACTTTAGACGGCAGCATACCAAATGCTAATTCAACGCTTTACAGCAAGCCCTTGGTAATTTCGACCAATACAACAGTTAAGGCCATTGCCATTAATAACGGTAAAAGCAGCTTGGTTGATGAAGGTAATTTCATCAAAATACGTGGCGACCTTAAGTTGTCATTAACCAATAAATACCTGCCTAACTATGCCGCACAGGGCGATGAAACGTTAGTGAATGGTGTTCACGGTACTGCCAACTGGCGTTTGGGTAACTGGCAGGGTTACCAGAATAAAGATCTGGAAGCAATTATTGATATGGGGCAAATAAAACCCGTAAAGCAGGTAAGTATTGGTACCCTGCAAGATACCCGGTCATGGATAGTGTTCCCTAAAAATGTGCAATACTGGCTATCTGACGATGGAAAGAATTACAAACTGGCTGCCACCGTTGATAGTAAAGTAGATGTGAAGGACCTTAACGTACAAACACAGGAATTTACAGCACCTTTAAATACACGTACCCGTTATATAAAGATAGTGGCTAAACAATATGGCCCCCTACCCAACTGGCATGAGAGCAAGGGCAGCCCATCGTACATTTTTGCGGATGAGATAACTGTGGAGTAAATAATTTTGAGTTAGTGATTTTGGGATATGACTTTTAACTTAAAACTTTCGACTTAAAAAAATGGCTTATAACGAAGCATTGTTAAACCGCATACGCGAAGCATTGGTTGATGTTACCAATATTGACGAAAAATCAATGTTTGGCGGTATATGTTTTATGGTAGATGATAAAATGTGCATTTGTGTAAAGCAGGATGAAATAATGTGCCGTGTTGGCCCTGATGAATATGAAACCGCTTTAGAGAAGACAGGCGCCCGCCCTATGATACATGGCGGCAAAACTATGCAAGGTTATGTTTTTGTAGATGCAGATGCCATTATCAACAGAAAAGATTTTGATTACTGGATTGATAGATCATTAGAATACAATAAAACCGCCAAGTCATCAAAAAAGAAGAAATAGCCTTACTATTTCTCCCAACCCGTTTCCTTTAAAGCCGGATCATTTTCTTTAGTCAGGAAATCGTTATTTGATAGTGAGCCGGCATCCCAATTCAATATGGCTTCATCGGGTACAACATCTACAGGTGTTTTCCATGAGGTTGATGTTTCGTTATACGCCAGATTGCTTTGCAACGAGTAACAGCTTATGATAGACCAGCGGGGATGATCTGACAGGTTAGCTTCTGACCGGTGCAATAAGTTACTATGAAAGAACAGTGCATCACCTGCCTCAAGATCACAGTAAATCAGATCCATTGTTTGTAAAGCATTAGTCACCATTGTTAGATCCGCGCCTACCTGTTCGCCGCTAAAACCGTGGTTCACCCGGCCCAGTTTATGCGAGCCCTTTATCACCTGCAGGCAGCCGTTTTCCTTATTTGCCGGGGTGAGTGCCACCATAACGCTCATTAACTGATCTGGAAACATGAACTGATTTTTATACCAGTAGCCATAATCCTGGTGCCACTCCCAGGCACCACCAACTTTGGGTTCCTTTTGCATTAGCTTTGAATGAAAATGACAAACAGGCGAATCCTCCCCTAATAGTTGTCCAACCGGGGTTATCATCCGTTCGCTACGGGTTAAATAGCCAAATACATCATTTCCGGGCGTAAACCATAACGAAAGGCGGGTTTTCTTGCCGCTTTGATCGTTCAAGTCGAGCGCATTCTTGCGCATGGCATCATCATTTAAAGCAGTACTGTATAGCCTGTCAATTTCTTCTGCATTGCAAAAGTTCTTTACTATCAAATAACCATCATGGTTATAATCGCTTATTTGTTGAGCGGTTAATGCTTTATTTGCCATTAGAAAACACTTTAGGTAACTGGTTAAGTAAATTTAGCGAGTATTATTGATTTTACTATGACTTGTTGCCCACTAAAAATTCATTTACTTGTATATAACTTAGCCGTATGAAATTCTATATTAAAAACATGGTGTGCAGCCGTTGTAAAATGGTAGTAAAGGCCGAATTGGAAAAGGTAGGACTGCACCCGTTAAGCATAGAATTAGGCGAAGTAGAAGTTGACGAAGAACCCGGTGCTGCTACCATTAAAACCCTTGATAACAGCTTAAAGCAATTAGGGTTCGAGATTATTGATGACCGCAAAAGCCGTATAATTGAACAAATAAAAACGACAGTAATATCACTTGTGCATTACAACGAGGAACAAAGTAACCTTAACTTATCCACTTACCTTTCGCAACAACTCAATTATGATTATGGCCATTTAAGCAACTTATTTTCGGAAGTTGAAGGCAGCACCATTGAAAAATATTTCATCGCCCAAAAAATAGAAAAAGTAAAAGAGCTGATAATGTATAACGAGCTTAACCTATCTCAAATTGCAAACCAATTGGGTTATAGCAGCGTGGCCCATTTATCGGCGCAGTTCAAAAAACAAACCGGACTAACGCCTACGTTTTACCGCTCGCTTAAAAAAAATGCACGCCGCAATATTGAGGAACTGTAAATGTTATAAATCAATTATGTAATTGTATAACGCCTGCGCTACGCTGGCACGGTATTTTTGTGTTATAAATAATTAAAAGTATGACACATACCTATAATATTACCGGCATGACCTGTACAGGCTGCCAGGCAAAAGTTCAATCATTACTGTCAAACATTCCCCATGTTACTAAGGTAGACATCGACCTTGCCAATAATAAGGCAGACGTTACAATGGATGAGCATGTACTTACTGCCAACCTGCAAGCTGTTTTGGCAAATTATCCTAAATACAGCCTTTCAGAGGCCCATTATCAACAGCCGGTTCAACAAGTTTTTATAGATGAGGCAGAAGACAATCGTTCGTTTTTTGAAACCTACAAACCTGTATTATTAATATTTGGATACGTTGCCGTTGTCGCTATTTTAATAGCATCATCATCAGTCAGTTTTGACTGGATGCTGGCTATGAGGGCCTTTATGGGCGGTTTCTTTTTGGCATTCTCCTTCTTTAAAGTGCTGAATATACAAGCCTTTGCCGATAGCTACAGCATGTATGACATTATAGCTAAAAAGTTTAGAGCCTGGGGCTTTATTTATGTATTTGTTGAGTTAGGCCTGGGCATTGCTTACGTTGCTAACTTAAATCCTTTGGTAACTAATATCGTCACCTTTGTTGTAATGAGTGTAAGCATAATTGGTGTTTTACAGAGCGTGTTTAACAAGCGCAAAATAAAATGCGCCTGCCTTGGTGCTGTGTTTAATTTACCAATGAGCACCGTTACTATTATTGAAGATGCCTTAATGATAGCCATGAGCGCTGTAATGCTCATAGCTATGCTTTAATTTATCAATCCCAGTTAAAAGTAACTTCCCTATTGTTCAGTTTCCATTTAGCTGGGAATTGGTTTTCCATCCAGTCAAGAGGTTCACCGGTTGGTTGAACCTTTGCTGCGTTGGCAAATGCCGTTTTAATGGCCGCTTTTTTATCGGCATCTAAAATATCAATCTCGGCAGATATAAATAACGGCGAGCCGCTTTCGGCCAATAATTGCAGCCACTGGCGGTTTTTATCCCAGGGAACATCCTTTGTCAAACCAACACAATCACCATCAGCAGCATAAAAAGTATTGTGTTGCGGCAGGCGGAAGCCTAAAGTATTCACGCCCATTTTTTTGGTACGGGCCCACTCCTTGCCGCTGGTATCGTCGCCAATGCGGTTAAGTTCAAAAACGCCGGCAGATAAATGGCTCATGGTATTGCAACCAATAACGTACATATCTCCAGCTGATTCCCTTATTGCCCGGTACAGGTTATTAATTATCTCGGCGTTGGTTTTGCTTTGATCCTGGTATTTCCATCCCGGCACGGTAAAGCTATCCGTCATCCGGAAACCCCATTTACCAAAAATGTCATAGGTGCTGTAATCATGCTTTACCATATGATAACCCCATTGTTTGTAAATGCCCAGATTGCGTTTTACCCTTTCAATATTGTCGGGGAGAGTTGGGTCAAGTATAGGAGCCTTGGCATCATCCCTCCCGCGGATGGTTGGCGCCAGTAAGCTGGCTTTATCATCAAGGCGGGCAATTAATGGCCTTGTCCACAAGCCGGGACGCATGCTTAAGCCTTTTATCTCATCGGCCATTTTGTGCATATCCTTAAACTTATCATTAACCAAAGAGAAGTCATCGGGCTGCTGCCACCCATCATCAATTACCGAGAACGGGCGATTATTGGTATCGCTAACAAACTCTGCCATTACGGTGGTTTGTTCTTTTATCGATTTATAGGAGTTATTACCGTAAACCGCATACCAGTCATTTATACCATAAACCGGTTGTTTAGGCAGGCGCGGTTTGGCGCACATTACTTTACAAAAGCTTGCTGCAGTAGTGTATGGTGTTTCATTTGCTTTACTGATAGAGGTAACAATATCTGCAGCATGCAAAGTACGCTCACCCAGCTTAACGCCCACTCCGCCAGAATGGGTGTCCATGGTCAACTCTAAACTATCATTTTTCACTTCCCACCAGCAAATGGTGTTGGCGCCCGTTTTTACACCAAAGCAAGCTGTTTGCTTATTATCATTCAACAATACATACCATGGGTTTTTAGCAGTAGCTTCGGGAGTTTTCCAGGCAAGGTCGCCGTATGAGCGTTCCCAATGGTCGCCTAATACTTTTGAATAACCTGTTGTTTGATATTTCCATTTAAGCCTTACCGCCTGCAACTCCGCAACAGCCGATTGTATATACACGGCTTGTGCGTTACCATTAGTTTTTATGCTGACCTTTATACCCTGGTAAGTAAATACAGAGCCGTTTGATCCTGTCAGCTTTATCCATTGGTCACCCACCTGTGCCCAGGCTTCATCAGGGTAATTAACTAATGAACTGTTAGGTGTTGCAGCATAGGTAAGTCTGCTATACATAACCCAGGCAAGGCCCACGGCAGATAGTTTAATAAAATCGCGTCTTAACATAGGTTTTAAATGATTGCTAAAGTAGCGAATACAATATTTATCCGGTCAAATAAGTTTGTAACAAATGACACAGACTGGAGTCAAATGTTGTCGCAGTATTTAAAACAAACCGCATAAGCTATGAACTGGAACTTCTTTTCGCGCAAAAAAACATCAACTGATAAACCAAAAAAAAGCAAAACACGTGAGTGGGTTGATGCTATTATTTTTGCAGTGATTGCATCTACTATTATCCGGGGGTTATTATTTTCGGCTTATGCCATACCTTCCGGTTCTATGGAAGGCACCCTGCTTACCGGCGATTATTTATTTGTGAGCAAACTAAGCTATGGCCCGCGTATGCCATTTACACCGGTTGCTATACCTTTTACGGAGAGCACTGTTTATGGTATTAAAACCTACTGGGATGGTATTAAACTGCCTTATTTTCGTTTACCGGGAACGTCTGAAGTGAAGAAAAACGATATTGTAGTATTTAATAAACCGGAAGAAGCTGATACAAAATATAACCGCCCCGTTGATGTAAGGACCAACCTTATTAAACGTTGCATTGCCACATCTGGCGATGTATTGGCTATTGTTGATGCCCGCGTTTATATTAATGGCAAGCCGGTTAAGAACGCTCCAAAAGCGCAAACATCATATATAGTAAGCACCGATGGTAATAACCTTAACCCTGAGATGCTGCAAAATTTAAAGATTGAGGTTGCACAGCAATTGAACGCTACTGATTATGTAATGATAATCCCTACTGATAGCTACAATCAGTTTAAAGGATATTCAAATATAAAAGCGATAAAACCTGTTGTTGAAACAAGAGGAAGTTTTGACCCTTCAATTTATCCGCATAATGAAAAATTTAAATGGAACCTTGATAATTATGGCCCGTTGCTTATTCCTAAAAAAGGGCTAACCATTAAGTTGAATGATTCTACCATGACCTTATACAGCCGTGCAATTGAACTATATGAGCATAACAAGATAGAGGTAAAAGGGAAGAATGTTTATATAAACAATAAAAAGGCTGATACCTACACTTTTAAAATGAACTACTACTGGATGATGGGCGATAACCGCCATGACTCCCTCGACTCCCGTTATTGGGGCTATGTCCCCGAAGACCATATCGTCGGCAAAGCCCTGCTCAATTTTATGAGTATTGATTCCACCAAAGATGTGTTCCATAAGATCCGCTGGAACCGGATATTTAAACCTTTATAACAAGGCGGCGGTGATCCCTGTCCACACGATAGGCCTTTAAGCCTGGGACCATGTTGGGCCTCCCGCCACCTCCTTACGTACATACACCTTCTCAAAGCGCCGGTCCTGGTTGACGCAGGCAAAAACCCGGCAGACCAGCTTATAGCGTATCGCGTTCAGTACCGCCA
>JAQBNZ010000105.1 GCA_028288285.1 Mucilaginibacter sp.
ACCCTGAAGTTAGGCATTTGGAGGGCGGGGTAGCCGTGGCTAGTTTTCCGTTAGCAACATCTGAAACTTTTAATAAAGATGGCCGCAAGGTTGAACAAACCGAATGGCACAATATTGTTATGTGGCGAGGGCTGGCAGATGTGGCTGCCAAATTTTTGCAGAAAGGTAAGTTGGTTTATATTGAAGGTAAACTGCGCACACGTACATTTGAAGATAAAGAAGGCATTAAAAAATACACAACTGAAGTAGTTGCAGAAAACTTTACCATGCTTGGCCGTAAAACTGATTTTGAGAATGATAATTCGCAAAGGCAACCTGTAAAAATAAATGATACTGATGGCTATCGTAACAATGATGCCGATGATCTTCCGTTTTAACCAAATATAAACTAAAAATAGGAAAGCCCTCTCGATTGCATCGGAGGGCTTTTATTTTATTACCTATTGTTTGCTATAAACAATAGGTGAGGCAATGCAGTTTTCAAATGGGCCACAAGTAAAAAATAATGATAGTTTTCCGTTGCTTACTTCTGCCTTATAGTAAGTCTCTGTTTCCGGTCCATTAGTTTCAATTAGACTAGTTTCAGGACCGTAACTGTTTGGGTTTGAATAGTTAGTAATGTTGTAAAGCGTTAATTCTTCGCCCTTTAGGCGATACTGTCCTGTGCTTTTATGCCTGTATCCCAAAACTTTTGAGGTTGCCGGGTCAGTTGCGAAAGCTGTACTCTGGTAAGTTAAATCACCCCGAAACTCGTACTGCCACAAATAGCCACTCTCTGATTTTGACCATTTGCCAACAATGTTAACGTGCGAAGTGTTATCTTTTTTGCAAGCAGAAAATGCAGTTACCAGTATTACAATGAGTGTGCTAATATTTATTCCCGGTTTATAAATTGTTTTCATATTTATAATTACGGGCGTATTGGGCTTACTGCTACAGTGTTAGCAAAGTATTTTGGGGTATGTATTATAATATCTACCCCAAAATACTGCCATGCCATTATCTTGCTCCCGGGGGGCAGTGTTCTTTTAAATAGTTAGTATATAAAGTGCTTAAATGTGTACCTGTACCCGGTCCTTCAGATATGCTATGGGTACGGTTAGGGTATGACATGAGCTGGAACTGCCTGTTATATTTAACCAATTCATTTATCAACAACTCGGCGTTTTGATAATGCACATTATCATCGCCTGTGCCATGAATGTATAGTAAATTTCCCTGCAGGTTCTTTGCATATGTTATTGGCGATCCTTTTAAAAATGCCGCCCGGCCTGCTTCATCAACAGGCACACCGGTGTAGCGCTCCTGGTAAATGTTATCATATGATAACTGGTTGCCCACTGCTGCAATAGCTATACCTGTTTTAAATATTTGCGGGTATTGGAACATCAGGTTTAGTGTTGATGAACCGCCGCCGCTCCAACCCCATACCGCTACGCGCGAGGTATCCATATATGGCCTTTTTAATAATTCTTTAGTGCCCATTGCTAAATCGCGGATGTTTAAGGTGCCAATACCCTTATAAATGGATTTTCGCCATTCACGACCCTTAGGTACAGGGGTGCCACGGTTATCAATAGATACATAGATATAACCATCTTTAGCCATATCGCCTTTGTATAGGAAATTATAGCTTGAGCCATATTCATCTTTCACATTCTGACCCCAGGGTTCGCCGTATACATATAGCACAACCGGGTATTTTTTAGTCTGATCAAAATTATCGGGCTTAACCATCCATCCGTCCATTTCAACGCCATCTTCGGTTTTTACCTTAAAAAACTCCACATTTGATTCCTTTTTCTCATCGGCAGATGCAGTCAGTGCTTTAGCTACTTTTTCATCACCGCTAAATGTTTTATGATTGGGCAGCGAAACCACTTCATTTACACGTTCTATGTAATAGTTAGAGAAGGTATGTGTAGCTGCTTTTCCGTTTGGCGATACATCATACTCATGTGTACCCATTTGGTTAGCCGGGGTCAGGCGCTCGGCCTTGCCGCTGCCATCCAGCTTGGTGCGGTATAAGTACTTCTGCGTAGCATTATCCGGCGAAGCCGAAAAATAAACATAGCCCGATGTTTCATCAATAGCGTTTATTTGCATTACATCATAATTGCCTTTGGTAATTAGTGTTTCCTTTTTTCCATCGCGGCTAATGCGGTACAAGTGGCGCCATCCGTCTTTTTCACTTGCCCATAAAAATTCAGCTCCTTTTTTAAACCAATCCCAGCCGCCATAGTAATAGTGTTCTTCCCACTCGGGCAAAATATCTATCCATGCAGCATCTTTTTCCTGGTAAACAGATGTGGATTTTCCTGTAGAAACCTCACACATCATTACATCTGTTTGGTTTTGCGCCCGGTTCAAATGCTGAATAATCAACTCCGAACTATTTGCGGCCCACTCCATCCGTGGAACATATGATTGCAGCACCGGGTCCGTAGGAATATCCATCCATTTGGTAGTACCGCCTGTCGCGCTGATAACCCCAATTTTGTATGGTGATGGCGGTTCGCCTGCAACAGGGTACTCAACCGGCTTTATGTACGGATAGATGGAATCTGTTGTGTTTAGCATTAAATAGTTTTTGGTTTTGCTGGCATCAATTTGCCAGTAAGCTATCTGCTTACTATCCGGGCTCCAGCGGAAGCCATCACGGCAAAAGAACTCTTCTTCATAAGCCCAATCAAACGTGCCATTAATAAGCTTGGTAGTGCCATCGGTAGTTAATTGTTTAATGCTGCTATTGGCCAGGGTTTCTACATAAATGTTATGGCCGCTTACATAACCAACCTTGCTGCCATCTGGCGAGAATTTAGCAAACATTAATGATGATTCCGGCAAATTGTTACCCAGCTTGGTTAATTTTTTCGCAGTCAGGTCATATACCCAGTAATCGCCGCGGGTATTATAGCGCCATACTTTTTTAGAATTGGTATACAGCAAAACCTTCTGCCCGTCATCTGCCAAATAAAAATTACGAACGGCAATAGGCTTTTGCCCTTGCGGGGTTAGCTGTTCTTTGCTTAACAAAACAGTTTTTTTATTGACATTGCGTGCATCAAGTACAACAATTTCGCCGCTTTGCACCTTATAGTACTGAAAACCATCTTTTGCCCAATGGGTAGACGGTATTTGCGCCATAACCGCGTTTTGCACAAGCATAAAAAGCAAAAACGCGATGGCGAATAACTCTGAACGATATTTAATATTCATGAATATTGATTTAATTGAAGGAACTGAATTTTTTAATAAATATTGCTGCTATAAATTTTGAGTTAAATTAGCGTTTTAATGTTTTCAAAAATATGTTATTACCTGTGAAAAAAGTATCCCTGTTTATTTTTGGCCTTTTGGCTTTAACAATCGTAAAGGCGCAAAATATAGACAGGAGTAAATTTATAAAGGATAGCCTGGATCTGTACATAAACCGGGCGCTTACCAACTGGCGTGTTCCCGGCGCGGCTGTTTGTATTGTAAAAGATGGTAAAATAGTTTTAATGAAGGGATACGGTATTAAAGAACTTGGCCTGCTTAACAAGGTAGACGAGAATACCCTTTTTATGATAGGCAGTAATACCAAAGCCTTTACCGCCACTGCTTTAGCCATGCTACAGGCCGAGAAAAAGATCTCGCTTGATGAAAAGGTGACCAAATACATTCCTGAATTTAAGCTTGACAACAAATTGGCAGGTGAGCAGGCAATAGTAAAAGATTTGCTGAGCCACCGATTAGGTTTTAAAACTTTCCAGGGCGATTTCACTTTTTACAATACCAACCTGGCCCGCCATGAGATAATTGCAAAAATGGGACAAATGAAGCCTGCTTACCCATTTCGTACTACATGGGGATATACTAACTCGGCATTTTTAACCGCGGGCGAGATAATTCCAAGAGTAACCGGCAAGCCATGGGAAGTATATTTGAAGGAAAATATATTTGCCCCGCTGGGGATGAGCAACACTTTAGCCTTAAGCGCCGATATGCCCAAATCTATTAACCGTACCGTACCCCATACATTGGTTGACGGTCGCCTAACCGCTATACCTTATTGTAATATTGATGGACTGGCACCTGCGGGAGCTATAAGTTCATCAGTAAATGATATGGGTAAATGGGTAATGGCTTTGCTTAACAATGGTAAAGTGGGCAACAAGCAGGTAATACCTGCCGCGGCAATAAACGCTACCCGCCAGGCACAGGATATTGTTGGCAACGTACAGCATATAAACGGCGAAACTAATTATCAGCTTTACGGATTAGGATGGTTTATACAGGATTATGCCGGCCACAGGTTAATAATGCATGATGGCGGCGTGAATGGTTATTTATCATCAGTAACGCTTGTGCCTAAAGAAAACCTGGGCATTGTAATACTAACCAATACCGATCAAAACAGCCTGTACGAAGCATTGCGCTGGGAAATAATGGATGCCTATTTTAAAATGAAATATTTTAATTACAGCGATGCTTATTTAAGTGTTAACAAGATCAACGTAACTAACGAGTTGCAGGCTGATAAGAGAAAGCGCGATACTATTGCCTTAATGCCTAAGCCTGCTTTATCACTCAATAAATACACAGGTAAATATGTAAACGACTTTTATGGCAGCATGACCATTACCTTAGGTGAACTTAACGATCTGGAGATGCGCTTCGAGCATCACCCTAAAATGTTTGCCCGTTTACAGCCGCTGGGCGGCAACCGCTTTTATGTTACCTTTTCAGACCCAACCTACGGCAAGGCGGTGTTTCCATTTTTTATACAAAACGACAATGTAACAGGCGTAAGAGTTAAAGTAGCCAATTTTGTAGAGTTTGATCCCTACGATTTTAAGAAGGTACAGTAAGGGATTTTGGATTTCGGATGTACGATTTCAGATTTACAGTCGTCTGAGTCATTTATAACCTCGTCTGGCACGAGTATGCCGCGCAGGGATAAGTATGGGTACTTGTGTCTTTTATTATTGTACTACTTGGTTATAATTCCCTCCCTGGTCGAAGTTTACAAACTTCGACCTAAAATGTGTTAAGCTTTCAGCTTAACCATTTCAAAAGCTGGAAGCTTTAGCAATTTTAGGTCTAAGTTACGCTATGCTAAACTTAGACCAGTGGGGAAAGACAATCTCTCCCAAGAGCATAATTATTTTATCAGAATTCATTACTTTTTGTCTTTTGATTTATTATAAAAGAAATCTGTTACTTTACCCCATGCCCTTAGCCCTGTGCTGCATACTCGTGTCAGATTGAGCCGTTAAGTCAGACTTGGTTATTAATTATTTGATTAAAAGAGGAACATCTTCTATATTTTTAATCAGTGTATTTTTCATGAAGGCTGTTCTTTTTTCTAAAAGTTCCGCCATTTCCAGTGTTGGCGCTGCATTAAACGGGTAACAATTCTCTATAGATTTTCCTGACTTTACATGAAAAATCCAGTCTTCCGCTAACCGAACGTAATCTTCTAAAACCTCCTTTGTGCTCTTTGGCCGATGAATATCTAAATACATTGGGGGAATATCTCCAATTACTACCCATAGATAATTGTCTTCGCTACTTGCGCTATTTTCAATTTCAAAAAGAAATATACATAAGGTAGACCCAAGATTTAGATATAGTTGGGCATTTACAATCTTCCAACACCAAGGAAACCCGAAAAGATATTCCGCAGCTTCTTTATACTCCTTAATAACTTCCGTTTGGAATTCTATCTTATTTGTAACCTGTTTAATATCTATTGGGTAATTCATTCTTTATATTTCATTCAGCATGCGGTGTGGTGTTATCACCGCACCGCTTTTATTCACCTACTTCCCTTGGGCATTCATATAATCCAGCGTTAGGTTACAAAGAGCTTTAACGCCGAGGGTAAATCCGCTTTCATCCAGTATAAAATCTGGCGTATGGTGCGATGGTGCAGTTAATGAGTTGCCGCCTTTTGGCATCCCTCCTAAAAAGAAGAATATACCGGGAACTTTCTGCTGGTAAAAGCTAAAATCTTCGGCACCCGTAACCGGCGGACGAAGGATAACATTTTCTTTACCGGCTGTAGCCTCAAGCGTTGGCAGCATTTTGGCCGTAAGGGCAACATCATTAAAAGTTACCGGGTAATGGTTGCTGAATGGTGCAATCACCTCCGCTGTTGCACCGTATGCTTCGGCAGTTTTAGTGGCTATACGTTTAACATTTTCTATAACAAGCTTTTCATCGTTTTCAGTAAAATAGCGCAGGGTTCCCTGCATTTTAACAGATTCGGGAATAATATTAAAACGTGTACCACCCTGTATAACACCAACGGTTACTACGGCAGGGTTTTCGGTAATGTTTACATTCCGGCTTACAATGCTTTGCAGGCTGGTTATGATTTGTGCCGATACTACAACCGGGTCAATACTGCTCCATGGATATGCGCCATGTGCCGAGCGACCTTTTACCGTTATTTGCATATCGCTTACCCCAGCCATTGTACCACCTGGACGATAAACTATTTTGCCAACCTCTGTCTGCGAATTAATGTGCAGGCCAAAAATAACATCAACCTTAGGGTTTTCTAACGCACCCTCTTTTACCATTTGTTCGGCGCCACCTTTTTCGCCAAGAGGTACACCCTCTTCTGCAGGCTGGAATATAAATTTAACCGTTCCGCGAAGGTCGGCTTTCATTGATGATAGTACCTCGGCAACGCCCATTAATATAGCCATGTGCGAATCGTGCCCGCAAGCATGCATAGCGCCAACTTCCTGGCCGTTGTAAGTAGTTTTTACTTTTGAGGCGAAGGGCAGGTTTACACGTTCAGTAATTGGTAGTCCGTCCATATCTGCACGCAGCGCTACAACCGGACCGGGTTTGCCGCCCTTTAACACGCCTATAACACCGGTGGTTGCCACTCCTGTTTTTACTTCAATCCCTAATGATTTTAAGTAAGCTGCAATTATACCTGATGTGCGCACTTCACGATTGCCCAGTTCCGGGTGTTCATGAAAATCGCGGCGCCAT
>JAQBNZ010000121.1 GCA_028288285.1 Mucilaginibacter sp.
AAACCATGACGATTTTTTGACTTAAACCGGTGCAACAGAAAATCCTTCGCAAACGTTACATTAATCATGGTTGTAAAATTATATAAACGTTTAGTATTTTAGCGGATAGAGATATGATAAATCCTACGGAAGTAAATTCCTTAATAAAATTACTTGATGATCCGGATGGTGAGATATATGATCACGTCCACCAAAAACTACTTTCTTACGGTGTTGAGGTTATACAATACCTGGAAACGGCCTTTGAACAAGCCTTTGATAGTATACAGCAGGAGCGGATTGCCAACCTCGTTCACGAGATCCAATACGGCACAATAAAGAACGATCTACAATTGTGGTACCAGGGAGGCTCATTTGACCTATTACAGGGAATATTGATAATCAATCGTTACCAATATCCAGACCTTGACGAGCAGAAGGTAATAAACCAGGTGGAGGCGATAAAGAGAGATATATGGCTGCAAATGATGAACGAGGCCAGTCCGGTTGAGCAGATTAAGCTTATGAACCATGTTTTTTACAGCATACATGGTTTTAGAGGCAACACTACCAATCACCGCGACCCGCAGAACAGTTACATAAGCCAGGTACTTGAAACTAAAAGAGGCAACCAAATTTCATTGGCAATTATCTATTCCATCATTGCCCAAAAACTTGATATCCCGGTTTATGGCGTAAACCTGCCGCAGCATTTTATTTTGGCATACCTTGATGAGAGCCGTGAATCGGAATTTGAGGGTGGCATTTTATTTTATATAAACGCATTTAATAAAGGTTTCATTTTTGGCCGCAGGGATGTAGATATGTTCCTGAAACAACTGGAGCTTAAGTTTGATAAACAGTTTTATGAACCTTGCTCAAATGCCGATATTATTAAACGCGTATTACGCAACCTAATTAGTGCGTATGAGCATTTAGGATCATCTGAAAAGGTAGATGAGTTAAATGAGCTGCTGGAAATATTAGGATAAGCCTCTGGCCAGAAGGGGATTGAAAATTGTTTTAAATTTTACTATTTGTTAGCCAACCATTCGCGTCCATCCAGTCTGTAAGCCAGGTAAACCAAAGAGCTTTACTGGTTGAATTCTTTAATCCAAAACCATGTCCGCCAGCCTGGAACAAATGCATTTCCACTTTTACTTTTGAGTTTAATAGGGACTGGTACATCTGCAGGCTGTTTTCTACCGGTACAACCTTATCATCCTCAGCATGGACCAGGAAAGTAGGCGGGGCATTTGAAGTAACCTGTTTCTCGTTTGAGTACAGATCTATCATCTGTTGCGATGCATTTTTGCCTATCAAGGCATCTCTTGAACCTATGTGGGCTTTCTCGCCAAAAGTAATAACGGGGTATATCAGCATCATAAAATCAGGCCGAACGCTGATGTTATCCTTATTATCTATTACTATCTTATCAAAATGAGTTCCCGCGGTCGCGGCCAAATGCCCTCCTGCCGAAAAACCTATAATGCCTACCTTATTAGGATTTATGCTCCAGGTAGCTGCACCTTGCCTAACCATTTGTATGGCCCGTTGCGCATCCTGCAACGGGCCAATAGTTTTATCAACCATTATCTGGTCGCTGGGTAAGCGATATTTTAAAACAAAGGCAGTAACTCCTATTTTATTAAACTCCTTAGCAATAGCTATGCCCTCGTGGCCCATTGCCAGGTTAGTATAACCCCCACCGGGGCAAACTACTACAGCTGTGCCATTGGCTATACTTTTTTCGGGCAAATAAGGAATAAGCATTGGGTTGCTTACCTTACTTGCATTATCATTCCCATTCTTTTCTATGTAATCGGCAGGTGTTGGCTTTGAATTAGGCACACCATTAGGGTATAAAGGTATTGGGCTTTGAGCCTGACTCAAAACCACTTGCGATAAAAAGATCATCATAAATAACGATAGTAACCTGGTATGCATAATTATAGATTTTAGTTTTTCGGTCCGCCGAATTCCATTAGGTACGATTTTAAAAACTCATTCAAATCGCCGTCAAGTACAGCGGCCGCGTTAGAGGTTTCATGATCTGTACGCAGGTCTTTCACCAGCTTGTACGGGTGCAAAACATAGTTACGGATCTGCGAGCCCCACTCAATCTTTTTCTTATTGCCTTCTACCGCGCTTGACGCCTCGGCACGTTTGCGCATTTCGGCTTCATATAATTGCGATTTAAGTAAACGGATGGCGTTCTCTTTATTTTGTAATTGCGAGCGCGACTCCTGGTTTTTGATAATAATACCTGATGGTTTGTGGTATAAACGTACCGCGGTTTCTACCTTGTTCACATTCTGCCCGCCTGCACCACCTGCACGGAAAGTTTCAAACTCTATATCAGCATCTTTAACCTCAATATCAATGGTATCATCAACAAGCGGATAAACATATACCGAAGCGAATGAAGTATGTCGTTTGGCATTAGAGTCAAACGGTGATATACGCACCAGGCGATGCACACCATTCTCACCTTTTAAATAGCCGTAAGCAAATTCGCCTTCTATTTGCAATGTAACCGTTTTAACCCCGGCCACATCACCTTCCTGATAATCCTGCTCCGTTACTTTGTGCCCGTTCTTTTCGGCCCACATAATATACATACGCATTAGCATACCTGCCCAGTCGCAGCTTTCGGTACCACCGGCTCCCGCAGTTATCTGCAATACCGCGTTAAACTGGTCTTCGTCGGCGCTGAGCATGTTTTTAAATTCAAGCTCTTCAACCGCGGTTACAGCTCCATTATACTGCTCAAGCATTTCTGCCTCAGTAGCATCGCCACTTTGAAAAAATTCGAACAATACATTTGTATCGTCAACTATCGAAACCACCTTTTGGAAGGCATCAGTCCATACTTTTTTTGTTTTGATGGAAGCAAGTACCTTTTCGGCCTCTTTAGGATGATCCCAAAAATTGGGGCCAATGGTTATTTCCTGCTCTTTTTGCATCGCATCGAGTTTGTTATCGATGTCAAAGATGCCTCCTCAGGGAAGTTGTTCTATCCCTTAAATCCTGAATATTTTCTTTAGTCATGTGGCAAATATATAAAAATGCAAACAGGCAAATAAAAAGGCCTGCAATTGTTTACAACGGCAGGCCTAATTTAGTATATAGTTTTGTTTAAGCTATTTTTAATTGATTTATATGCACACCCATATCGGCAACATTGCCATTTAGTTTTGATAACATGGCACTTAATGCAAATTCTTTGTTTTCCGCTCCTTTTGATTGTTCTATAAGCTCCTGCATTACCGGCGGGATAAGCAAGTTAGCGGTTTCCTGTGCTTCTTTAGGGCCAATATTGTAATAATTGTTCAGCTTATTGGCAAACTTATTTACCACGCTTGTAATAAGCGGGTTATTGTAGCTACCCGTAAACTGAAAATATTTTACTAAATCTTTTAATTTACCGCTTTCTACCTGGTTTTTTAACACTTCAATTATTGAACTTGAGGCATCATTCAAAACAGCTTCGCGGTGTTTTTCAGGAATTACCGGGTTGTTTATAACAGCCGCTTCGGCGTTATTTTTCACAAGCAAAAAAAGTTTCTCAAACATAAATGTATGTATTAATGGCAATTACGAAATCGATAAAAATAGGGGGTTTATTTATTAGGTGAACAAATATAATAATTAAATGTTTTTATACTGCAAAAAAAAGAACAAATTTATTACTAATATGACAATATAATTAGTGTATCCCAAACACTATGTAACAGTGTAAAAACAACACTATTAGGTCATAAATTTTATATTTAATTCACACCTAAAAATTAACTTGCTATTTTTACAAAAAACACATCAACTATGTTGCCAAATATTGATTTCACCAGCACCCAGTCATATAAATACTTAACTAATCATTATATTGACATACTTACCAAAAGTTTAAAGGAATTATTTGAAGCTGATAATCAGCGTTTTAATAAGTTCTCTTTACAGTTTGAGGATATACTGTTGGATTACTCCAAGAACCGTATAGATGAAGAAACAGTTGCCTTGCTTATACAATTGGCGCGTGAGTGTGGTGTAAATAAGGCAATTGAAGCCATGTTTTCCGGAGAAAAGATCAATGTAACCGAAGACAGGCCGGTATTGCATGTTGCCTTACGTAACCGCAGCAATAAACCTGTTTATGTAGATGGTAAAGATGTAATGCCCGATGTGAACCGCGTATTACAGCACATGAAGGAATTTAGCGAAGCTATTATATCAGGCGAGTGGAAAGGTTACACTGGCAAGCCTATAACTGACGTGGTTAATATAGGTATTGGCGGTTCTGACCTGGGCCCAGTAATGGTGACTGAAGCTTTAAAAGCTTATAAGAACCACCTGAACCTGCACTTTGTATCAAACGTTGATGGTACACATATAGCAGAAACTTTAAAGAACCTGAATGCCGAGACCACGCTGTTTCTTATAGCCTCAAAAACTTTTACTACGCAAGAAACTATGGGCAATGCCCATACTGCCCGCGATTGGTTCATTGAAAAAGGTGGAAAAGATGAAGATGTGGCCAAACACTTCGCAGCCCTTTCAACTAATAGCGAAGGTGTTGAAAAATTCGGCATTGATACCAAAAACATGTTTGAATTTTGGGATTGGGTTGGTGGCCGTTATTCTTTATGGAGTGCAATAGGTTTATCTATTGCGTTAAGCATTGGCTTTGATAATTTTGAGGAATTATTAGCAGGCGCACATGCCATGGATGAACATTTTAAATCTACCGAGCTGGAGCAGAACCTGCCGGCTATACTGGCACTAATTGGTATATGGCACAATAACTTTTTTGAGGCCGAGACCGAAGCTATCCTCCCATACGACCAGTATATGCACCGTTTTGCTGCATATTTTCAACAGGGAGATATGGAAAGCAATGGTAAACATGTTGATCGTAATGGCAAACATGTTGATTACCAAACAGGGCCGGTTATTTGGGGCGAGCCGGGCACTAACGGCCAGCATGCTTTTTACCAGTTGATACATCAGGGAACTAAACTTATCCCTTGTGATTTTATAGCTCCTGCACAATCACACAACCCCATTGGAGAGCATCATAATATGCTTTTATCAAACTTTTTTGCCCAAACAGAAGCTTTAATGAATGGCAAAACCGATGATGAGGTAATTGCTGAACTGAAAAAAGCTGGCAAAACCGATGATGAGATCAGCAAAATTGCGCCTTTTAAAGTATTTGAAGGCAACAGGCCAACCAACTCTATCCTGGTTAAAAAAATAACCCCGCGTACATTGGGTAGCTTAATAGCTATGTATGAACACAAAATATTTGTACAGGGCATTATCTGGAACATTTACAGCTTTGACCAATGGGGTGTTGAACTGGGCAAGCAATTAGCCGGCAAAATACTACCCGAGTTAAAAGATAATGCCGAAGTAAACTCGCATGATTCATCAACCAATGGATTGATCAATCAGTATAAAGCCTGGAGGTAATTTTAGCTAACCATAAAGAGAGTATAGCAATTGCAAATCTTATGTATAGATCACTTTTAATGCTTATTAGCATTCTTTTTACATGCAACTGCTATTCACAGGTTGTCAAAGGTATTATTAAAGTAAAGCACGCCAATAAAATTGAAATTAAGTTTAAAGGAAGGCCAACTTATATTTATAAAGCCACAAAACAGGATGCACTTTATTTAAAGGATTTGATTTTAAAAGCAGAAAATAAAATTAATTTAAAATGCGACTCAACAGGGGAAATAGTTTATTTTAAAAATGAAGCCCCAATTCTTAAAGTTTATTTTTCAACATTACAAACAGGCAGTAAATACAAAGACGGCGCAGTTGTTTTTAAGCTCAATGGCGAAATAAAAATTGCTCTATTAAACTATGGAAGTTTTATGCTTATAAATGAGTTGTTTTATAACTTGCAAAAAGGCAGACAAATGTAACAGCAAAGATTTATCTTGCCTTCATACTTATTCTACTTTATCTTATAACACATCAACACCACTCCTGTATCAAACACCTTTGTTTTATACGGATAGATATTTACTATTCGGTGCAAATTTTTGAATAACGCCCTGCCCCGCTCAATTACCACCGGGTGTATCCATATATGATATTCATCCACTAAATTGTGCCGGATGAGGGCGGCGGTCAGTTTGCCGCTGCCATAAACAATAATGTCTTTGCCGGGTTGCTGTTTAAGCTCATTAATTTCAAGTGTGATGCTCCTGTTTGCCAGCCGGGAGTTGCTCCAATTACTCACTGTTGTAAGTGTTTTTGAGAATACCACCTTTTCATAACTATTCATCATGTCAGCAAAAGCCACATCTTCACGGGCGGCATAGGAGCTTGCCTGTTGTGCCGGCCAGTACCCCGCCATGGCATTATAGGTAATACGGCCGAGCAATATAGTATCAGCATTGCTCAATTGTTCTGAAGCAACTCTGCTCATTTCCTCGTTCCAATAGGGCACATGCCAGTCCAGGTTGCCATTTGGGCCAGCCATAAAACCATTTAGCGTTACATTTATTGATACAATTAGCTTTCGCATTGCAACCGTTTATTCAGCCGCAGGTTTATAACAAAGCACAGTTATCCCACACTCAAATGCGGCAGCCTTTACCAGCTTAAGGTTCAGCTTACTATCCAGGTCCTGGTATATGGGCTTACCTTTGCCAATAGCAACCGGGTTTACAAAAAGGTGGTATTCATCAATAAGATTATTTTTTATTAATGATGATACAAAGCGGGCGCCGCCATAAGCCACAATGTCTTCCCCTTGCTTATTTTTCAATTTATTAATCTCTTCGGTAAGGTCGCCGATTGCCAGGTCGGTATTTTCCCAGGGGTTATCTTTCATTGTTTTGGAGAAAACAATTTTTGGTGTATCTACCATTTTGTGGGTAAAAGAATCGGCGTCTTTCTCTGCGGCGCGTTCTTTCCAAACGGGGATAAAGCCCTCTGCCAGTACACGGCCAAGTATAATGCAATCTATAGGTTTTGTCAGTTCTTGTACGTATTCATTTAATTTGTCGTCCCAGTTCCAGGTCATCCAATCCATTTCATTATTGGGACCGGCTATAAAACCATCAAGGCTAACCTGCACCTGTAATTTTAGTTTCCTCATATATTTACGTTTATATTTAGTTCTTACTCCTGATACAAATGTATGGCAAGCCCACAAATCACATACGGTGTAAAAAGGACTTATTAGGGGTTGTTTACGACTTTTTTGTTGTTTAAATTTACTCACCAATTGAACACCTGATATGAAACACGTATCCATCCTTATCACCAACGACGCTG
The DNA here is from genome assembly GCA_028288285.1 of Mucilaginibacter sp. Taxonomy (GTDB): domain Bacteria; phylum Bacteroidota; class Bacteroidia; order Sphingobacteriales; family Sphingobacteriaceae; genus Mucilaginibacter. Next base: position 7,276 of record JAQBNZ010000121.1, read on the forward strand.
TTTTGGCCAGCATTGCCGATCCGCGTATTATATTCACAGGGATAAATGAATTTTTAGAGGCCGCAGGCAAACCCCCGCTATTTAAGGTGCAGTTGCTTGGCCTGTCTAAAGACGTTAAACTACACAGCGGTTTATTTTCTGTTCATACCGATGAATTGATCAGCAATGTATCAAAAACCGACCTGATCATTATCCCGGCAATGAGCGGCGATATGAGGGCTGCCATAAAGAAGAATGAGGAATTTATTCCGTGGATAGTTAAACAATATTATCAGGGTGCCGAAGTGACCAGTCTTTGCGTTGGGGCGTTCTTACTGGCGGCTACAGGTTTATTAAAGGGCAAAGAGTGTTCAACACACTGGCTCTTTGCCAAACAATTTCGCGAGATGTTCCCCGAAGTTACTTTAGTTGATGACCGCATAGTAACTGAGCAGCAGGGCTTATACTCGAGCGGTGGTGCAACATCATACTGGAACCTGCTTTTGTATCTGGTTGAAAAATATGCCGGCAGAGAAATGGCTATCATAGCCTCAAAAGTTTACGCGCTGGAGATTGATCGTAAGAGCCAATCGCCGTTTATAATGTTTAACGGGCAAAAAACCCACGAGGACGAACCGATAAAGAAAGCACAGGAATTTATTGAAGCCAATATAGCTGAAAGAATATCAGTAGAAGACCTGGCCATGAAATATGCCATTGGTAAACGCCATTTTGAACGCCGCTTTAAAAAGGCCACTAATAATACGCCTGTAGAGTATATACAACGAGTAAAGATAGAAGCTGCCAAAAAGCAACTTGAAAGCGGCCGTAAAAATGTAAATGAGGTAATGTATAATGTTGGCTATACAGATACCAAAGCTTTCCGCACTATATTTAAAAAGATAACCGGGCTATCGCCGGTAGAGTATAGGAATAAATATAATAAAGCTGCGTAGTGTTCCGTTCCGCTAAAAGCGGAACAAAGCGGAACACTACCGGAACACTTAGTTATGTCAATTGCGAGGAGCGTAGTGACGCGGCAATCCCGCCGTATGCAAATCGGTCATGCATTGGCTACGAGATTATTAATGATTTTTATTTTTCTTAATGGAATTAATGAGCTCCCTACGGTCGGTTGTCCGCGCTATCGCTCGCAATGACCTTTTGAACTGCTCCCTACTTTTTCACAAATTTTACCTGGTACAGCTTTGGCCATTTTTTGCCGGTTACAAATATGCTATTGGTAGCCTTATCATACGCTATTCCGTTTAGTACGTTGTTGTCATCGTCAAAACCTGCGTAATGAGAGCTTTTTGGATACAGGTTACTCATATCTATCTTTTGCAAAACAACACCTGTTTTAGGGTCTATTACCAATATATAATCTTTTTGATAAACGTTGGCATATATCTTACCGTCAATATATTCCAGTTCATTCAATGAGTCAATAGCACCTTTATCATCATATACATCAATATAACCGATTGAACGATAATTGTCCTTGTCTAAAAACCATATACGGTTAGTACTATCATCCATGTATAGCTTTGTACCATCAAAGCATAGTCCCCATCCTTCTACACCTACATTATTATTAAAAGTACTTAACAGCTCAAAGTTGTTTTTATCATATACATACCCAATTTTCTCTTTCCAGGTAAGCTGAACAATTTTGTTCCCGATAACTGACAATCCTTCTGAAAATATTTTTGGATCACCGTCTCTTATTTTTAAAATTCTACCTGTTTGCAAATCTGTTTTACGCAAGCTTGACTTGCCCTCCGGCGAATTGGCCACTCCGCCATCGCTTTCATACATAACTCCATCTATATATTGCAATCCCTCAGTATAGCTTGCCGTATCATGCGGAAAAGTCTTTACAACCTGGTAGGTTAATTGTTCTGGTGCTTTTGCTGCAAGCAAAACAATATTGGTGGTTACATCCTGGCTTTTACCTGCCTGGTAAACTCTGCCAGTGATAACCCTTGCGCCTAAAGCAATAGTATCTGTTTTAATTTTTACTGCCGATGAATCTTTTACAGAACCTACCCGGGTTGAATCAAGCAGGTAAACTATAGAGTCGGCCTTAATATCAGCCGGCAGGGTTACTTTAGCACTAATCACATCACCCGCTTTGTAGGCAGTACCTGCATCCGGACTAATTGTAATGCTTCCGGTTTGATCATTATTTTTACAGCTGTATACCAGCAGGGATATCAATGCAAAAAAAGCTATCTTTTTATTCATGTTTTAAATAGTTGAAGGCCAAAAGGCATCTTCAATGTGTTTCAGTTTATAGTTATTATTCCGGTCAAAAAGTACGGATATTATATCAAAGCGTACATCTCCCTGGTGGTTCATTAAATAAATATATTCGTCAGCTGCCTGCACCAGTAGCTTTTGCTTACGAGCATCTACAAAATCTTCCGGCTCGCCAAAGCCGTTGCCCGTGCGGGTTTTCACCTCTGTAAAAATTATTACCCCCTCTTTATAGGCTACCAAATCAATCTCGGCTTTACCAAAAACCCAGTTCTCGTCCATTATCTCATACCCGGCTACCTCTAAATGCGCTTTGGCTAATGCTTCGCCTTTGCGGCCCAGGTCGTTATGGGTAGCCATTATTTTAATATTACCGAACCTAAATAATCAGAAATAGTTTTCTCTACCTTTTTCATATGCATGTACTGGTTCAGCAATATTTCCTGATCGGCTTCTGCTGGTGTGGTTTGCAATTCTTTACGCAAACCTTCCAATATTTTACCCACCTTTTGTTTTTTAAGATGGAATATTGCTCCCAGTATTGTTGCCTTCATATTGGCCTGTTCATCCGGCACCATTATTTTGTGCATTTCGTACCAATTCTCGCTCAGGGTATATTTTGTGGCAATCAGGTTAACCACCAAATCAACTATACCTTTATCCCGGTGATGAATAAAATGCTGCTCCTCGGGCAGTACGCCGTTCTCTACCTCCTGCCTGTAAATTTCTATGAATTGTTTACAGGTAGCGTCCTCAAATTCTACGTCGCTCAACTCGGCTATCATGAAAGGGCCTATATAGGTATTGGCAATACCGTCCCAATCAATCATTTTATTACCGTATAATAACAACAGGCGGATAATTTCTTTTTCCTGCGATGACTCATCTTTTGTTGCCTCAACTATTGGCTCATCAAAAAAGTGTGGTTCATCAGGCATTTGTTGCTGCCTGGGCGTTTGCTGGTTGTGATGATCCTTCTTAGCCTTGGCCTGCCGCATTTTGTTCAGCTCGGTAAGCAGGGCACGCTCATCTATCTGTAATATATAGCTACATTCCTTAATAAAAACCGACGCTTTTATAGAATCCGGAATCTTGGCAATGCTTTCTACTATCTCTCGTATCACTTCCGATTTCTTTATCGGGTCGTTACCTGCTTCTTTTAAAAGAATACCGGTTTTAAACAGGATAAAGTCCTTTTTATTATCATCAACGTGTTTTTTGAATGCATTTGTGCCAAATTTTTGCACATAAGAGTCTGGGTCGTGCCCATCCGGGAAAAGCACAACTTTAACGTTCAGGCCTGCCTCCAGTATCATATCCAGTCCCCGCAATGATGCTTTTATACCCGCGGCATCGCCATCATAAAGTATGGTAATATTTTTGGTGAACCGGCCTATCAGTCTTATTTGTTCGGCAGTTAATGATGTGCCCGATGATGCCACCACATTCTCAATACCCGCCTGGTGAACAGAAAGCACATCGGCATAACCCTCAACCAAATAGCAATTATCTTCCTCGCGGATAGCTTTTTTGGCAAAATACAAACCGTATAAAACGTTTGATTTATGGTAGATGTCCGACTCGGGCGAGTTAACATATTTAGGAACGTTTTTATCGCTCTTTAGTGTACGCCCGCCAAAGGCTATCACCCTGCCTGTAAAGCTATGTATAGGGAACATAACCCGGCCGCGGTAACGGTCATACAATGAACCATTGTCCCGCTTAACAGATAAGCCGCTATCTACTAAAAACTCCTGTTGGTAACCTTGCTTTAAAGCTTCACCGGTAAAAGCTTCCCATTGATCTGGCGAGTAGCCCAGCTCAAATTTCTTTATTGTATCGTTATTAAACCCACGCTCTTTAAAATAACTTAGTCCGATGTTTTTACCCTCATCAGTCTCCAGCATGGTTTCATGAAAATATTTAGCCGCAAATCCGCTAACTATCATGAGGCTTTCGCGGCGGTTATCTTCTTCCTTATTTTCTGATGATTCTACAGTTTCCTCAACCTCAATGCTGTATTTTTTAGCCAGCCATTTCAGCGCTTCAGGGTAGGTGAATTTTTCCAGCTCCATCAAAAAGGTGATGGCACTGCCGCCTTTGCCTGTCGAAAAATCTTTAAAAATACCCTTAGCCGGCGATACCGTGAACGATGGTGTACGTTCATTTGCAAACGGCGAAAGACCGATATAATTGGCGCCGCGTTTTTTTAACTGCACAAACTCGCCTATCACCTCCACAATATCTGTGGCTTCCATTATACGGTCTATGGTGGGTTTGGTAATCATGTGTTAAAAATGTGCAGCTGCAAAAGTAAATGTTAAACGGCTTAACTTGTTGTTTAAATATAATAAAAAAATCTACTCACCAAACGTTCCGATGGAACATGGGAATTCGGCAATCTCTACCGACCAAATGTTCCGATGGAACATTAATTTGGAATTGTTCTCGAGGAACATCGGATTGGCAATCTCTACCGACCAAATGTTCCGATGGAACATTAATTTGGAATTGTTCCGGAGGAACATCGGATTGGCAATCTCTACCAAATTAATGTTCCGATGGAACATTAATTTGGAATTGTTCCGGAGGCAATCTCTACCAATCAAATGTTCCGATGGAACATTAATTTGGAATTGTTCCGGAGGAACATCGGATTGGCAATCTCTACCAATCAAATGTTCCGATGGAACATTAATTTGGAATTGTTCCGGAGGAACATCTGGTCGGTAGCACATAATCGGTAGCAAGCATGTTCCATAGGAACATTTGGTGATAAACAATTTATAACAGCAATCTCTACGGATCAAATGTTTCGGAGGAACATGGCAATCTTTTTTTCGACCAACCAAATGTTCCGCTGGAACATTAATTTGGAATTGTTCCGGAGGAACATCTGGTCGGTAGCACATAATCGGTACCAAGCATGTTCCATAGGAACATTTGGTGATAAACAATTTATTCCAATTCTTTAAAAATGTAATCCTCGTTCCATTCAATTTCAAATGCGATTAAAAACTTTCTGTATTCATCCAAAAATGTTTGTTTGCTATGCTGCTCTTCCTGATTTTTAATATAACGGATCACATTAGGCACCTGGCTTTTTGCATATGAAAATGCGCCGTATCCTTCTTGCCAGGCAAAGGGTATAGAACTTAAACTCTGAGCCTTTATCCACTTACTGCTTTCAGTCTTTACATTTTGAATGAGCGATGATATAGACTGATGCGGCCTCATTCCAATAAAAATATGAATATGGTCTGGCATACTGTTTATCTGAAGCATTTTATGTTTATTCTCCTGAAAAATACCCGTAATGTACTGATGAAGCCTTTCTTTCCACTCACTTTCTATAAGAGCAGCCCTGTATTTTACCGCAAAAACAAATTGAATATGTATTTGCGTATAACTATTAGCCATAATTAAAATTGTATGAAATGCAATTTAATCTTTTCTATTGACCCATATGTTCCTCCGGAAATTAATTTATAGATCTACCCGCGAGATGTCTTAATGGAACGATTCTTCAAAAACGTAATCGCAATCCCGACCAGTACAATCACACTGCCTATAATTTCTTTGGCTTCCAGTTTTTCATTTAAAAGGAATACGGCCAATAAACCGGCAAATACAGTTTGGCTTAATAAGGCAATGGCTACTTTGGTGCTCTCCAAATACCTTAATGAATAGTTTATAGTAAGCCATCCAACCAACTGGCACAGCAAACCCATACCAATAAAGTACAGCCAAACACGCAAAGGAAAATCCACCATGTTGTTACCCATAAAAATACCTATCAGAAGCAGAAACGCCGAAGCGCCCAACATGCTGTAAAACATAAAGGTAAAAACATTAATACCGGCCATAATATTTTTGGTTATCATGATATAGCCGGCGTAAAGCAAGCTGGCCAGCGTTGCCAACAATATGCCTGCGTTAAATTCAAGATGTAAAGTATGCTGGTAACCCACCAGTATTACCATGCCCGCAATTGCTATGCAGGTACCTATCCAGAATAACCTGCCAGAACGTTTTTTAAAAAGCACAAAGCTCATTAACCCAACCCAAACCGGCGCCAGGTTAGCTATAAGGGTAGATACTGTAGCGCTAATTTTCAGTAGCGACATATTCCAAACGGCTATATCAGCCGCGAACACCACACCGGCAATTAAAGCGATGACAAGCTGTTTTCTATTTACCCCTAATTTGTTTTTAATGATGCAATAGGGCACTAAACAAAGCCAGGCAATAAACACCCTGTAAAATGCCGCACCTAAAGGTGTTGTACCGGCAAGCTTAACAAATATGGGCGAAAACGATATACATAAAATACCTATTACCAGGCAAAGCTTTGGATTCATCAAAAATTATTGAACTGCAAACTTAACTAAGTATAAACTTAAATTAAAGAAATTGAATTAACATGTTGTTATTAACCTGGAGAGGCAATAACGTTCTTTGGTTAACCTAATTGGGCTACTTTCTCTCAACCTTATATAAACTCACTGTTAATCAATGCAATAATTTTCAATAACTGCTGTATCGATGATTAAACTTATATCGTAATATATAAAAAACACCGTTATGAAAAAGCTCTCTTTAATTATTCTGGCAGCACTGCCTTTATTGTTAACTGCTTGTTTAAAAGACAACAATAACAAATGCTGCAATGTTTATTATGACCCATATTTTATTGCCCAAAAGAACGGAGTAAACGTTTACGCTTACCCGGGTTCGGCTAAAATTGGTACTGATTCCATATCAGTCTTTGGGGTAAGTAATGACGCAGGCTTACGTATGCGTTTTAAATTTAACGGCAAAGGCATTTATGCTTTAAGTGGTAATCAATCTAAGTACTATCAGGTAATAGGTAGTGATACAGTAAGCCGTTACAACCTCGGAACTGCTCCTGGCAGCTCAGTTGAGATTACCGCTTACGATTCTATAAACCGGATAATCGGTGGTAAATTCACGCTTAATTTTAAAAAGACCTTCCCAATTACATCAAGTATTTACCCGGACAGCGTAAAATTCACTAACGGACAATTTGTTATTGCCCTGCCGAGATAACATATATGCCCAAAGTATTAGTTTACTGCTCACTGGTTTTAGCAAATAATTGTATTTTTGCCGCTCAAATAATATTGTATGAGCCAGCGAATTAAAATTAAAGCATTATTAGAAAGCGGGAGAACCGATGGAGATATTACGGTAAAAGGATGGGTGCGTGCATTTCGTCAAAATCGTTTTATTGCTTTAAATGATGGCTCAACCAATAACAACCTGCAAATTGTTGTTGATTTTGAAAACACCGATCCGGCTTTATTGAAACGCATAACCTTTGGTGCAGCAGTAAGCATTAGTGGAACATTGGCCCCCTCTTTAGGGCAGGGCCAAACCGTTGAAGTTATTGCTACAGAAATTGAAATACTTGGTGACTCTAACCCGGAAGAATTTCCTTTACAACCTAAAAAACAAACTTTAGAGTTTTTGCGGGAGAATGCGCACCTGCGTTTCCGTACCAATACTTTTGGCGCTATTTTCAGGGTGCGTAACACACTGTCATTCGCCGTACACCAATTTTTACAGGATCGTGGTTTTATTTACCTGCATACACCTGTTATTACACAATCTGATGCAGAGGGTGCCGGCGAAGCTTTCCATGTAACCAACTTTGATTTGGGTAATGTACCCCGTACTGATACCGGCGAGGTTGATTACAAACAGGATTTCTTTGGTAAATCTACCAATCTAACCGTATCCGGCCAGCTGGAAGGTGAGCTGGGTGCTATGGCGCTGAGCGATATTTATACTTTCGGCCCAACATTTCGTGCAGAAAATTCAAACACAACCCGCCACCTTGCCGAGTTTTGGATGATTGAACCGGAAATGGCTTTTTATGACCTTAAAGACAATGCCGACCTGGCCGAAGCACTTTTGAAATATGTTATTAAATACGCTTTAGATAAGAACAAAGAAGACCTTGAGTTTTTAAACCAGCGTTTGCTTGACGAAGAAAAACAAAAGCCACAACAGGAACGCTCTGAACTGGCCCTGTTAGATAAGCTGCAGTTTTGTTTAGATAACGATTTTGAACGCCTTACTTATACCGAGGCTATTGAGATATTAAAGGAATCGACCCCTAATAAAAAGAAAAAGTTTCAGTACCCGGTTGAGGGGTGGGGAACCGACCTGCAATCAGAACATGAGCGCTATTTGGTAGAGAAACACTTTAAAAAACCGGTTATCCTTACTGATTATCCAAAAGAGATAAAATCTTTTTACATGCGCCAAAACGACGATGGGAAGACCGTTGCCGCTATGGACATCCTGTTCCCGGGCATTGGCGAAATAATAGGTGGCTCGCAACGTGAAGAAAGGCTGGAGAACTTGGAGCGTCGCATGGACGAGATGGGCATTCCTAAAGATGAGCTTTGGTGGTATCTGGATACCCGCAGATTTGGCACTTGTCCGCATGCTGGCTTTGGTTTAGGCTTTGAACGTTTGGTACTGTTTGTTACCGGTATGGGTAATATTCGTGATGTTATCCCTTTCCCAAGATACCCAAAGAACGCAGAATTTTAGACCGCTAATTTAACTGATTGAAATCATTGTCACGCAATAGCTTTACACTTTGTGTATTACAATTTCGGTAAATTCCATAAAACATTACGTATAACTCCTGCAATGGAAGCTGGATTAACTAAGGATGTTATGACTATTGAAGAAATAGTAAGATTGGCGGATTGATAACAAATAACTCATACATTTAAGCCACCTAATAGGTGGCTTTTTTTATTAACCTTAAAATCGCATGGGTTAAAAAATAGATTGATAAAAAATGGCAATCATGAACATATTAAAAACAATCGCAATTTCTGTGTTTTATTTAGGTTTGGGTGGAGGATTGGTTTTTTTAGGCGTTATTGCAATTAAATCGCCTCAAAAAATTGTAGACTATCAATACAAAAGATTTAGGTTGCTAAAGTGTTTTGAAAGATTTACTTTCTTAAAGAATGTGTACGAAAATCAGATTATTAAGGCAGAAAATGGATATTATGCCGAAAACTGGCGAAAGTGTGGATGGATAATAGTTTTCATGGGGCTTGTTTATATATATGCTTTAATTGTTTATTTAATAAAACAAGGCAACATTTAAAAAAAATCAAACTGAGACACTACCTGGATTTAGATTAGAATTGATTTTGATTCGTTATCTTTATAATAGTTAATAAAAGCCCTTATGTTAGCTAATGCAATACTTAAGGCATTTGTACCTACCGTAAAGCCTGATGAGGCACGGGTTTTTTATGGCAATGTATTAGGTTTTAAACCATTATCAGAAGATGACTATGCTTTGGAATTTGATGCAGGCGGAACGCTGTTGCGTGTGATAATCGTCCCGGAGCTACAACCACATGCCTTCACTATATTGGGATGGAACGTAGAGGATATAGCAGCTGCCATCAGGCAGTTAAATACCAAAGGCGTGTACTGTGAAAAATATGATTTTATGGATCAGGATGAACTGGGCATATGGAATTCACCCGGCGGCTCAAAAGTAGCCTGGTTCAAAGACCCTGACGGCAATGTGTTATCATTAACACAGTAAGTAAACCACACCTTATTTGCTTTTTGGGTTAGAGATCTCATCTTTCTTATAATCCTTATGCACTATTAAGAAACTGGCGCGTTCTTCTTTGTGGAATGGAACATCCCAGTTGCCCTGATAAGTGATTTTAGTAGGGAGCAGTTCCCCGTCGAAGCTGTTTAGTTCTATGTTCATCTGCACGTCAAAGTCAAAAAGCATATTGCTATACTTCATATCCACATATCGGCCCAGTATTTGAAAACTGCGGGCATCAAATACGGTGGTCATTTCCCTTATCATCACATCATCGTCAGAAGTGCTGGGTTTCCTTATCACTCTGAAACGGTATACGGGGATAGTGTCCACATACTTTCCGCGGGCAAATTCGTAATTGTAATATTGCTGCATATCGGGCCCAAAAATTTCCGTTTTACTGCTGAGGAACGGAATGCCGCTTATTTTACGCCCGGGTGTAAATATGAGGGCTTTAAGTTTTGCTTTATAAGAACCATTCTTACCCCCAGAGCCAGGCAAGCTCTCTGTTTCAGCAAACCCGGAATTGTAAGCATTGGTAAATATATAATCGAACATTTCAACAGTATATAGCTGATATTTGCCGTTCTTTTTAAACACTGTTCCGCTATCCTGCCGGGCTAAATATTCTGTTTTGGAGGCATTACCAATAAGGCTGTGCTTTATTTTGCGGTAAATTTTTCCATCAACTTTATTCTTCTTATTGTAAGTGAAAATGTGATTTTCGGCTGTGAAAGAGTAGCGCTTCATGTTCTGGAACGCTTTATAAAAGCTGGTATCGGCTACTACGGCATCAATAAAGTCCTGTGCACGCAATTTGTGCGACCGTATATTCACCGGCGAATCTATAACAATGGTACGTATAGTATCTGGGTTATAGCGCTGTATCTGTTGCGAGAAAGAGTTAAAAGCAGCAAATAAAAAGCTTAAAACTAATAGTGTTCTTTTAACCATTAATTAGTTCCCTAATTGTTTAATAGCAAGGTAAGCCATAAGGCCGGTGCTTATTTTAAACGCATCTTCCTCCACATCAAAGGTTGGGGTATGTACTGATGATGTTATACCGCGCTCCTCGTTGCGTGTGCCTAAGCGGTAAAAACAACTGTCAGCCACTTGCGAATAATAGGCAAAGTCTTCTGCCGCCATCCATATATCCAAATCAAGCACGTTCTCTTTACCTAAATAGTCTTCGGCATGGCCACGGGTAGCGTTGGTTAGTACTTCTTCATTTATCAGGAAAGGATACCCCCTCATAATATTGAACTCGCAGCTTCCACCCATGCTTTCTGCAATACCTTCGGCCATTTTTTTCATTTTTATGTGAGCCTCACCGCGCCATTTTTCATCCATTGTACGGAAAGTACCTTCCATATAAACCTCATTAGGAATTACATTGGTAGCACCATTGGCTATAACCTTCCCAAATGATAAAACAGATGGGCTCTTAGGGTCGGCAAACCTACTAATCACTTGTTGTAAAGCGGTTAATATATGAGCAGTAATAATTACCGGATCAATATTTTGCTGTGGCTGTGCGCCATGACCGCCCTTACCTTTTACAGTAACGTACAGCTCATCTGTACTGGCCATATATTTACCTGCACGGAAACCTACCTTACCGGCATCAATCAGCGGCATAACATGCTGCCCTAATACGGCAGCAGGTTTAGGATTTTCCAGTACACCTTCTTTTATCATGAGGCTGGCACCACCCGGCAATTTTTCTTCTGCCGGTTGAAAGATCAGCTTTATCGTTCCGCCAAACTCGCTTTTTAATTCGGTTAATATTTTAGCGGTACCCAATAATGATGATGTATGTGCATCATGTCCGCAGGCGTGCATTACTCCGGTATTTTGCGATTTGTACGGCACATCATTTGCCTCGGTAATTGGTAAAGCATCCATATCGGCACGCAAAGCAATAACTTTATCAGAAGGCTTATCACCTTTTATCAGGGCTACCAAACCGGTATCGGCCATTTTGTGATATTCTAACCCAAGCTCATCCAGCTTATTGGCAACAAATACTGATGTTTCCACCTCGTGAAAAGAAAGCTCGGGGTGTGAGTGCAGATGCCTGCGATTGGCCACTACTTCATTAAAAATATCTTGCGATAGCTGCTGGATCTTTTCTTTAATCATTACTGATAACCGTTTTAGGTGGATTTATTTTTTCTGATATAATAAACGTTCCGGAGAATAATGGCCTTATCTCCTGTATCAACCTTTCAGCTTCAAGCCTCGATCTAAAATCACCGGCACGTACTTTAAAGTTGGGTTCACGATAAATAATGTAAGTACGCAATTCCGGAAACTCCCTATTGAATTTTGCCTGTGCATTAAAAGCAAGGTTGCGGTTGCTTCCGCTGTATATTTGTACCCGGTAACCGTATGATGAAAAGTTACCGCCGCCTACACTGCCTCCGCCCTTGTTCAATGCGGCGCGTTTGGCTAATAAAGTATCAAACAGCTGGTCTCTTACAACCTGCACCGTACCACGGGCCTGGCCAAAGGTTAGTACTGAAGAAAACAGGAACATAAAAAAAAAGCAATACTTGATTAGGCCTGGTTTAGCTTTATGATCAAATATTGCTTTTTTCATTTGTTTAATTAGTTTGTCATGCTGAACATAGTGAAGCATCTGTCGGCGACATACATCTCCGTGAATAGATTCTTCGCTCACGCTCAGAATGACAATTTGTTTTTACCCTTCATTCAGAAGCAATCTGCAAATGTATACCTATCGAAGATTGCTTCGTTCCTCGCAATGACGCGTGGTTATGTTTAAAAGCCCTCTCCTTTGGAGAGGGTTGGGTGAGGCTAATTAATTTTGCCCTACGCCGTGGCAGTTCTTATATTTTTTACCGCTACCGCAAGGGCAAGGGTCATTCCTGCCAATTTTTTGCTCAACTCTTACAGGAGTTGGTTTTTGCATTTCGCGTGTATCTTCTATAGGCATGCCATTACTTTCGCTAACCAGTTCAGGTTTTGAAGTACGCATGTTCTTAAGGTCAAGCTTAGGCTGAGGTTTTGCCTCACGTATCTGCTCCGGCTCCTGCTGAACCGGGATGCCACCTCTAAACAGGAAGCTAACCAGTTCTTTATTCACATTGGCCAGCATCTGGCGGAACAATTCAAAAGCTTCAAACTTATATACCAATAGCGGGTCTTTTTGTTCGTAAACCGCGTTTTGTACTGATTGCTTTAACTCGTCCATTTCGCGCAGGTGCTCTTTCCAGGCATCATCAATAAGGGAAAGGGTCACACTCTTCTCGAATGATTTAAATACCTCTAAGCCCTTATTATCAACCGCCTTTTTAAGCGGAACGGCTACCTGCATACCATGTACACCATCAGAAAAAGGAACAACAATGTTTTCAACATACTGGCCGCGGGTATCATAAACATCTTTTAATACCGGGTAAGCCTGCTGTGCAACTGCCTCTGCTTTGCGTTTGTAAAAGTCTATCACTTCGGCAAAGGTTTTATCAACCAGTGCATTCATGCTGATGCTGCCAAATTCTGCTTCATCAGTACTAATATCTACCGAGAACAAACGGATAATCTCCAGCTGGAAACCTTCGAAATTGTTTGACTCTTTATATTCGGCTACTACATCTTCAACAACGTCAAAAATAGTATTGCTTAAATCAACATCAAGGCGTTCGCCAAACAAGGCATTTTTACGTTTTGCATAAATTACGGTACGCTGTGAGTTCATCACATCATCATACTCTAACAAACGTTTACGTATACCAAAGTTGTTTTCTTCAACCTTCTTCTGCGCACGCTCAATTGATTTAGAGATCATGGAGTGCTGTATAACTTCGCCCTCTTCAATACCCATACGTACCATCAGGTTTGAGATACGCTCCGAGCCGAATAAACGCATCAGGTTATCCTCTAACGATACAAAGAACTGTGACGAACCCGGGTCACCCTGCCTACCGGCACGACCACGCAACTGCCTGTCTACCCGGCGCGATTCATGGCGCTCGGTACCTACAATGGCTAAACCCCCGGCATCCTTAACACCCGCCCCTAATTTAATATCTGTACCACGGCCTGCCATGTTGGTAGCAATGGTTACTGTACTTGTTTGCCCGGCTTCGGCAACAATGTCTGCCTCTTTCTGGTGCATTTTAGCATTCAGCACATTGTGCTTGATACCACGCAGCTTAAGCATGCGGCTTAATAGTTCTGATATCTCAACAGAGGTTGTACCCACTAATACCGGGCGGCCTTCTATTGTTAGCTTTACAATTTCGTCTGCAACTGCATTATATTTTTCGCGGATGGTACGATAAACCAAATCCTGCCTGTCTGCACGAGATGCCGGGGTGTTAGTTGGTATCTCTACCACATCCAGCTTATATATTTCCCAAAACTCACCAGCTTCGGTAACAGCAGTACCCGTCATACCGCAAAGCTTATGGTACATTCTAAAGTAGTTTTGCAGGGTAATGGTGGCAAACGTTTGTGTTGCATCCTCTACCTTAACATTTTCTTTAGCCTCAATAGCCTGGTGTAAACCATCAGAGTAACGGCGGCCATCCAATACACGACCTGTTTGCTCATCAACTATCTTAACCTTACCTTCATCCAAAATATATTCTGTATCCTTTTCAAATAGAGTATATGCTTTTAATAACTGGTTAACCGAATGGATACGCTCAGATTTGATTGAGAAATCGCGCATCAGCTCATCTTTCTTAGCGATCTTTTCTTCTGCAGACAGAGAAGATTTTTCAATCTCAGAGATCTCTGTACCTACATCAGGCATCACAAAAAAGTTAGGGTCTTCCCCTGATGAAGTAATCAGTTCGATACCTTTTTCAGACAGCTCAACCTGGTTGTTTTTTTCGTCAATTATAAAGAACAATTCCGAATCAACCTTAGGCATTTCTTTACCCTGATCCTGCATGTAGTAGTTCTCTGTTTTTTGCAGTACCGTTCTGTTTGATCCCTCGCTCAGGAATTTTATCAGCGCCTTGCTTTTTGGCAATGCCCTGTGTGCGCGTAATAAAGCTAAACCGCCATCATCAATGCCGGTTTTGCCGTCATTGATAGATTTTTTAGCTTCGTTCAACACAGTGTTAACGTAGCTTTTTTGCGCGTTAACCAAACGCTCAATGCGTGGTTTCAACTCATAAAACTCATGCTCATCTCCACGCGGAATAGGGCCTGATATAATTAAAGGTGTACGGGCATCATCAATTAATACTGAATCTACCTCATCAACCATGGCATAGTGTAGCTTACGCTGTACCAATTCTTCAGGGCTGTGCGCCATATTGTCACGCAGGTAGTCAAAACCAAACTCATTGTTGGTACCAAAAATAATATCTGATGCATACGCTTTGCGGCGTTCTTCTGAATTTGGCTCATGTTTGTCAATACAATCAACAGAAAGGCCATGAAATTCATACAACGGACCCATCCACTCACTATCACGTCGTGCCAGGTAATCATTCACGGTTACAATGTGCACACCACGACCAGCCAGTGCGTTAAGGTACGCAGGTAATGTAGCTACCAACGTTTTACCTTCACCCGTTGCCATCTCAGCTATTTTACCCTGGTGCAATACAATACCACCAATCAGCTGTACATCATAATGAACCATATCCCAGGTTACCTCGTTACCGGCAGCCAGCCATGTGTTATGATGAATAGCCGTATCGCCTTTTATAACAACATTGCTCTTTTTAGCGGCAAGGTCGCGGTCAAACTGGGTTGCGGTAACTTCAATAGTTTTGTTACCTGCAAAACGGCGGGCAGTTTCTTTTACCACAGCAAAAGCCTCTGGTAATATATTTTTTAATATTTCTTCAAGCTCCTTGTTGCGGTCTTTCTCCAGCTTATCCAGTTGGGTATAAAGGTCAACCTTTTCGCTCACATCCATATCCAGCTCTGTTTCGGTACGGTCTTTAATAGCCTGTATTTCGCTATCAATACCTGAAAGGCCCTCTACAATGGTTTCTTTAAAGCTTATGGTTTTAGCTCTAAGCTCGTCATTACTTATACCGTCAAGCTTGGCAAATTCAGCTTTTATCTTTTCCACTATGGGCAATAAAGCCTTAACGTCACGTTCTGATTTGCTTCCGAAAAGCTTACTAAAAAAGTCTAACATAATATTTTTATATAAGGCACTAAACTCAAGAATTGCGCCAGTGCAATTTTAAAGTCATATTGGCAGGCAAAGTTACGGTTTTGCGCCGAAAACGAGAAAGTTATGATATCAAATATGCAGATGAGCATATATACTGATGAAGTGGAACATACCATCATTTGCACATTCGTATATTCACCTATCTGCGTATCTACCATCTGCACACCAAAAATACTATCTTTACCGCATGAATATCCTGCTCCTTGGTTCGGGCGGAAGGGAAAGCGCCTTCGCCTGGAAAATATCGCAAAGTTTGAAATGCCACAACCTTTTTATTGCCCCCGGTAATGCGGGTACCGGCCACTATGGCACCAACGTTAACCTAAAGGTTACTGATTTTGAAGGCATTAAAGCTTTTGCTTTAGCTAATAATATTAAGATGGTACTGGTTGGCCCCGAGGAACCATTGGTTAAAGGTATACATGATTTTTTCCTGGCTGATGAGCAATTAAAAAGCATCCCGGTAATAGGCCCGCAGAAAGAAGCGGCACAGTTAGAGGGCAGTAAAGATTTTAGCAAGCAATTTATGCAGCGCCATAACATACCTACGGCTGCCTCCAGAACTTTTACCCGCGATACTTTGCAGGAGGGTTTTGACTATTTGGCAACCACCGGCCTGCCCGTAGTTTTAAAAGCCGACGGGCTGGCTGCAGGCAAGGGTGTATTGATATGCCTTACCCTTGAAGAAGCACGCCAGGAATTACTGGAAATGCTTACCCAGGCCAAGTTTGGCGATGCAAGCTCTATGGTAGTTATTGAGCAGTTTTTACAAGGTATTGAGCTATCCGTTTTTGTGATGACCGATGGCACAAACTATAAAATATTACCCGAAGCCAAAGATTATAAACGTATTGGCGAAGGTGACAGCGGTTTAAACACCGGTGGCATGGGTTCGGTTTCGCCGGTGCCTTTTGCTGATGATGAATTTATGCAAAAGGTGGAGCAAAGGATCATCATTCCAACAGTTGAAGGCTTGAAACAGGAGGGTATTCCCTACAAAGGTTTCATTTTTATTGGCTTGATGAACTGCTACGGCGACCCATATACCATTGAATACAACTGCCGCATGGGCGACCCGGAAACCGAAAGCGTTATGCCTCGCATAGAATCGGACTTTGTTGACCTCTTAATAGGTGTAGCCGAAGGTAACCT
The DNA here is from genome assembly GCA_028288285.1 of Mucilaginibacter sp. Lineage (GTDB taxonomy): Bacteria > Bacteroidota > Bacteroidia > Sphingobacteriales > Sphingobacteriaceae > Mucilaginibacter. The sequence continues at coordinate 24,462 of JAQBNZ010000121.1, forward strand.
TAACGAAAAAGAGCTAATCATATCTAACCAGGTTGCCGCTACCGTAGTTTGCGTAGCAGGTGGTTATCCCGGCGAATATTTAAAGGATAAAGAGATTAGCGGCATTGAGAACGTTCGCGATTCATACGTTTTTCATGCAGGCACCGCGCTTGAAGGGGAAACTGTAAAAGCCACCGGCGGGCGTGTATTGGCTATTACATCTTTACAGAACGATATGTTTACCGCCCTGCAGCAAGCTACCGCAGATGCAGCACGCATTTATTATGACGGCGTATATTTCCGGAAAGATATTGGGTTTGACTTACTTTAGAGAGTAGTTGATTAAGTGAGTGGTTGATTGAGTTGATTAGCGAAGTCTAAAACCACTCACCTAATCAACCACTCACCGAACTATATCTTACTAAAAATCTCAGCCAATTTTTCGTTCAGGTCCTCACCTCTTAGGTTTTTACCTATAATCTTACCATCAGGATTTATCAGGAAGTTCTGAGGGATAGCGCGCACGCCGTACATATCGGCGGTTTTACTTTTCCAAAATTGCAGGTCAGATACCTGAGTCCAGTTTAAACCATCTTTTTTGATAGCGGCTAACCATGCTTTTTTAGCGTCGGGACGATCTAATGATACACCTAAAATGGTAAAGTTTTTATCTTTATACTGATTGAATGCTTTTACCACGTTAGGGTTTTCGTGGCGGCAAGGGCCACACCATGATGCCCAGAAATCAATTAAAACATACTTACCTCTAAATGATGACAGGCTAACCATTTTGCCTGCAGTATCGGCTTCGGTAAACTCCGGTGCTATTGCACCTAATGCTACAGCTTTAAGTTTTGGTAATATTTCGGCAAATGCTTTACCACCGGTTGATGCTTTAATATTAGCAGATAAGCCTTCATACAACGGGGCAATATCTACATAATCGGCACTGTATGCATATGATTGTAATGCATTTAAGCTAATATATGAATCGGGGTTGTTGGTTATAAATTGCTTGTTAAGCGCTTTTTCCTGATCTTCAATAGCTTTTTCATCCAGCTTGCTTTGTTTAATAAAAGCAGGCGACTTTTGCTGCTCTTCGGTAGCCGCCTTTTGTTTAGCTTCTAAAGCTGTGTAAGCCTCATTAACCGGCTTTATAGCTAAGCGATATTGCTCGTTCTCCTGGTTGGTTTTTGTACCTGAAACCTTAGCGTTAGCCATCTTATCAGCAGTGGTAACATTAATAGTTCCCTGCTCAAAAAACACAGCATGATAGTCGCGTGAGCTGTTCATGCCCGTGCCTTTTTCATTTAACAAAATGTATCCGCTCATTGGCATTGCTGTGGCATCACCGGTAAATGAAAACTTGCCATCTTTCAACACGGTTGAATCAATAACAGTCTTGCCTTCTTTCCTATATTGAATATATACTTTAGAGGGCGCATTAAAGCTGGCCACATTACCTTGAACTATAAACTTGCCATTTTGGGCAAAAAGCAATGCAGGTAAGCTTACCAATGCTGTTAAAACTAATTTTCTCATACTATGCTGATATTAAGGCTCCAATATGAGGGATTTAAAACTAAAATCAAAATCAGCTATAACACATTGGCCATTTCATCAAAAATGATACAACAAAGCAACGGCTACAACCCATTAATTGTATTTACCCAGCAATTCGGCCAGTTTATTATCCAGGTCATCGCCACGCAGGTCTTTGGCTACTATTTTGCCTGTTGGATCAATTAAAAAATTTTGCGGGATGGATCGCACACCGTAAACTGTTGCAGCCAGGTTGTTCCAATATTTAAGATCAGATACCTGCGTCCAGGTAAGTCCATCTTTTTTAATGGCAGCAAGCCATGCATCTTTGCCGTTCTCTCTATCTAATGATACACCCAGTATGGTAAAATTCTTGTTCTTATACTTATTGTAGGTTCTTACCACGTTGGGGTTTTCCTGCCTGCAGGGACCGCACCATGATGCCCAAAAATCAATCAGTACATACTTTCCTTTAAAGGATGATAGTCTAACCGGCACCCCGTTCACATCGTTCTGTATAAAATCTGGCGCCATAGCACCAATGGCAGTAAACTTCAAGGCATCAATTGCAGTTTTTAACTGGCGACCCTGTTCTGATTTTTTCAAATCATCAGACAACGACTCATACAGCGGTTCCACTTCTGCAACATCCGGCGACGGACCACTCACACTGGTTAAGGCAAGCAGGCTCAGGTAACTGTTAGGATTTTCAGTGATGAAAGTTTTTAGTACATTTTTTTGCTCCTGCTGCACCGCTTTGTATTTAGCCTGCATGGAGTTCTGGAAAGCGGCTGATTGCTGCTGTGCGGGTGTTGCTGCCTGCGCTGCTGCAACTATCTTTTGCGCTTTACTTACTACTACCTTTAATTGAGCTTTCAGCTTTTTATTATCCTCGTTTGCCGGCGAACCGCTCACATCTGCCTTAGCAGCAGAATCAGGCGAGGTAATATTAATTGTGCCTTTCTCTATAAAAAAGTTCAGCATGTCTGCCGCTTTTGAAGGGCCGCCATCCGGAAAGTTTTGCGCAATGTATTTAGCAAAACCTACGCCTTTATAATCTATAAATAACGATGCGTTAACAGGGTTCATGGCTACACCTGTAAAGGTGAACTCTCCATCTTTAATAGCTGCCGAGTCGGTTACGTTGTTGGCACCTAAGCGGTACACTAAATAAGCTTTAGCGGGAGCATTTAACTTACCAATTTTACTTTTAACAGTAAAAGACTGGGCGGCCTGGCCAAATGCCAGGGCAGGTAATAAAGCAATTATGCAGAAAAAAATCTTCTTCATTTAATATTAATATGAATGTAAATAACGCTTAAATAGCTAATGAATTATAAATCAGTTTAATTTTTGATAGGTGCGCCACCAAAGATCGGGCATTTCGCCGGATGCTGCGGTCTTATAATCTTCATGCCGGCAAGGCACTAAATGGAAGCGCTCGTTTTTTGAACCACCCGTTGGATAAGGCACCTGCATCCACCAGCGGTCGCTTTTTTTGCTTTTTACAAATACCACTTCATGATCTTCATGCTTTAAGCTGGTTTTGTATATAAGATATTGCGATTTTGGGTTGAGCGGAAAATCGCGTTTGCGATTATAAAAGCCATCAATAAAATACCATATCATTTGAGATAGCAGCATGGCAGTTTGCCCGTTACTATCATAAGCCGGATTGAATTCATAGAAACCTATGGAGCTTAGCTTATCATTAAAACCTGCGTAACGACAGATCTGGCAAGCTTCCTCGCCATAAAATCCGTTAGGTTTTGCATTAGCGTTACCCACAGCATCTGATGAGCGGATAGCTCCCATATCAAAGCTAACCATGTTAGCGTTGCGAATAATAGGTTCGGCAACAGAAATATTTGAAGCCAGCTCGCCTAAACGGTGCACATCAAAATAAAGTTTCTCCATAACTCTTAAACTATCCTGACTGGCAAAATAGGTTTGGTAACCCATATTACTATAATTGAATAGGTAATTAGGTTCATGCATGAATATTTTATTAAGATAAGCTGTAGATATAGTCTCAATACTCTCAGCGAAACCATCATCTTCCAGATCAAATTGCGAATCAATCACAAGTAAATCAACCTTTTGCTCAAGGCTTTCATAACCCATATATTGGGCGTAAGTCAAATCTTGCCCGCCGCCTATAATAACAGGTACGATATCTTTTCTTACCAGTTCACTCACTATAGTTTTTAGCGCATAGTAAGTATCTACCACAGTTTCGCCCCGGGTTATATTTCCCAAATCTACAATCCGGGAAGTGTAACCGCCCTCATTTAACTGGTAAAGTTTTTCGCGCACGTAATCGGGACCCAAACCGCAACCGGAATTATTTATAGCGTTACGGTCATCCAGTACACCAATTATCGCGATATCTGTTTTTTGTTCCAGATCGGGAAAATCAACCGAATGGTGGTCAATCTTATCGCCAAGCTGACTGGTAAAATATCCGTTTTTAGGGGCTATTTTTTTAAGATCTATGGGGGTAAAAAAATCGGCTAAAGACATATTATTTTTTGATGTGCAAATATGCAGGTGTGCAAATGTGCAGATATTTTTGGATGTGTGGATATGCAAATGTTTACATGAAGCATGATTTTTCATTTTTTTCATCTGCACACCTGCATATTTGCACATCAAATCCATGTCCACATCTAAATATTCTGCATATTTGGAACATGATTTTAGTTACAGGTGCAACAGGTTTTTTAGGTGCCGAATTAGCAAAGGAGTTGGTACAACGTGGTAATACAATACGTTGTACTAAAAGGGTAACCTCCAAAATACCGGCTTTGCTTGCACCTTACACTGCACAAATTAATTGGGTAAATGCCGACCTGATGGATGTTTTTGCCCTGGAGAATGCTTTGGATGGCGTAACGCAGGTATACAATTGCGCTGCATGGGTATCACTAAAACAGGCCGACAAAGAGCCCATGATACGCACAAACGTTAATGGCACGGCTAATTTGGTGAACCTGTGTGTGGAGAAAGGTATCCGCATGGTGCATACAAGTTCAGTTGCTGCTGTAGGCGAAGCCAAGCCCGGCGAAATGGTTACCGAAAAGCACCATCTTGACCCAACCGTAGAGAATGATGGGTATGCGATATCAAAACTGGAAAGCGAGATGGAGTTGTGGCGCGGTATTGCCGAAGGCCTGGATGCTGTGATAGTAAACCCTACTATTATTATAGGTGCAAGCGCAGGTACTGAAGGCAGCGGACAAATTTTTGAAACCGTACGCAAAGGACTAAAATTTTATACTAAAGGAACTATTGGCTTTGTTGATGTGCAGGATGTGGCCAAATGTATGATAGCCCTTATGGAAAGTGGCATCAGTGGCAAACGTTATATTATTAATGCAGAAAATCGCAGTTATCAGCAAATATTTACAGAAATAGCCAATTGCTACCACATAAAACCACCGGCCACGTTAGCCAAACTCTGGATGATGGAACTGGCCTGGCGGGGAGCATCTTTTATAGCTGCATTAACAGGCAAACACCCGGCGTTAGATAAAACCAGCGCCCGTGCAGCATCTGTAACCCGCAATTTTGATAACAGCGAAATTAAGAAAGCTATTGGGTTTAAGTTTAGGCCGTTAAGTGATACTATTAAGGAGATTTGTAAGGACGGGAAATCGTAGATTCTAAAAATATAAAACTATGTCATCTTTTTTATCCTACCATGTCTTTTAAATATGTCATTGTCAATAGCATCATACCGTTTGACAACTGCTACCTCAACTTTAACAACACTACATTTTCCACGTGCTGGGTATGCGGAAACATATCAACCGGTTGAATTTTAACGGTATCGTACTTTTCTTTTAGCACCAGCAAATCGCGGGCCTGGGTGGCGGCATTGCAGCTTACGTAAACAATCTTGTCGGCTTCAATTTCCATTAAACGGGCAACCACATCGGCATGCATTCCTGCACGGGGAGGGTCGGTAATGATCACATCGGGTTTGCCATGCATTGCTACGAAATCTGCAACCAGCACATCCTTCATATCACCCGCAAAAAATTTGGTATTAGTAATGTTATTGATCTCTGAATTTATTTTTGCATCCTCAATGGCCGATGGTACATACTCCACACCCACCACTTCCCGCACATGACCGGCAATAAAATTGGCAATTGTACCAGCACCGGTGTAAAGATCATAAACCAGTTCGTCGCCTTTAAAATCGGCAAAGTCGCGGGTTATTTCGTACAGGCGCAGGGCCTGAATAGAATTAGTTTGGTAAAAAGATTTGGGACCAACCCTAAAACGGACAACCGTTCCGTTGGCTCCGCCAGGCATTTCTTCGTGAATATATTCCGGGCCTTTCCATGATATAACATCCTGATCAAAAATAGTATCATTCAGTTTTGTGTTCAGGATATATAATAGCGAAGTAATTTGTGGGAAAGCCGCATCAATGTATGTCATCAAACTATCCACCTGCTCCTGATCTGCATGAGCAAAAACTACAATTACCATTATCTCGCCGGTTGATGATGTACGAATTATCAAATTTCGCAATGCACCCGTATGCTGCCTAACATCATAATAGCTGATGCCTTGTTCTTTAGCGTATTGGTTAATGCTGTTACGCAAATCATTTGATGGCTCGGCCTGCAGGTAGCAATGGTTTATGTTCAGGATCTTATCAAACCTGCCGGGAATGTGGAAACCAAGGGCATCCATATCCAGCCGTTCGTCGTCGCGGTTCTCGCCATCGTATAACCAGCGTTTGTTAGAGAAAGTATATTCCAGCTTGTTACGGTAGTATCTATCAGCAGGAGAAGGGATTATGCTATCCATGTGGCCAACCTCTATTTTGGCTATGCGGGTTAAAGCATCATGTACTGCTTTCTGTTTAAATTTCAGTTGTGCGTCATAGGTCATATGCTGCCATTTGCAACCTCCGCAAACGCCAAAGTGCTCGCAAAATGCCTCCGTGCGATATTCTGATGGCTGAATTAAGCGGGTAATTTTACCTTCGCCAAAGTTCTTTTTGCTTTTATAAACCTCAATATCTGCAATATCGCCGGGGACGGCTTTTTCTATAAAAAGCACAAAATCGTCAGCCTTGCCTACACCCTTGCCTTCTTCGGCAATATCAATAACCGTAACGTTCTCGAAAAACTTACTCTTTTTTGCAGATCTACTCATGAGGCTGCAAAGTTAAACCTATTTATTAATTTTTTGAATGGAGGATTGAGGGTGATTTTGGCTAAAGCCAAGTTTGTTGATTATAATCCGTTGATTAAATGGATTGGGGGAGTTTGGCTAAAGCCAGAATTGGTTTGTTTGTAGTCCGTTGGCTAAAGCCAACGGCAATTATTATAAGGCATGATGTACATTTTATAGCTAATGCGATGATTTTTTTTAATTTAAACAGGAATCTGTTATCACATTTACAGATTAGTAAAGTTTGCACCCTCATTGCCGTTGGCTTTAGCCAACGGATACAAAAAAGGACAATCGGCTTTAGCCAAAACGCAAACTATATCCAACCTAAGATGAAATATTTTGCCAGCCATACACCTTCATAAACTCTTCAACTTCCTCATTGAAGGACTTTTTAGCGTGATGATTTTCCTGATTATTGATATAATTAGTTACAGCACCGACTTGAGATTCGCTTACCGATACTGCAAAATAATCATCTTGCCAGCTGAACGCTCCATTAGTTAAATATTCTTTATTAATCCAAAATGAAGATTCACCTTTTATAAGTTGAGCCAACTTAGATAATATTTTGGTCTTTACCTAAAGATATTAAACAATGGATATGATCTGAGTAACCATTAATTGCTTGTAAAAATATCTCTTTTTCTTTACAATTTTCTTTAATGTGCTTATGCAACTGATATCTAAGCTCGGGCACAAGCAAGGGCTGTCTGTTTTTAGTTGCAAAAACTAAATGAATCCAAATCTTTACAAATGACATTTTTATTATTTTGGCTGAAGCCAATATAAGGCTTTTATTATCCGCCCCATAAATGGGACGGCAATGAATTAAAAAAATCAAATAAATCACTTGCGTTAGACTTAAGCCAACGGATACCAAGGTAAGAGCATCGCTATAGCCCGAATTACAAAAACATACTTAATAACTGATCAAATTCTATTTCGATAACTATATCATTCATTTCAAATTGCTCATCAATAAGCTCCGAAAAATCAATTAGTTCCTGACTCATAGCTGTGAATTTTTATTATGCAAACATAGTATTATTTATACCAAAAACCAAAACGGTATAGTGAATTATTTTTCAACAGGCAGCTCTCTCCTCTGCCTGTTGAAAAACTTAGCTTAGTCCCAATTAATCTTCCGGGAGAAATACATAAGCGCCGCAACTATTGCAAATAGTGCTAAACTACCTACTAACAGGGCAAAGTCCTCTAACTGAATGATGATAAAGATGAAGCCGTAAAACATACTTAATATTGCTGCAAACATTGCCGCGGCCTTTTTATTATTCATTAATGATGATATAAAAACAGACACCAAAACAATGGTTGAGACTGAAGCGATGAGGTAGGCGATGTTATAACCAACCTGTTCAGAAAACGACAGTAGTAAAGTATAATAAATGATCATGGCTGCGCCTATGAGTACATAGTTGAACACATGCACTCTTTGCTTGCGAATAACCTCGGTAAGAAAAAGGGAGATAAAAGTAAGCAGAATGATAAGAATAGCGTATTTGCTGGTACGTGTAATTTTTTGATACTGATCTACCGGCAAGCGCAGCTTAACACCGAACGAAGCGCTCTCTTGTTTCTTCTCATTATTAAGCAGCGTATTATCTACTATCCATTGTTGGGGAAATGGCCTGTTATAATAAAGCATTCGCCAGTTAGCCTTAAACCCTCTTGCATCAACCTTACGCGTATCGGGCAGATAGCGGCCATCGAAACTTGGGGTTGGCCATTTACCACTAACTTCCACATCTGTTGTTTTGCCAAGATGAAGAAAGTGTAAGTCTTGGCTCCCTTTTAAATTGAGCGTGTAGTTAAATGTAAATGCCCCGTCCTTTATGGTTGATAAGTTAATATTGGCCTGCAAACCATCGTTAAAAAGATCTTTATTATTAAAGGTTGGTTCTGCCGATAATTGCATGCCGGCAGCGGTGAGTACCGGGTTATTCTTAAGGCCTTTAAGATCAGATATACTGAAAGTTAGTTTGGCTTTATCCAGTAAAAGCTGGTCGGGATTTAAGGAAAAAATAGCCAGATCGGCCTTTGCAAAATTGCCTGATACCTTAACGGTTGAATTATAAACCACCCCATCAAACATCCCGCGATGCAAAACTTCGGGTTCCACGATTGCTTTTATATACAGGCTTTCAGGTAAAATGTAAAGGTTTTCAATTATTTCTTTGGTTAACTCCTTTTGATTTACATCTATATAATTTACCGTTTTGCGGTAGGGTATAATAAGTACCGGCCCTTTTATTAGTTGGCTACCCGACCACTTATCGGCTATATCGTGTACCACATCCTTCTGCCGAAGGCTACGTTCCATTATTAGGCTATCAATCAGTGATGAGGGTATTATTAATACTAAAATTAAAATACCTATAAACATCAGTTTTACAGTTACCGACTCCTTGAGCCAGTCCATTAGTCCTTTAAAGGGTTCTTGTCCAATCATGATTTTATTAAAAAAGTACTTTGAATTACAAAGTTAATATGTAAAAAAATTTATTTAGTTAATTTCTGATTTTTTATGATCTGCTCAAGGGCATCTAAATGTTGTTTAAAAGCCTGTTTACCCCTGTCGGTAGCCTCATAGGTAGTATTTGGCTTACGGCCTAAAAACGATTTATGCACTATCATATATTCTTCTTTTTCCAACGCTTTTAAATGCGAAGCCAGATTACCATCGGTAGTATCCAGCAATTCTTTTAGCGAGTTAAAATCATACCTGTCGTTTACCACAAGCACACTCATTATTTGCAGGCGCAGGCGGTTCTCAAAGGCTTTATCAAGTTTTTCAAACGGGATCTTCACTTGTCGTATTTAAAGTACATGATACTGCCATAAACAATATGCAGCACACCAAAACCAATTGCCCAAAATAGCAGCCCGTAACCCGGTAGTAAAGCGGCGAGCAAACCTAACAATATCTCGCCAATGCCTAAATATCGTACATCGTTAAAAGTAAAGTTGCTTGCGTTAAATAACGCCAAACCATAAAATATAAGCGACGCCGGTGCCACCACCCCAAAGTAGCCGCGACTAACTAATATTAATATCAAAAGCCCGCCTGCTACCAAGGGCACAGCCATATTAAATAAAACCTGCTTGCTTACGCTGCCCCATATCTGTTGGCCCTTACGCTTTGCTTTACGAATAGTTAATATTATACACGTTATTAATGAAGCCAGCAATACAATTAAGGCTACGGAAAACAGCTCTGCAAATCCTAATATATTTATAATTATGCTAAAGCCACCATCGCCCACATATGATGAAGTAAATGCATTTTGGCCATCGTATATTATTTGATAAGCTACACCTGCCCCTATCAAAGCATAGATGCCAGCCAATATCCCAGACAATCCACTGAGGGAAATAAATTTTGATGACCGTTCCATCATGCTCCGGATGGATATCAGTTGATCTTGAATATCGTTTTCTTCCACTTAAAAGTACTTTGCTATTCAAAGTAAGCTATTCCGATTGAGTTATGCAAATAAAAAAATAAAATATATCTAAATAGTTACGGCAGCCTTTACCAAATAAGGCAATATCTCCTTTTGAAAGGATACAAAGTTTTTGCGCACGTCTGCATCACTAACGGAGGTGAAAGCAAAACTAAACACGATGCTTTTGCTGCATTTGATCAAAAAACGTAGGCGCTGCTGGTAGGTTTCATGTTTTTTTACTCCGGGCAATTGAGTAAATGACTGCATGAGTAACTCTTCCAGCTCGTTAGAAAGGTTCTTTAAAAAGTCTTGGGAGTTGGTGCTTTCGCGGATAAAATCCCAGCCGATGAATTCGTTACATACAGTGTATGAAAGGCGGCAGGTTTTCATGATAAGGTTACTCAGGTGGGTTTCCTCATCCTGATCTGGCGTGTTGGTATTAATCAACTCGTTAACGCTCACCTTAATATAGTCCATCAGCAAAACATGTAGAAGGGCCTCTTTACTATCAAAATACTTGTAAATAGTGGCCTTAGCAATTTTTGCTTTTTTGGCAATTTCGTTTACACTGGTTTTATGGTAACCGAATTTACGGAACAAATCTTGTGCCGCCCGCTTTATACTATCTTTAATTTTATCGGCTTCCATCCCTCAATTATACACAATTATCTCAAATTGTGTTGTATTCACGTTATACGCCTTGAGCGGGCGGGTGGCCGGAGCTTTAACCGGGCTGCCATCTGTAAGGGAAAATTTGGACCCGCTGCAAGGGTCAGTTACTGTAAAACCGGTATCATCAAGGGTAACTGCACATAATTTTTGGGGTTGATAGCTGCTACACCTGTCATAAGCCACGTAGCCATTGTTGCCTCTATAAATTATTATGCCGGCAACACCGGCACCTGATATTAAAACGGCACCACCCTGGCTGTTCAGCGCGGTTATTCGCGGGTCGGTTTTAGGAATACTTAGATTTACCGGCACATTAGGCACAACATCGCCTGTTTTTCCACACGAGAAAAACAGCATGCTCACCAATGCCAGTATCATCACGTACCTCATATAATTTCTGACTGAAACTGCTTTAAGAAACGAACATCGTTCTCAGAAAACAAACGCAGATCGCGGATCACATATTTTAAGTTGGCAATACGCTCCATGCCCATACCAAAGGCAAAGCCGGTATACTTTTTACTGTCGATGCCGCAGTTTTCTAAAACATTCGGATCAACCATGCCACAACCCAATATCTCTACCCAGCCACTGTATTTACACATATTACAACCTGCACCCTTACAAATAGTACATGAAATATCCATCTCTGCAGATGGTTCAGTAAACGGGAAATATGACGGACGGAAACGCACCTGCGTACCTTCGCCGTAAAGCTCCTGTACAAAATGATAAAGTGTTTGTTTCAGATCAGAGAATGACACATTTTCATCAACATACAATCCCTCAACCTGGTGAAAAAAGCAATGGGCACGGGCAGATATCGCTTCATTACGGTAAACACGGCCCGGCATAATGGCGCGGAACGGTGGTTTACCCTGCTCCATCATTCTAACCTGTACGGATGAGGTGTGTGTACGCAAAGCGATGTCATCTGTACCTTCACCCTTGCGGATAAAGAAAGTATCCTGCATATCGCGTGCCGGGTGTTCTTCGGGGAAATTTAACGCCGAGAAGTTATGCCAGTCGTCTTCAATTTCCGGTCCTTCTGCAACCACAAAACCAAGGCGTTTAAAAATATCAATGATCTCATTACGCACTAATGAAAGCGGGTGGCGTGAGCCAATCTCAAAACCATCTCCCGGAAGAGTTAGGTCTATTTCAGATTTTGGATTTACAGTTTCTGATGTAAGCCCTTCTTTTAGCTCACTATATTTTGCTTCGGCCAGTTGCTTAAACTGGTTAAGTACCTTACCAAAAACGCGTTTTTCTTCTGGCCCAACGGTTTTAAATTCTTCAAAAAGATCTTTTATCAATCCTTTGGTACCTAAAAACTTAATACGAAAAGCTTCCAACTCATCAGCATTAGCCGGCGAAAAAGCATTTATCTCGTTTGTATATTGGTCTATCTGCGCTTGCATTTATTATAGCTTATTCAAAAAAAATTCGATTACAAATATAACGGGTAATTATTTAATCACCGCTAACTCCTTACCCACCTTAGTAAATGCCGCAATGGCTTTATCTAAATGGTGGGTATCATGTGCTGCCGAGATCTGCACACGGATACGTGCTTTACCCTGCGGTACAACCGGGTAATAAAAACCAATTACGTAAATACCTTCTTCCAGCATTTTGGCTGCAAACTCCTGCGCCAGCTTGGCATCATACAACATCACCGGCACTATTGGGTGCACGCCAGGTTTAATATCAAAGCCTGCCGCTGTCATTTTCTCGCGGAAGTATTGAGTATTGGTCTCCAGTTTATCGCGCAGGCTGGTGGTTTCGCTTAACATATCAAGCACTGCTATTGAAGCACCCGTAATTGCAGGGGCCAGTGTGTTAGAGAACAAATAAGGTCTTGAGCGCTGACGCAACATATCAATAATTTCTTTACGGCCTGATGTAAACCCGCCGGATGCGCCACCTAAAGCCTTACCTAATGTACCGGTAATAATATCTATTTTACCCATTACATTATGGTGCTCATGCGTGCCGCGACCGGTTTTACCCATAAAGCCGCTGCAATGGCTCTCATCTATCATTACCAAAGCGTTGTACTGTTCGGCAAGGGCGCATATTTTATCAAGTTGGGCAATTGTGCCGTCCATAGAAAAAGCACCATCGGTAACAATAATACGATGACGCAGATCTTGTGTGGCTTTCAGTTTTTCTTCCAGATCGGCCATGTCATCATGCTTATAGCGCTGGCGCTGGGCCTTACACAAACGCACGCCATCAATAATAGATGCATGGTTCAGCTCGTCAGATATAATGGCATCCTGCTCATTAAACAATGGCTCAAACACACCGCCGTTGGCATCAAATGCAGCCGCATATAATATGGTATCCTCAGTTCCTAAAAACTCAGCTATCTTTTTTTCTAATTCTTTATGTATATCCTGTGTACCGCAAATAAAACGTACTGACGACAGGCCGTAACCGTGCGTATCCATTGCTGCTTTTGCAGCTTCAATCACTTTTGGATGGGCAGAAAGGCCCAGGTAGTTATTGGCGCAAAAGTTTATCACTTCTTTACCGCCCTGTACAGTTATATCAGGCCTTTGCGGCGAGGTAATAATTCTTTCCCTTTTATATAAACCGGCATTTTCAATATCTGTAAGTTCCTGCTGTAAAACCGGCTGTAATGTTTTATACATATAAATAGATTTAAAGCGCCAAAATTAAACATTAAGCCGCAATTGAACTGCTAATAGGTAACATTTTTAATATATTACAGGTATTAAAAACATTTCAGGCATTAAAAGTATTAATTGTAAAAACCAATATGGGAAGACATTTACTTTTTATTTCTTTTATACTAACTGCACTCACTGCTTCTGCGCAGCAGTATATCTTGTCGGGGCGTGTTAGCGGGCAAAAAAACGAACCTGTATCTTTCACCTCTATTTACATACCTAACTCAACATATGGCACCACTGCCAATGAAGAAGGCAAGTACCTGTTTAAGCTTAGTCCGGGCACTTACAACATTGTTTACCGTTTTGTAGGCTATCGCGAAAAAATGATTCCGGTTACAATAACTGATCATAATGATACGCTGAATGTGCAACTGGATGATGAGATCTTCGAGTTAACAGATACTACCAAATACAACAGCAAAACAGATCGTGGTACGGCCATTATGCGCAATGTATTGGCAAACCGCAAAAAGCATATGGATGAGTTTAAAACTTACTCATGCGCGGTTTATATTAAAGGTGTGCAAAAGTTAACTAAAGCACCAAAATCATTAATGGGCAGCGCGGTTACCCGCCAGCTGGACCTGGATTCAAACGGGCGCGGAATACTTTACCAGGCAGAGTCGTTTTCACAATTTAATTTTCAAAGCCCCAATAAATTTAAAGAGATAACAATTGCCTCAAAAACAGCAGGGACAAATCCCGCATTTGGCTATACCAAAGCGTCAGATCTGCAACTGAACCTGTACAATAATGTAATTAACATTAATGGCCTTAGCTCGCATGGTTTTGTTTCACCGGTGGCATCAAATGCTTTTTCTTATTATCGTTATAAGTATATGGGCTCTACGGTATCAAACGGGCGTACCATAAACAAGATACAACTACTACCCAAACATACCCATGACCCGGTTTTTAGAGGTAATATTTATATAGTACAGGACGAATCACGCCTTTACAGTGTTGACCTGATGCTGACCAATACTAATAACAGCCTTAACTTGATAGATACTATTGAAATAAGCCAACAATATGTACCTATTCGTGATAGTGTTTGGTTACCTGCATCGGTACAATATAACTTTGTAGGTGGTGTTTTCGGGTTTAACTTTGCCGGGTACTACATGAGTATCTATAACAACTATAAAATAAACCAGAATTTTCCTGAAGGCTATTTTAATGGCGAGGTATTAAAAGTTGATACTGCCGCTACCATTAAAAGCAAAAATTACTGGGATGCTAATCGCATTGTACCACTAACAGTGCAGGAAACGCGCGATTATAGTAAAAAAGACAGCATTGCCGCTTATAAACAAACCGATGCTTATTTAGATGAACTTCAGCATACCAAGAACAACATTAATTACCCCGGTTATTTAATTTTTGGGTACCACGCCAGTAACCGCAGTAATAAAGATTCGCTTTATGTGTTCCCTTTTTTGCAAACATTTTATTACAACACAGTAGAAGGCTTTGGTATAAACGCAAAAGTACGATATACAAAAACGATAGATGATTACCGCTCATTTAGTATTACACCTGCATTGCGCTATGGCTTCGCTAACAAATTATTCAGTGCCAATATATTAACTGAGTATAAAAACGACCCTTATCACAATGCCAAATTTTGGGTGAATTTTGGCAGCGATGTACTCGACCTTAATAACGTGGGCACACGCTCCTTATACTTTAATACGTTGAGTACATTGCTGTATGAAAACAATTATGTAAAATACTACCGTTCGCAATTTGGTGGCTTTGGCTACCAGCGCGAATTAGCAAACGGTGTGCTGTGGAACGGGAGTTTAAGTTACTCCAGCCGTACGCAACTGTACAATAACGCCTACGCCCATATATTTACCAGTAAAATAAGGGAATATACTTCAAATAACCCTTTGGCCCCCCTCTTTACACCAGCTAATGACAGATCTTTTTTATTCCCTCAGCACCAGGCGCTTACCTTTAATACTTCGGTAGTTTTTACATTCAATCAGCAATACATTACAAGGCCAACCGGCAAGTTTAATCTGCCATCAAAATATCCAACCCTTACCGTTAACTACCGCAAGGGTATAAAAAGTGTATTCGGCTCTGATGTTGATTATGATTTTGCTTCCGTTGATGTTTCTCAGTATAATATTCGTGTTGGTACTTCAGGATTTTCATCCTTTAAATTAACCGGGGGCGATTATTTCAATAACAATACCATTTATTTTATGGATTACTACCATTACTTGGGTAACCAGGGTACCACGTTTGACCCTACCTATATAGGCAGTTTTCACTTTTTACCTTTTTATACCTACAGTACAAACGGAGCTTTTTTTGAGGCACATTACCAGCACAATTTTGCCGGCTCTTTGCTTAATAAAATATCATTTATAAGGAAATTTAAACTGGAAGAAATTATAGGTGCTAACTATTTAAGCACAAAAGGCAACCCCAATTACAGGGAGTTATATATTGGGGTGCAACGCCTTATCTTCAGGGTTGACTATGGTGTATCATACGCCGGAAATAAAAAGTATATACAAGGGTTCAGAATATTTTATGGTATAAGGTAAGGTTGGTGAATGGTTGATTGGGTGAGTAGTTAATTAGAATAAAACCACTCACCCAATCAACCATTTTACCATTAACTATAAATATTTATATTTGCGCCTCATTTAACACTGTTTGCAGCAGTATCAATGAATGTTATGACAAAATACAATACACTCCTTTACTATTGTTACGCAACAATAGCCGATGGCGAGCAGTTTGCTGCCGATCATTTAAATTTTTGTAAAAGCTTAGGCTTAACCGGGCGCATTATTGTTGCTAACGAGGGCTTGAACGGTACCGTTTCCGGCACTGCCGAATCTTGTAAAAGATATATGGATACCGTTCATGCCGATGAGCGCTTTGCAGGCATTGATTTTAAGATTGACGAGGTGGAAGAGCCTTCGTTTGTTAAAATCCATGTGCGTTACAAATCAGAAATTGTACACTCGGGTCTGCGTGATCCTAATATGATCAATCCGCAAAAACAAACCGGCAAACATCTGCATCCCAAAGAATTTTTGGCCATGAAAGACCGCGATGATGTGGTAATACTGGATGTGCGCTCTAACTACGAACACTCTTTAGGTAAGTTTAAAAATGCCGTTACGCTTGACATTGAGAACTTTCGTGATTTCCCGGCCATGATAAATGAGCTGGCTCAATATAAAGACAAAAAAATACTTACCTATTGCACAGGCGGCATTAAATGCGAAAAAGCATCGGCCTTGTTACTGCATGAAGGTTTTAGCGATGTTTACCAACTGCATGGTGGTATAATTAAATACGGTAAAGAAACCGGCGGCGAAGATTTTGAAGGTAAATGCTATGTGTTTGACAATCGCCTCTCTGTTGATGTGAACAGTGTTAATCCGGTGGTTATTTCTAAATGCTTTAACTGCGGTACCACCACCCATAAAATGATCAATTGCGCTAATCCTGAGTGCAACGAGCATTTTACCCAGTGCGATGAATGCGGTACAAAAATGGAAGGCTGTTGCAGCGATGCTTGTCAGGCCCATCCCCGAAAAAGGGTTTACGATGGTACAGGCTATTATGTAAAAGTTCCACAACCAATAAATACCAGCAAAGGCAACAAACTGCAGTTAGCTACAGAGCAATAATAAAAAAGCTTATCACAACCTGATAAGCTTTTTTGCTATTTATTAGTTAGCAAAATGTATTTTCGTGCTCATTAAGCCGTTCCGTAAACCTATGCGTAAACACTTACTGTTTTTCGCCTACTTATTATCAATGATTGTATGGGTACAGGCTGCCGATATAAAAAGCATTGGTGTGCCCTATGTGCAAAATTACACTAAGGCACAATATCAGTCGGGTAATCAAAACTGGTCGGTAACGCGCAATGAACATGGCATTATGTATTTTGGCAATGCAGAGGGCTTACTGGCTTTCGACGGCAAGTACTGGCAACTCCACCATATGCCTAATAACCTGATAGTACGTTCAGTAGCGGCCGATGGCAAAGGCAAAATATATGTAGGCGGCTTTGGAGAATTAGGCTATTGGGAAAACAACCCGCACGGTTTTTTAAAATACCATTCCTTAACCGGTTTAGTACCTGATAAATTTTTACTGAACGAGGAAATATGGAAAATATATGTGGATGGCAACAAGGTTATTTTCCAGTCGTTTGGGTCTATCTTCATTTATGCCAACGGAAAAATAGAAATTGTTAAAGCGGCTAAACCCTATCTTTTTTTGTTTAAATGTGGCAGTCGCTATTTTGTTGAACAGGTTGATGCGGGGCTATTTGAACTAAAAAACAACAAACTGATTTCTGTGCCGGGCAGTAATGTTTTAGGTAACAGCGGTGTGCTGTCTATATTGCCTTTTCAAAAAAACAAATATCTTATCGGCACTGCCAAAAATGGATTATTTATTTATGATGGCGTTACAATAAAACCCTGGGCAAACAAGGCTAACGATTTTTTAAAAACCTACCAGCTAAATAACGGCGCCTATATTCCCGGCAAGTACGTAGCTTATGGCACAATACTAAATGGTATTATTATTATTGATACCGCAGGCAATGTAATTCAGCATATTAATAAATCAAGCGGGTTACAAAACAATACTGTATTGAGTCTTTATACCGATGCCGAGCAAAACCTTTGGGCTGGGCTTGATAATGGTATTGACCGCATTGAGGTAAACTCCCCCCTGTATTTTTACTTTGACAAAACCGGCCGCTTTGGCACTGTTTATTCCAGCATCATTTTTAATAATAAAATATATCTTGGTACCAACCAGGGGCTGTTTTATAGTGATTGGGTAACTCCTGCAACTAACCGCCTGTTTCAGTCGTTTAATTTTCAGCTCATCCCCGGCTCGCAGGGGCAGGTTTGGGACCTCTCTTTACAGGATGGGCGCTTGCTTTGCGGGCATAATACGGGCACTTACCAGGTAAATGGCAGTACCATCAATAAAATATCAGCTATAAACGGAGGCTGGACAATCAAGAAACTAAATGATCACCAACTTATTCAGGGCACATACACCGGCCTGGTTGTTTACCGCAAAGACAAAGCCGGCAACTGGGTGTTTGATCATAAAGTAGCCCACTTTGGTGAACCATCACGTTATGTAGAGCGGGATAGCAAGGGGCAAATATGGGTTAGCCATGCTTATAAAGGCATTTATAAATTAACCTTAAGTGCCGATTTGCAACGGGCCACATCTGTAAAATATTATGATGAAAAACAGGGACTACCCAGCAGTTATAACGTAAACGTTTTTAGCCTGGATAACCGGGTAGTATTCTCATCAGACTCTGGTTTTTATGTTTATGATGACATTGCCGACCATTTTGAAAAATATAGGCAGCTTAACAAAAAACTGGGCACCTTCTCATCATCAAGCAAATTAATACCTGCCATTGGTAAAAAATACTGGTTTGTTAATAACGGGCGGGTTTCCCTGGCAGATTTGTCTGTACCCGGCAAATTATCTATTGACTCCAACCGTTTCAGCATATTGAATGGCCAAATGGTACAACATTATGAGAACATTAACCTTATCAATAATTCCATTTACCTTATTAGTGTTGATGATGGCTTTGTTATCCTGAATGATGAGGATGCGCTACTCCAAAACAAAACCAGGTCTCCTAAAGTACTTATCAGGAAAATAGAGAACGTTACCGATAAGATATCTATAATGGCTGAGAATAGCAATATAGAGCATACCTTGCAAATACCATATACACAAAATAACATCCGCATATCGTATACGCTGCCTTATTACAAACAGGCTAAAATCAAGTTTCAATACTATCTGGCAGGGTATTCAAGGCAATGGTCTGACTGGTCATCACAAAGCCAAAAGGAATTTACCAATCTTGACCAGGGCACCTATCAATTTAAGGTAAGAGCTAAAATAAATGACGAAATTATATCGGATGCCTCCATATTTACATTTGAGGTATTGCCGCCCTGGTACGCGAGTAAGGCGGCATTAATTTTTTATGTTCTGCTGGCTATAGTTGCCTGGTATGTTATCCGGTATTATTATCGCCTTAAACTAAAACGTCATCAGCAGGAGATTCATGACAAATTACAGCGCGAGAAAGAAGAGTTTTTGAAACAGGAAGCTATTGTTAATCAGCAGCATATTGTGACTATTAAAAATGAACAGTTACAGGCCGATCTGGCAAGCAAGAATCGTGAATTGGCAAATTCTGCTATGAATATTGTTTACAAAAATGAGTTACTGCAAAAACTAAGTGACGAGATTAACAATTTTAAAGACAGCAACGGCAAAAAAATATCAGAAGATCAGCTCAGGAAAATTCATCATGTTATTGACGAAGGCATGAGCGATGAACGCGATTGGAATATTTTTGAACGCAGCTTTAATGAAGCTCACGAGAACTTTTTTAAGAAACTAAAGCACCGCCACCCAGATCTAGTGCCTAATGATCTTAAACTTTGTGCCTATTTAAGAATGAATATGAGCAGCAAGGAAATGGCATCGTTATTAAACATTTCGCTCAGAGGTGTGGAAATAAGGCGCTATAGGTTACGCAAAAAGCTCAATTTGCAACATGATAAGAACCTGGTAGAGTTTCTCATCGAGTTATAATACTACATCATTACCTCTCAATTGTATTTTTTTTAGCGACGTTATGCATTGCTTAATTGTAGTATGTATAGCGTACACTATCATATTACAATGCGCTGACAGTCAGAATATTACATGCAAAAACAAAAATACATGAGAAAGTGTTTAGTTTATGATGTATTAATGTAGAGTAGCATTATTTGTAAAAATTATAATAACTGCTCAATTTCGTCACCAGAAAAACCAATTATTTAATACTTAACATTTAACCACTATGAAGAGAATCTCTACACATTTAGGGTTGATGCTTTTGTTTTTCTTTTTTGTTAACACAGCCATAGCGCAAGACGTTGCCGTAAAAGGTAAAGTTACTGATGCCGCTACTGGTGAGAGCCTTATTGGCGTAAGTGTTGGCGAAAAAGGAACTGCAAACGGTGTCCAAACTGACGTTAATGGTACTTACTCAATATCTGTACCAGCAAATGCAACATTAACATTCAGTTATATTGGGTACAGTGCCCAAACCCTTCCAGTTAATGGCCAAACCACTTTGAATGTTCAATTAAGAGCCGAGGCTAATGAACTTCAACAAGTGGTTGTAATAGGTTATGGCACACAACGTAAACGTGATGTTACAGGTGCAGTAGCCAGCGTAAACGGAGATCAGTTAACCAAGCAGCCTGTGCAAACACCAACACAAGCCTTGCAAGGTAAGGTTGCCGGTGTACAGGTACTATCATCGGGCCAGCCAAACTCGGCGCCTATATTGCGTATCCGTGGTACGGGATCTGCACTTGCAGGTGCAAACCCGCTGTATGTGGTTGACGGAGTATTAACTGATGATATCCGTAACATTAACAATGCCGATATAGTAAGTGTTGATGTATTAAAAGATGCATCGGCCGCTATCTATGGGGTGCGTGGGGCTAACGGTGTGGTTATTATAACCACTAAAAAAGGCAAAAGCGGCCCTGCCATTGTTAGTTATGATGCTAACGTAGGTTTCAGAGAAATTGCCAGCCAGATACAGTTAGCCAACAGGCAACAGTATGTTGATTATTTAAGCGTAGCCAGCCCAACCAAAATAGCAAGCGATGATAAATCACCGTTAACTATACCGGGTACTACCAACTGGGCCGATGCTGTATCACGTAAAGGTTTTTATACCAATCACAATATATCTGTTGCAGGCGGCGGCGATAAAAGTACTTATTTTATCAGCGCCAACTATTATGATGAGGATGGTGTTATTAAAACCAATAATTTTCAGCGTTTCACTATTCGTGCCAACAATGATGTTAAAATATCAGACAAATTGCGTTTCAGCGATCAGCTATCACTAAGCCGTGGTGCTGAGAGAGCGGTTGACATTGGTGCTATCTATGGTAACGTGTACAGGGCAGCGCCAATAGTCCCATCAATATTAAATGGTAAATATGGTAATACCTCTGCCTGGAGTAATATTGGCAACCCATTGCTTCAGTTAGATAAAACAAACAACTTTACTTTAAACAATAGAGTACAGGGTAACGTAGCGGTTGATTATAACCCCGTAAAATGGTTAACTTTTCACTCAGCATTTAACCTTGATGCACGTTTCAATAACCAAAAGAACTACTCTTATCAATTCGATGCCGATGGCAATACCTTCACCGTGGGTGGTGGTAACCAGCGCCAGCCAAACAGTTCGTTGTTTGTTCAAAACGATAACTCATATCAGTATCAGTGGGATAACACCCTTACTTATGATAAGGAATTTGGCAAAAGCCGTTTAACTGTTTTAGGTGGTTTTGTTACAGAAAAACTCCGCTCAAACTTCTTAAATGGGACTCGTATAGATGTACCAGCTAACCCTAATCAATGGTTTTTAAATACAGGTAACCCAGATGTAAGTGCTACTGACTTTAACTCTGGTGATTTAGCTACAAGAGAATCATTTGTTGGCCGGGTTAACTATGCATATGATAACAAATATCTGGCATCCGCATCCGTTCGTCGTGATGGCAGTTCAAGGTTTCAACAAAAATGGGGTACATTTTATACGGTAGGTGCAGGTTGGGTAATATCAGAAGAAAACTTTGTCAAAGGCGGTATATTCAACAACTTAAAACTGCGTGCAAGCTATGGCCAGTTAGGAAACGACAATATCCCATCAAACTTATTTATTATTACCGGGGTACCTTACCAACCCTACTATTTTAATGGCACACTTACTCCAGGCACAATCATTAACGAGATTAAAGATCAGAATTTGAAGTGGGAAACTACAAACCAGCTTGATATCGGTTTAGATTTTGCCTTTCTGAATAACAGGTTATCAGGCGAGTTTGATTACTATAATAAAAAGGTTAAAGATGCCGTAACCCCCGTAACCTTACCAGGTATTTTAGGTGACCCTGATAATAGGTTCATTACTAATGCTGCATCGTATCGAAACAAAGGGATTGAGTTTGGTTTAAGATGGAGAGATAAAGCAAGTGAGCATCTCTCTTACAGCGTAGGCGCTAACATTAGCTACAATAAAAACACCGTTATCGGCTTAAATGGTGGCCAGGCGCTTACTGCAGGCGGAGCAAACGGGCAAACTATTAACCGTACAGATAACGGGCAGCCAATTGCAAGTTATTATGTATTAAAGGCTACAGGTATTTTCCAAAACGCGGCTGAAGTTGCTGCAGCACCTACCAATACTTTTGAGGCTAATCATGTGGGTGGTTTAAAATATCAGGATGTTAATGGCGACAATAAAATTGATGCAAACGACCGCATCTATGCAGGTTCATATCAGCCTAAATACTTTGGTGGCTTTAACTTGGGTGTTAACTATTATAGCTTTGACCTAAGTGCAGATTTTTACGGCAATTGGGGTAATAAAATCTATAACGGCAAAAAGAACGCAAGAGGCAGCGCTAATGATAACATCGAGGCGAGCTATGCTAATAGCCGCTTTACACCAACTAACCCATCATCAACCAACCCTGATGTTATTAGTCAAAGTACCCCACCATCAACCTACTTTATTGAATCGGGCGCGTTTCTACGGTTAAACAATTTAACACTGGGCTATACTGTACCAACTAACATGCTAAAACGTGCAGGCATCTCAAAGCTTAGAATGTATTTAACCTCACAAAACTTATTTACTGCTAAACGTTACAGCGGCCAGTCACCGGAGTTATTTAATACCGATATATTATCACAAGGTGTTGATGCTACTAATTACCCGGTTACGCGCACTTTTGCATTTGGTGTAAATGTTCAATTTTAACGCTATTGTAATATGAAAAAGATATATAAAAAACATTCAACGCTGCTTTTTATCTGCGCAGCTGTTATAGCAAGCACATTTAGTGCCTGCAAAAATTACCTGAATGTACAACCTCAGGGGCAAATAACCCAGGACCAGATAGCCACAGACCCGGCACAGGCCAAAAACCTGGTTACAGGTATCTACAATGTATTTTACATTGGCGGTTTTGACCCGGATATTGATAGCTTTCAGTTTGTTATAATGACAGATATTGCATCTGATGATGCAGATAAGGGTAGCTCGCCAACAGATTATGGTGATGCACTACAAATTGATAACCTTACCACCCCTGCTACAAATGGTGTAGTAAATAATGTTTGGACAGGCCATTATCAGGGTATTGCCCGTGCAAACCAGGCATTAGATAAGTTAAATGCCGCTCAATTTGATGCCACTACAAAAAACGCCCTCATAGGCGAGGCGAAATTTTTAAGGGCTTACTTTTACTTTAACCTGGTGCGCCTTTATGGTGGTGTGCCTTTGCTTGATAAATTACCTGCAGCCAGCGAAGCTAATAATGACAAATATCAAACCCGCGCTACTGCAGATGATATTTACAAATTCATCATCTCTGATCTTGATTTTGCCGCAGCAAACCTGCCTGATAAAGGAGCTACTGATGTTGGCCGCGCAACCAAAACTGCTGCTCAGGCATTAGAGGCGAAGGTTTATCTGTACATGAAAAATTACCAGAAAGCATATGAGTTTTCAAACGCTGTAATAACCAGTGGTAAATATTCATTGGTGAACGATTACTCGCTTATATGGAGGCAAAAAGCAGTTAACGGCGACGGTGGTAATAACAATAACGAATCAATATTTGAGATACAGGCAGGCATTAACAAAAGTTGCTCGGCAGGTATAAACCTGTATACTGTTTCACAAGGCCCTCGTGCCGGTGGCAAATTCGGCTGGTCAGATCTTGGGTTTGGCTTTAACAACCCATCACAAAGCTTGGTTAACGAATATGAGCCTAATGATGTGCGTAAAGCAGGTACCATTATTACCATACTACCAAATGGTACAAGGTTATTTGATGGGTTCCGTATCCCAAGCCGTGATTCGGTAGAGAATGACCGTTACAGCTACAAAGCATACCATAGCCGCAGTGCGGAAGATAACTGTGGTGGTAATACAGACCGTTTACCAAAACAGGTTCGTATTTTACGTTATGCCGATATATTGCTGATAAACGCCGAAGCTGCCATACAAATTGGCAACCCAGGTGCGGCAAGCACAGCGCTTACAGCAGTACGTGCACGTGCTAAATTAGCACCGGTGGCACCAACCCTGTTAAATGTATGGCATGAGCGCCGTGTGGAAATGGCCGAAGAGCATGACCGTTTCTTTGACATCGTTCGTCAGGATGCAGTACAACCCGGCCGTGCAGCAGCAGCATTTGCGGCACATGGTAAAACATGGGTAGCAAGGGCAGCGTTATTTCCAATACCGCAAACACAAATTGATTTAAGCGGTGGGCGCTTAAAGCAAAACCCCGGATATTAATAACTTATTTGAGTTAGGTTGCCCATCCCGTAGTATGGGAGGGCAACCTTTTTTATATTTATCCCCACAAAACTATTAATGAAAAAAGTATTATTATCTGCATGCCTGCTATTGATTGGTGTTTATGGCATGGCTCAAAAAAAAGGTTTTAATCACCCTGTTAAACCTGTTATTGCAAGTGACGGTATAAAGCCGGTTGGCATTATAAAAGGCCTTTCTGATAGTGCCTTATTAGATGTGGTGCAGCGCCAAACGTTCCGTTATTTTTGGGACTTTGGTCACCCTAAAAGCGGCCTTGCACGCGAACGCAGCAATGTAGCTTTTGATTATGGTAACGAGGTGGTTACTACCGGCGGCTCAGGTTTTGGTATTATGGCTTTAATTGCTGCTGATCATCGCAAATTTATCACTCATGACCAAGCCGTTAACCGCATGGTTAAGATTGTTGAATTTTTATATCGTGCAGATGCTTATCATGGCGTTTTCCCTCACTGGCTCAATGGAGAAACCGGCAAAACAATCCGTTTTGGCCGTAAGGATGATGGAGGCGACCTGGTAGAAACTGCTTACTTATTTGAAGGTTTATTATGCGCCAAACAATACTTTAAAGGCAATGACCCTAAAGAGCGCCGCATACGTGATGTGATTAGTTGGTTATGGGGCGAAGTAGAATGGAGCTGGTACACCCGCGAGGGCCGGGATAACTTATACTGGCACTGGAGCCCCAATAATGGCTGGGCCATGAACTTTCCCATCCGTGGCTTTAACGAGTGCTTGATCACCTATATACTTGCCGAATCTGCCGACCGTTACCCGGTAAGTGCCGATATTTATGACAGGGGCTGGGCACAAAGCGATTTCTTTAAGAACGGCAAAACTTTCTATGGGTATAAATTGCCATTGGGTTTTGATTATGGCGGCCCGCTGTTCTTCTCGCAATACTCCTTTATGGGCTTAAATCCTAAAGGATTAAAAGATAAATACGCCGATTACTGGGAACAAAACGTAAACCACACGCTCATTAACAGGGCCTATTGTATTGATAACCCTAAAAAATTTAAAGGATATGGCGAAAACTGCTGGGGATTAACAGCAAGCGATAACTTTGAGGGCTACAATGCACACTCGCCTACAAATGATCTTGGCGTTATTACACCAACAGCCGCTTTATCTGCCTTCCCATACACACCGGAATATTCCATGAAAGCCCTGCGCCATTTTTATTATGACCTTGGCGATAAAATTTGGGGCGAATATGGCTTTACCGATGCCTTTAGCGAATCAAAGAATTGGTATGGTAAATCATACCTGGCTATTGATCAGGGGCCTATTGTTGTAATGATAGAGAACCATCGCTCGGGCCTGTTATGGAATTTATTTATGAGCTGTCCTGAAATTCAGCGGGGACTAAAAAAGCTTGATTTTCAAAGCCCGGCATTGAGTAAGAATTAAATTATTGAGATGATTTTTAAGTTGATATCAAAAAAATTCTATTTTGCGTTAACAATATAGGCAGTATATTGTATTACATACTGCAATTATTAACATCAACCTGATATCAATGACCATAAAAAAATTAATAGTTTTAGGGATGCTGGGTACTATGTATCTGGCATTTCCTTTTTTAGTACATGCCCAAACCAACGGAGCTTTTGACAGAGGAAGCTTCATCAATAAAAGAGATACCCTTCCTTACCGTATCCTGTTTCCTAAAAATCTTGATCCCAAAAAGAAATACCCTCTTGTAATTGTACTGCATGGAGTAGGCGAACGGGGTACTGATAACGATGCGCAACTGGCTTATGGGCCGACATTGTTTTTAAATGATACCATACGGGCAAACTACCCGGCAATTGTGATATTTCCACAGTGCCCTAAAGATAGCTATTGGAGCAACGTTAAAATTGACACCGTAGATGGTAAAAGAAAATTCAACTTTATTGAAGGAGGTGAACCAACCCGTGCCATGAGTGCTTTAATGGGCATGGTAAATCAATTTTTAGACAAGCCTTATGTTGATAGGAAGCAAGTTTACATAGGCGGACTATCAATGGGGGGCATGGGTACGCTTGAAATTTTAAGGCGTGAACCAAATGTATTTGCCGCAGCGTTTGCTATTTGTGGGGGCGATAATACCAATAACGTTAAAAAGTACGCTAAAAAAGTGCCACTATGGATCTTTCATGGAGCTAAAGACAGTGTTGTACCTTTCAGTCATTCAGAAGCTGTGGTTAGCGCCCTAAAAGATGCAGGCGCCTCTCCCAAATTTACTGTATATCCCAAGGACGACCATAACAGCTGGAACCGCGCATTTGCCGAACCTGATCTGATACCATGGCTTTTCTCGCAAAAGAAATAAAGAGGCTATACAGATGCCGGGGGGCCTCTCCCCAATTTATTGTAATAGTCAAATATTGTGCATATTAATGTATCAAATTATAATTTTCCTAAATAAAATTTGAATTGCATTATAATTAGGCATGTACCAGCATGCAGCTTGTCATATTGTTTGAATGTCAGAAAATTAAGTATTAAATTGCTTAACATAAATGATATATATCCAAGTGGGTATATGTGTAAATCAGGTTAGCGGCAAATTTTAACCTAAAAGGAAATAGACGAATATGGCGAATACAATTATTTGCAAAAACTGTAATCACCAGTTCAATGGCAACTTTTGTAATCATTGCGGACAAGCTGCTAATACCCACAGATTGAGTCTGCATTATATTTGGCATGATTTACAACATGGACTTTTTCATTTTGACAATGGTATTTTTTACACCATCAAACAGCTGTTGACAAAACCCGGACATACCATAAGAGAATTTATAGATGGGAAAAGAG
>JAQBNZ010000140.1 GCA_028288285.1 Mucilaginibacter sp.
GCGATGAAGGTAAAGGCAAAATTGTGGATGTGCTTAGCGCAGGATATGATCTGATAGCCCGTTTCCAGGGCGGCCCAAATGCCGGGCATACTTTAGAGTTTGAAGGTAAAAAGTTTGTTTTAAACACAATCCCTTCGGGTATATTTTTTGACAACACCATGAACCTGATTGGTAACGGTGTTGTAATTGATCCTATTACCCTTAAAAAAGAACTTGATAAACTAAAAGATGCCGGGCATGATCTTTTGGCCAAAAAGAATTTGATGATAGCTAAAAAGGCACACCTTATTCTTCCTACTCACCAGTTGCTTGATGCCGCTTCTGAAAAGAAAATGGGCGAAGGCAAAATTGGTTCTACCTTAAAAGGGATAGGTCCTACTTACATGGATAAAACCGGCCGTAATGGTTTACGTGTTGGCGATATCACCCTGCCCGACTTTAAAGAACGTTACCAGAAACTGGTTGATAAGCATACATCAATGTTGCAGGCTATGTATGGTGAAGTTGCTGATTTTAGCGAACGCGAGCAGGCATTTTTTGACGCTATTGAAGTGATCAAACAGTTCCCGCTGGTTGATTCTGAGCACTTGGTGAATAACTATATTAAAGAAGGCAAAAAGGTACTGGCAGAAGGTGCACAAGGTGCCATGCTTGATATCGATTTTGGTTCATATCCATTCGTAACATCATCAAATACTACAGCTGCAGGCGCTTGTACCGGTTTAGGTATTGCCCCAAGCCAAATTGGTGATGTAATAGGCATTTTTAAAGCTTATTGTACCCGTGTTGGAGGTGGCCCCTTCCCTACCGAACTGAATGACGAAACAGGCGAAGAGCTACGCCGTATAGGCCATGAGTTTGGTGCAACCACAGGCAGGCCTCGCCGTACCGGCTGGATAGACCTACCCGCTTTAAAATATGCTATTATGCTTAATGGTGTTACCCAACTGGTAATGACCAAGGCTGATGTATTAAGCGGCTTTGATAAGATATATGCCTGCACGCACTATAATTACTTAGGCGAGCAGATAGACTATATGCCTTATGATATTTGCTCTGTTGATGCTCACCCGGTACTGAAAGAAATTGACGGCTGGAACGAGGACCTGACGGGTATTACCGAACTAAATGAAATACCAGCCAGACTGCAATCATACATTGAGTTTTTAGAGGCCGAGTTGAACGTACCGGTAAAATATTTATCAGTAGGGCCAGACAGGAAGCAGACTTTAGTATTGCAATAGGAAGGCGTTTGGCGGTAGGGACAACGCCAATAGGAGTCTAATAATACCACGTTTCGGTGTCCTCACCGAAACATACATAAACACAATATACTCTTTAGGTTGCAGGTGTCCTCACCAGCAACCTTTAAAACAAAAACATACAAAAGGCTCCGATAACCGGGGCCTTTTATTTTTTAGCTATGGTATTGCACTAAAAGCAATTCTAATTTGTTGCTATATCTTTTGATATGCCACTTATTGCTAAACTATCTTTTTTAGTTGGCAGGATAAAATTATAACTTTTTAAATAGGCAGTATTTATGGCAACACCGTTGTCGCAAATATTGCCTTTTTTGTAAATTTCATTTTTTTGAAATGGCTTAATATCATTTGTTATAATTTGTGTTACAATAAACTCACTTCTTTGCTCTGTTATTTGATTTATAACAATTCCTAAAAACTTACCGGTAATGCTAACAGATTTTTTAATGCTGAAAAATTCAGGGTAAATTTTATTATCGATAGCGTTGTATTTTACTTCTATTATAAAATTGGTTACCCTGCCGTGAATTCCCAAGACATTTTTTTCTTTCACGTTTTTTAATAATTCGGCCGGGACTGTCAGTTTATAAGAGCTCATCATAAAATCATTATTTAACCAAATTTCCAATTTGTAAGGCTTGTCAACACCCATCTTTGGATACAATGTAACACGCAAATTGTGGTTAGCGGGATCCTCTTCCAGATTGTAGTTATAATTATCCAACTCTTTGTCGGGGAAGTATTGCTCTATCATTCCGGCAAACATCGCATAACTAAACATCTTATTAGGATTCGTCCTGGAATCGATATATGCTTCAAAATCCTTTTGGCTGTTGTTTTTCTTAACTGCTTTTTCGCAACGCGACGCAGTAAGACTTAATTGCGGGTCTGACTTAATGTTGCTATCATAGTAATAACCGAAAAGCGCATCTGAGTGCTCATTACACTTATTATTGGTGAACACAAATTCGCGGTAATACCCGTTCAGCTTCATTGGAGAAATAAAAACTACACGGCTGTGTTGTGCGATACTATCAAGCATTTGCTTTAAGCTCAATGCCCTGATCACAACCTCTTTTAACTGTTCAACAGATTCAGTCAAAGTTATAACCATTGATTTTTCCCTCAGCGCTTCTTCCACACTGATCTTTTTTGGCAAATAACCTATTGACGAAAAAAGTATAGAATCATGCGGGTCGGCAGTTTGAAACTTAAAATTAAAAAGCCCATCTTCATTAGTTACTGTATTTATGCCTTTAGCAACTATACTGATGTTCACATAGGGCGAAGCTGTCTTGTTTGTTGCGGAAACAACTTTGCCACCAAACTCCGCATCCTGAGCGTAAGTGCATACAGATGTTAGCACAAACAACATCGAGAAATAAAAAAATAATTTTTGTGACTTAAAACGCATAATGATGACAGGTTAGTACCTAAATGTAATCTTTATAATTAATTACGCAAAGCCAACTGAGTTTTATAGTATTTTTGGCTATGCTTTTCGAGACTGAGAATATTACTAATTTCAAACAAAAAGCCCTGCAATGGGCCAATTCGTTTGATATTGTATGCTATCTCGACTCAAACAACTTTACCGATCCTTACGGCAAGTTTGATACGCTGATAGTCATTGGTGCAAAAGCTGAAGTTACCGCTACAGCAGGCAACGCTTTTGAACAACTTGCTATATTTCGCAAACAAAACCCGGGTTTTATAATCGGCTTTTTTACATATGATCTTAAGAATGAAGTGGAAAACCTCACTTCATCAAATATTGACAATCTTAATTTCCCTGACCTTTATTTTTTTGCACCTGAAACGGTTATCAGTATAAAAGGTAATGAGGTAAACATAACGGGCAATGATGCCAAGATGGTTTCCTACCAGATTGAATTACAGGAGTTAAGCCCGGCAATACCCTCAACAGCCATTAACCTGCAGCCCCGTTTTAGCAGGCAGGAATATATAGATACTGTAAATAAAATTAAGGAACACATTAACCGAGGCGATATTTACGTAACTAACTTTTGCCAGGAGTTTTATGCAAATGCGCAGATTGATCCGCTGGGCATTTATCAAAAGCTAAACAACCTCTCGCCCACCCCCTTTTCCTCATTTTTTAAGTGGGACGGCAATTATATTATGTGTGCCTCGCCAGAGCGCTTTTTGGCTAAGCGTGGTAACAAACTTATCTCTCAACCCATAAAAGGCACCGCCCGACGAGATGCTGATGCAGCAACGGACCAAACCATAATTGAAGAATTGAGAAGCCACCCAAAGGAGCTGCAGGAAAACGTAATGATAGTAGACCTTGTACGTAATGATCTTACCCGGTCGGCCAAACCCGGCACTGTTAAAACCGAAGAGTTGTTTGGCATACAAAGTTTCAAACAAGTGCATCAAATGGTATCAACCGTTATGTGTGAGTTAAGAGACGATGTTACAGTTGTTGAGGCTGTCAGGAACACTTTCCCTATGGGCAGCATGACGGGTGCTCCAAAAATAAGCGCCATGCAACTGATGGAGCAATATGAACGCAGCAAACGCGGGGTTTATTCCGGCGCTATCGGTTATTTTAGTGGGGATGATGATTTTGATTTTAACGTGGTTATCCGTACGCTGCTGTACAATTCGTCCAATAAATATTTATCGTTTCAGGTGGGCAGCGCTATTACCTATCATGCCGATGCCGAACGGGAGTATGAAGAGTGTTTATTAAAGGCCAAGGCTATCCTGGAAGTATTGGGTCAAGCAGCAGCTTATCCGCAATCCTGACGGCAATATCTGAACCATTTGCCCAAAATGCCGAAAATGGCTTTACACTTAAATAAGGCACAAACTCCTTTCCATAAAGTTCCTCAATATCCGCTTCAAAAACAAAGTCTTTCACTTCGGCTATTTGCCAGGCAATATGCTCTACCTCGTACTGCATGGTCTTGTAATCGGTAAGGCGGTTATATCCCCAGTAATGTTCAAATATAAACTCCTCCGGGCTGCCCGCTTCTATTTTAGCAAGGCTGTTTCTTACGGTTGCGCCTATCTTATTCCATTTACCTTTCAACTTCCACTCATATAAAAACCGGGTATGGCTTGGGCTATCTTTAGTAACTGAATGCCGCATGGGCAGCGCACGATAATGTTCTTTATACAGGTTATTGACAATAAGTACAATCATGCTTTTGGGTACTATCTCGCTCACAAACACTGCACCTCGCTTCCACTCTTTACCATCAAAATGGCGCACATAAAATCGCAGGTTTACCTCTTCAAAATTTACGTGAAACGGCCACTTAATACCCAGTACACGGGTTTCTTTAAACAAGAAGCCTACCATACTCACCAATGCTTTACCTTGCCAAAGGTCAATTTCCGTTGCGGCAGGCAGATAAGGTTTTAGTATTTCGGGATCAACCTCATAATTAAGCATTACAAGATTTTTCCATTGAGCAGTTAAAAAACGGGATTTAGAAGCAGCCATAATTAAGACTTGCGATTGACGTTTGTGTTTTAAATTTGGTTTGATTATTTAACCACAGATAACACAAAGAAATAAAAAACAAAGGTCACAAAGAAAATCTCTGTGACCTTTATGGAAAATCTTTGTGGTTACTCTATCACCAGTTATCTGCCTTTATAGTATTTCATAGCCTCGGGTATCAAATTTTGAATATTGGCTATACGTGTAGCATCTGATGGGTGAGTGCTTAAAAACTCGGGCGGTGAACCACCTTTATTTTGCGCTGCCATACGTTGCCAAAAAGTAACAGCCATATGCGGGTCATAACCGGCCATTGCCATAAAAGTTAAACCCAAACGGTCAGCCTCAGATTCCTGATTGCGGGAATATTTCAGTAAAGCAACTTGCCCTCCAATTCCATAAGCTTGGTTAACAATGGCTTGTGTAATTTGTGATTTATTACCCGTTGCTGCGCCTACTGCCGCCCCACCAGCCTGTACAAGCATCGTTTGCGACATCCTTTCGGCAGAGTGTTTTGCTATAGCGTGACCAATTTCGTGACCCATAACGGTTGCCAAGCCTGCATCCGTTTGTGTAACGGGTAGTATGCCGCTGTATACAGCAACCTTACCGCCGGGCATGCACCAGGCATTAATTTCAGGGCTTTCTATCAGATTAAACTCCCACTGAAAGTTATACTGATTAGCATAGCCATTGGCATTTAAATATTTTTCAATGGCCACAGCCAATTGATTGCCTATACGCTTTACACGCTGTGCATCAGTACCAGAGGTAATAACTTTGGTTTTAGGATCTGATAACAGTTGCTTATAACTGGCTGCTGCTGCAGGATTTACCTGATCATCACTTACTAAGTTAATTTGAGAGCGGCCGGTAAGCGGCACTGTTGAGCATGAGTAAAGTACAATGGCGATAGCTACTGCAAATAATAGTTTTAATTTTTTCATGGTAAGTCAGGCGTTTTGTTTCTTTTTGAATAAGTTAACTTTCGACTCTTTACCTTTTAATAAACGTTCTATATTTTTTTGATGGGTAACCAATATCAATATACATATGCACATACCATATATAATGACCGATTTAATATACACCGGAAAAATAAATGTTACACCGATGGGGTATGTAAAACCGGCCATTATTGAGCTTAATGATACATACCTTGTTATAAACAGGGTTGCCATAAAAACAAAAACGCAAAGTAAAGCTGCCGGTAAGTTAATAGCCAATATCATTCCAAAAAGTGTGGCTATACCTTTACCCCCTCTAAAACCCGCAAAAATTGGGAATAAATGGCCCATTACGGCAGCTATGCCCAATGCAAGTTCATAGTTAGTAAAAGCGATGGAATGATAGGCGCCAGTAGTAGCAACTCCTATAACATAAGCCAGGTTAGTGGCCGTCCATCCTTTTAAAATATCAAGCAACATAACCGGGATACCAGCTTTTTTGCCAAGTACCCTGAATGTATTGGTTGCGCCGGCGTTACCGCTGCCATACTCCCTTACATCAACATTATAAAACGCCTGGCCTATCCACACCGCTGTAGGGATTGAACCAAAGAGATAAGCCAGAATAAGCGCTGAAATCGAGTAGATTGATAGCATCTGTCTGCAATAATATTAAATTGATATTATACTACGCAATATATCATTATAATTTTACAGCTTTTAAGCTGAGGTCTAAACTTTTTACAGAATGAGTAAGCGCCCCAACTGATACATAATCAACCCCGCAATCGGCATAGTTGCGAATGTTATCAACAGTAATACCACCTGATGCTTCTGTAATATAGCGACCTTCTATCATGTTCACAGCCTGCCTCAGATCATCATAATTAAAATTATCAAGCAAAATACGATTCACATTACCTGTTTGTACTACCTGTTCCAGTTCGTCAATATTTCTTACCTCAACTTCTATTGCCAGCTTTTTGCCTGTTTCTTTAATATAGTTGTTGGCATTTTCAATAGCCCTGCGTATACCACCAGAATAATCAACATGATTATCTTTAATCAGGATCATATCATATAAACCAAAACGATGGTTAACCCCTCCGCCTATACGTACGGCCCATTTCTCCAGATAACGAATACCGGGCGTGGTTTTACGGGTATCTAAAACTTTAGTATTGGTACCCTGCAGCATGTCTGCAATCTCGTTGGTTTTGGTTGCAATACCACTCATGCGCTGCATACAATTAAGCACCAGCCGCTCAGCTTTAAGAATGCTTCGGGCATCCCCTTCAACTTCAAAGGCTATATCTTTAGGCTTTATTTCGGCGCCGTCGTTCAAAAAAACTTCCAGCTTTAAATTAGGGTCAACTATATAGAAAATCTCTTTAGCCAGCTCAACACCGGCCAGTATACCGGTATCTTTAACTAATAATTTTGCTTTGCCTTGTGTACCTGCTTCAATAGTAGCTAATGAAGTATGATCGCCATCACCTACATCTTCACTTAAAGCAGCTGTTATAAATTGATGTATAAGTTCTTTGTCCAAACCTTTTGATTTTTTGAGTTTCAAAAGTAACAACAATTGACGAGTATTTAGGTTTTTTCCGTTTCTATACGCAGATCTATGATCACCATTTCTTTTTCAGCCTCCTTAAGCGTAAAAGAAACACGGTATTTTCCTTTATCTGTATTCAATATCAGAACAGCGAAATTGTAGTTTGAGTTTGAGCTTACGCGATGGAATATTTTTACAGAGAGCGGTTTATTTTCTTTAAAAAACTTTTCAAGAATAATTTCGGCCTGGGTTTTTGAATACACGTTGGTATTGTCCAATACGGCCATATCAACATTGTCAGCAAAAAATTTGGCCAATTCATGCACATTACCTTGTTTTATCAGTTCGGCTATTTTATCAATAGGGCCTGCCTGACAAATGGCCGGGAGCATAAATAATAGTAAAAGAATTGGCGTATATATTACCTTCATTATAAATTATATGACCAATAAACCAAGGAAACGTTGCAGCAAAAAATAAACCAATTTTTAAACTACAATGTTTAAACGTTGCTTTTATATTTGCATTGTGAAAAATACAAAAAAACTTGCATTAATTATTCTTGATGGCTGGGGATACGGCCGTAATGATAAATCAAACGCCATTGTGGCTGCCAATACACCGTTTTTTGATTCGATGATTGCACAATACCCAAACTCAAAGCTGGAAGCATCCGGCTTGGCTGTTGGTTTGCCTGAAGGACAAATGGGTAATTCAGAAGTAGGTCATATGAATTTAGGTGCCGGTCGGGTGGTATATCAGGAGCTGGGCCGCATTAACAAAGCCG
This sequence comes from Mucilaginibacter sp., assembly GCA_028288285.1. Taxonomy (GTDB): domain Bacteria; phylum Bacteroidota; class Bacteroidia; order Sphingobacteriales; family Sphingobacteriaceae; genus Mucilaginibacter. The sequence goes on from JAQBNZ010000140.1 coordinate 8,039, forward strand.
TAATTGATAACGAATTTGTACAGAACGAGGCTTTGGTTGAGGCTTTTAATTACGCCAGGCAAAACAATAAGGATGTACATTTTATAGGCCTTGTGAGTGATGGCGGTGTACATGCGCATATAAACCATTTAAAAGGATTAACAGATGCTACCAATTCATTAGGATTGGAAAAAGTATTTATTCACGCGTTTTTAGATGGCCGTGATACTGACCCAAACTCGGGCTTAAAGTTCATTACCGAGTTGGAGCAACATATTAATGGCACACCTGTAAAACTGGCATCAGCCATAGGCAGGTATTATGCTATGGACCGCGATAACCGCTGGGAGCGTGTTAAAAAAGCTTATGATCTGATGGTTAACGGCGAAGGCGAAGCGTCTCAGGATATACTGGCATCTATCCAAAAATCATACGATGAAGGTGTGACAGACGAATTTATTTTGCCAATAGTACGTGTTGATAGTGATGGCAAACCAGTTGCAGTGATAAAAGAAGGTGATGTGGTAATTTGCTTCAATTTCCGCACAGATAGGGGCCGTGAAATATCGCTTGCGCTTACACAAAAACCTTTCCCCGAATACAAAATGCACCCGCTTAATGTGCACTATGTTACAATGACATCGTACGACGAGACATTTAAGAACGTAAAGGTAGTATTCCGAAAGGATGATTTGACTAAAACTTTGGGTGAGGTTTTAGAAGGGGCTAATAAGAACCAGATCCGCATTGCCGAGACAGAAAAATATCCACATGTAACCTTCTTTTTCTCGGGCGGGCGCGAAAAAGAATTTATCAATGAAAAACGTTTATTAGTACCATCGCCAAAAGTGGCTACTTATGATCTGCAACCTGAGATGAGTGCCGAAGGTATCCGTGATGCCATTATTCCTGAACTGGAAGCTGAGTGGCCAGATTTTGTTTGCCTTAACTTTGCCAATACAGATATGGTTGGCCATACAGGGGTATTCAGTGCGGTAGTTAAGGCTGCTGAAACTGCTGATGCCTGTACTAAAGCTGTAGTGGAAACCGGCATAAAACACGGTTACTCATTCATAATTATTGCCGACCATGGCAATGCTGACTACATGATAAACGAAGATGGTTCGCCAAACACAGCGCATACTACTAACCTGGTACCTTGTATTGTTATTGACAGTGATGTTAAGCAGGTAAAAGATGGCAAACTGGGCGATATTGCACCAACCATATTGCAAATTTTAGGTGTACCTATCCCTGCAGAAATGACCGGTAATGTATTGGTATAAATCATTCTTAAAATATAGCTCAGTTACAGGCGTAGTATTGCTTTTGTGCTTTAGCTACGCCTGTAAACCCGAGATAAAGGAAACCGGTGCGCAGGTTAAGTTTTTTGATCTTAAAGATTATTTTAAAAATGAAGCCAACCGGTTAACTCAACTAAACACAGACATAAATAAATCTGTTGCTCACAATGGTGCTACCCAGAGTAAAAAGGTTAAAATAACCAATTGGGCCAGGGAACTAAACCTGTTCACAGAAAGCGACATTAACAAACCCGCCTGGAGCAAGAGTTACTCTGTAGATTCAACGGCAACCGGTATTACTTACAAAGCCAAATATCCCGAGTTAAAAACCCGCTATATAACCATCTGTAAAGAAAGTGGAAAGGTAACAGCAATTGAAATTGAGAACGATACACACAATATCCTTTACAGCACTACCGAAAAACTGACCTACATGCCGGGAGCTTTTTACCTGATAGAAAAAACACAAAAAGTAAAAGTAATGGGTGGTAACAGCTACCGTATTAAAGGGGAATTTTAAAAGAGGAACTTTAATTAGTGATGGCCTACAGCCGATGCCAGCCTTTCTCTTGAAAGTTCAATAAGCGATGAAATATCAGACCTGCCCGGGTTGCTGTTCAGTACTTTTTCCAGATCTGTAATTGATGCCCTTAACGAATTGGTGCCACGTACCTTATCATAGGTATGTGCATTAGGCTGTAGTTTAAATATGCCGTAGTCGCGGTAAGCAATACCACGGGTTTGGTAGCATTTAATTTGTTCGGTAGGGTCAATAGCAATAGCTTTAGTCAAATCAAAAATGGCACCCAGCAAATATTTCTCCCGCTCCTGCGGCGGTAGTGTAGCATCTTTACCCAAATAACCTTTGGCTCGCGCCCTGTAATAATAAGCGGTAGCATCAACCGGGTTTATATAAATAGCTTTTGAATACGCGGCAATTGATTTACGGTAGTTCTCGCTATGATAGTACGAGTAGCCAAGCATCCAGTAAGCATTGGAATTGGTAGAATCTATAAGGCATGCTTTCTCCAGTTGCATTACGGCAGATTTAAAATTGCCATCCATAAATGCTTGCTGGCCCAATTTTACATAAGCATTTTGTGCCGATGAATCGAGCGAGGAAAAGATAATTAGAGATATAATTGCCGACAGCCTCATTAAATACTTTGCGGTTTTAGCCTATAACAATACATTAACTACCAATGCAGCAAATTATTATTTGTAGGCCGCAATTTTGTTAAATTTTGTTAAATAATTATTATAATTATTCAATATAAGTAACAAATTTAAATGCGATAAGTTTACCACTTAAATATAATTAGTCAGCATGACTTTTTTTCTACTTTCGTTTAAATTTAATAAAATTAATTTCACTAAATTTGTTTTCGCAAAATACAGTAAGTTAGGTACTTACAAACATAAAATATTTACCAGCCCAAATTAATTTATATTGGCATAGCTCTTGAAACAATATATTTGAATATATAACTATTAATAATTAACGTTATATCAATTAGCTCTACCTTGCTATAGCTGACAATATGACGTTTAATTAGTATACATAATAAGGTGATTAATGAGTTACGATCCGTTCGATTTTAAGAATACAATGCCCTCTATTAATGAAGATTCTGAGTTTTTTCCGCTGATGTCATCAGAGGATGAAGCGGAGATGAATAATGAGGAGGTACCCGAGTTTTTACCGATACTACCGCTTCGCAACACTGTGCTATTTCCTGGAGTGGTAATTCCTATAACTGTTGGCAGAGATAAATCAATTAAATTAATACGCGATGCTAATAAAGGCAGCCGACTGATTGGTGTTGTTGCCCAACAGGATGTGAGTATTGAAGATCCTACTTTTAGTCAACTGCATAAAGTAGGCACCATTGCTTTAATTATAAAAATGCTGCAAATGCCTGATGGTAACACCACGGTGATACTACAAGGTAAAAAGCGTTTCATTTTAAAAGACGAGGTACAAAGTGAGCCATACATAAAAGCTACTCTGGAACCCTTTAAAGAGGTTAAAGCTAAAGAAGATAAAGAGTTTAAGGCCATGGTATCGTCTGTTAAAGACATGGCTATGAATATTATACAGCTATCGCCCAATATACCGAGCGAGGCTGGAATTGCTATCCGTAATATTGAAAGCACATCGTTCCTTATCAACTTCATATCATCAAACATGAATGCTGATATGGCGGCTAAACAGGTACTCCTGCAAACTCAAAGCCTGCGCGATAGGATTAACATTGTGCTGGAGCATTTAACGCTTGACCTGCAAATGCTGGAGTTGAAGAATCAGATACAAACCAAAGTAAGGGTTGATCTGGACAAGCAACAACGCGATTATTTCCTAAACCAGCAGCTAAAAACCATCCAGGAAGAACTGGGAGGCACCTCTCCCGATCTTGAAATAGAGAACTTGCGCAAGCGCGCCATGAAGAAAAAATGGGATAAGGATGTAAAAAGCCATTTTACAAAAGAACTGGAGAAGCTAACCCGTACTAATCCTGCCGCGGCAGATTATTCGATACAGATTAACTATCTGGAACTGTTGCTTGACCTGCCCTGGAACGAATTTACTAAAGACAATTTTGACCTTAAACGTGCCCAAAAGGTATTGGATAAAGATCACTTTGGCCTTGATAAAGTAAAACAACGCATTATAGAATATTTGGCAGTGCTTAAATTAAAGCACAACATGAAGGCCCCTATCCTTTGCCTGGTTGGCCCTCCGGGAGTTGGTAAAACATCTTTAGGTAAATCAATTGCCAAGGCGTTAGGCCGCAAATATGTGCGTATGGCATTGGGTGGAGTGCGTGACGAAGCCGAGATACGTGGTCACCGTAAAACTTATATTGGAGCTATGCCTGGTCGTATTATACAATCGGTTAAAAAGGCAGGTGCTGCTAACCCGGTATTTATATTAGACGAGATAGATAAGGTAAGTACTGATTTTAGGGGTGATCCATCATCTGCCTTATTAGAGGTGCTTGACCCTGAACAGAACAGCACTTTTTATGATAACTACGTAGAGATAGACTTTGACCTGTCTAACGTAATGTTTATTGCAACCGCAAATTCATTAAGCACTATACAGCCAGCCTTGCTTGATCGTATGGAGATTATTGAGGTGAACGGTTATACCATTGAAGAAAAGATAGAGATAGCTAAGAGGCACTTATTACCAAAACAACGCGAGGCCCACGGCTTAACCGCTAAAGATGTGATTATAAAGGGTGATATATTAGAAAAGCTGATTGAAGATTATACCCGTGAATCGGGCGTTAGGGCACTGGAGAAAAGAATAGGTTCTGTTGTACGCGGTGTAGCTAAAAATATAGCTATGGAAGAAGCCTACAATCCGCAGGTAAATAAAAAAGAAGTGGAGAAGATATTAGGTGCTCCATTTTATGATAAAGACCTGTACGAGAATAATGATACTGCAGGTGTGGTAACAGGCCTTGCTTGGACATCGGTTGGTGGCGATATATTATTTATAGAAGCCAGTTTAAGTCCGGGTAATGGTAAGCTAACTTTAACCGGTAGCCTGGGCGATGTAATGAAGGAATCTGTAACCATAGCATTAGCATATTTAAGAGCGCATGCTGGTTTCTTTAATATACACCCAAAACTGTTTGAGCAATGGGATGTGCACGTTCATGTACCGGCTGGCGCTACCCCTAAAGATGGCCCATCGGCAGGTGTTACTATGCTTACCGCGCTGGTATCGGCATTTACCCAACGTAAAATAAAACCTCATTTAGCCATGACAGGCGAAATAACCCTGCGTGGCCGGGTGTTACCTGTAGGTGGTATAAAAGAGAAGATACTTGCAGCCAAACGTGCTAATATTAAGGAGATTATCCTATGCAAATCAAACCAAAAAGATATTTTGGAGATAAAAGAGGGTTATATTAAAGACCTGCAGTTTCATTACGTAACCGATATGCGCGAGGTTATTACTTTAGCTTTGTTGGATGAGAAAGTAAGTGGTGCTATTGATTTGACGGTGAAAGAAAAGGAAAAGGCTGCGTTGGCCGTAGTTTAATAACACAAACTTGTCATTTCTAACGAGTAGGAATAAGAGCGTTTATGAATTTCAATTAAATAAAATAGAAAAAGCAGGGAAAAATCCCTGCTTTTTCTATTTTAGCGTACCCTTAAGAGCCCTACATGAAATTAAAATCTATTTTATTAGCCGCATGCCTTGTTACAGGCCTTAACTCATTTGCACAAAACCGCGGTAACGAGGTTGGCTTTCAATCTGATAATGATTCTTTCCTGGCGCAAGGATCTGACCGGTACTATACCAATGGCTTTTTTCTTTATTACCGTCATGCACTTGATGTAAAGGGCAATCAAAATTTGGCTAATAAAGTTCTGGGGTTTGAGATAGGACAAAAAATATACAACGCCCAATCAGGCTTTTTACCATCTGTAGATTATGTTGACAGGCCTGTTGCCGGTTACCTTTACCTTGGTTCATCATTAAACCTGCTGTATAAAAACGAAAGCAATTTAAAGCTGAGTGCTAAAATAGGCGTTGTAGGGCCTGCGGCGGGCGGTTATCCAATTCAAAAATTCATTCACAATACATTTGGGTTTTATACACTTAACAGCTGGCAATACCAAATCAGGAACGATGCGGAACTTAACCTGAGTGCCGAGTACAATAAGTTGTTAGGAAGATCTGACTGGGCAGATATCAGCTTAACGAGCTATGCCAACCTGGGTAATGGTTTTACCGGTGCCGGGGTTGGGCCAATGCTTCGGTTAGGTAATTTTAATCAGCTGTTTCAATCAGTAAGCACCCAAAGCACGGCCAGTAAAAGCAGCAGTCAGGGTTTGCTGCATAAGCAGGAATTATTTTTCTATTACAAACCGCAAATTAATGTAGTGGCTTATGATGCTACCGTGCAGGGAAGTTTATTTAAAAAACACCCCGAAGCCGGAACGCAGGAAATAACCGGTGATATTAACCCTGTTGTATTTAGTAACCAGGTGGGCGCAAGTTATGCAACCGGGCGCTTTATATTTGATATTTCGGCAATATTTAATACCAAAGATGTAAAAGAGATGGTGCACAGTCACCAATGGGGGGCGTTATCTGTATTATACCGTTTTAATTAATATCAAAGTTTCGTTTGCGGTTATCCTTTTTAGTAGCCTGCATTTTTTTAGCGCCTAAACGAGCCAGCTTGGCCGCCTTACTTACCTTGCTGGGTCTTCTTATTTTAGGTTTATGTAAGGCATTAGTTAGTAATACAACTAAGCGTTCAACAGCAATTTCTTTATTCAGGTATTGGCTGCGTTCCTCATCACATATAACCTGTACATAGCCATCTTTATTAAAGCGGTTTTGCAGCTTTTCGTTCAGTAACAGCGTTTCTTCATCAGTAAATAATGCAGAGTTATTTATAGAGAACAACAGCTCTACCTTGGTAGATACCTTGTTAACATTTTGCCCGCCCTTACCGCCGCTGCGTGATGTTTTGTAAGAAATTTCTTTTTGCAGGTCGGCCTTATTAAAATTCATGGGCCAAATTTAATTGATTAAGTTGGATTAGGTTAATTGAGTGAGTGGTTTTATCAATCAAAAACACGTGAGAGGCTATTCATATAATCAACTAATCACCAAAAACCGTAACTTCGTTCCCCGATGAGCAAAAATATAATAGTAGCTATTGACGGCTACTCATCATGTGGTAAAAGTACCCTTGCCAAGGCTTTAGCAAAAAAGCTTCATTTTATATATGTTGATAGTGGTGCAATGTACCGTGCGGTTGCTTTGTACTTTTTGAGAAACAACATCAACTCAACTGACCATGCTCAAATTGAGGAGGCCTTAAAAAACATCCACCTCAACTTTCATTCGCGCGATTATGAAACGCACATCACCCTTAATGACGAAGAAGTGTCTGAAGAGATACGCCTGATGCCTGTTTCTGAAAAGGTAAGTGAGGTATCTGCCCTGCGCGAAGTTCGCCGCGAAATGGTAAAACAGCAGCAACGCATGGGCAAATCAAAAAATATAGTGATGGATGGCCGCGATATAGGAACAGCCGTTTTCCCTGATGCCCCCGTAAAACTTTTCATGACTGCCGACCCAAAAATACGTGCCGAGCGTCGTTATAAAGAGATCCATGTAAAAAATCCTGAAATAACATTAGAAGAGATATTTGAGAACTTAGCCCACCGCGACTACGCAGATACTACCCGCACCGAAAGCCCGCTGGTAAGGGCCGATGATGCCATTATATTAGATAACACCAATCTTACTCCCGAGCAGCAGTTGCAATTCGCGCTGGATAAGGTAGAACCGCTTTTGAAAGCTTAAAGGTAAGAGATAATAAAACGTCACTGAGGGTGCCTTGTCATCCTTAGCGATAGCGAAGGATCTGATAGCAACTATGCATGTCGGCTCCTTGGCGGCGAATAGATGCTTCAAACGTTCAGCATGACAAGGTGGTATTTTATTTGTCATCCTGAGCGATAGCGAAGGATCTCGGAATAGACAGTTGGCTACATGCATGGCGAAGATTGCTTCGTTCCAATGACGCACGTTTATACAGCTTCGTTAACCTTCACAGCGCTTACTCCAAACCTGTTTAAAAAGTCAACCCCTTCATCGCTTACTAAGCCTTTGTATTGGGCGTATGATTTATCAAAGTAAACATGTTTGATGCCGGCAGAGAAGATCAGCCTGGCACAAGGCAGGCATGGTGATAGTGTAGTGTAAAGCGTAGCTCCCTCTAAATTAGCACCATTTTTCACGGCATATAATATGGCATTCTCTTCGGCATGCAGTGCAAGCGAGCAGCTACCTTTTGAATCGCGGGCGCAACCTGTTTCAGGCCACTCCTCATCGCAATTATGGGTACCTGCCGGCGGGCCATTATAACCTATTGATATAATCCGTGTGTCCTTCGCTAAAACGGCACCGACCTGGGCCTTTACGCAATGTGAGCGTTTGGCCAGGTCGGTTGCCAGATTCATGAAAATACTATCGAAACTGGGTTTCATTGTTTTATCATTGAGTCATTAGGTCATTGAGTCATTCTTAAAACCAACTTCAATGACTTACTGACAGCGAAGCAAATGACTCAATGACTAAAAGAAAAATTAGTGTCCTCCTGATACTTCTACGTGGTCAATATCAATACCTTGTTTACGTAGAATAGCACCAGCTTTCCAGGCAAAGAATGCCAGGTAAGCAAAGCCAACTACAGGAACAATGTATGATAAGTGAATACCGCTTGTATCAGCCAATATGCCCTGCACCGGCGGGATGATAGACCCACCCAGGATCATCATAATTAAAAATGCCGATCCCTGGCTGGTATATTTACCTAAACCGGTAACTGAGAGTGAGAAGATTGACGGCCACATAATTGAGCAGCATAAACCACCACTAATAAAGGCGAATATAGCTATTATGCCAGTTGACATTAAACCAATAAGCATAAATATCACACCTAAAATACCAAACACAGCCAGTGTACGAATAGGTTTTTGCTGGCCATAAAGAAAACCGATAATTAATACAACCACACAAACCGCGTATACGTACAGGTTGCTTACATTGGTGCCACTTAAGTGATTAACCAGCAATACAACGCCGAATGCTATAAAAGGAACAACTACCGTTAAAAGTATTTTTGCTACTTTTGACAATTTGAACGCACCAATAGCACCTGTCCAGCGGCCTATCATTAAACTACCCCAGTACAGGGAAATAAATGGTGCAATTTCTGATGGTTTGTAACCGCCAAAAGCCTTTGTTTCTAACAAAGCACCCATGTTACTTTGTATGGTAACTTCGGTACCCACATAGGTAAATATGGCTATCATACCATAAACTAATTGCGGGTACTGCATCGCGCCCCAGCCATTTTTGCTTTTTCCTGCTGCCGATACCGAACCGATAAGCGATGCCAGGATAATTACTAAAGAAGCGTATACAAAATATGATTTTGGAATACCTGTTGATATACTTGCCGGACCTGCAACCAATATTAAAAGGAAAGCAATAAAAATAATACCTAACGGAAGATTTGCTTTATGGCTTGGTTCTATTTTTTCGTCGCTGGTTACGCTTGGTAGTTTTGATATCCAAAAGAATAATGCCACCGCCAGGAACAAGCCTGCTAATATATAATATAGATTATTTACTGATGATATTTGTACATCTTCTGGCTTTATCAGTTTGCTGGCCGAGCCAAACAAAACGATACTTACCACAACTGGGCCCATAATACTGCCAAAGTTGTTTACACCACCGGTAAAGTTAAGACGGTTTGAACCAGTTTCTGGCGTACCCAATGCTACTACAAACGGGTTGGCCGCGGTTTGTTGTAACGAGAAACCTAATGCTATTACAAAGAACGTAGCCAGTATAAACGCAAATGAGCCTGAGTTAATAGCAGGCACCATAATTAAGGCACCAACAGCTGATATTACTAAACCAATTACAATACCGTTCTTGTAGCCTAACTTGTTTAAGATATCAACACGTGAAATTGCCGATGCAAAATATAGCCCTAATGACCCTATAAAATATCCACCGTAAAAAGTAAAGTCAATTAATTGCGATTCAAATTGTGTTAAACTAAAATGCGCCTTACAAAAGGGTATGAAGATACCATTAGAGGCAGCTAAAAAGCCCCAAAAGAAAAATACGGTTGCCAACGTGTATAGTGCTGAACCATAGCTTTTAGTAGTGTTTTGTTCCATTACTTAATTAGGTTATTAATATTGGTGTGTTTGAAACACTAAACTTAAATTAATTTTTATAATTATGGCTATATTTTTTTCAAAATAATAAATCACAATTTTAAAGTTTGTTAGTTAACATATAAAAGTTGCATATTAGTGTCCTGATTTTTTATCAGGACAAAAACAGGGATATAAGCCTTAATTAATGATAGAAGCTATTATATCGGGGATTGGGTTTGGTTTAGTGCTTACGTTTATTACCGGCCCCGTTTTTTTCGCATTAATAAAAACCAGTATTGAAAAAGGTTTCCATGCGGGCGTTGCTTTAGCGCTTGGTGTGGTATGCAGCGATATGGTTTTTGTGGGTGCCATACTATTCGGATCACAATATTTTGACATATCATCCAATGATAAAACCGTTGCCGGCATAGTTGGCAGCATTGTATTATTCACTATAGGTGTATATTACATTTTTAAAAAGGCCGATGTTAATTATAAAAATGTAATACCCAACAATATAAACCGTGCCGGTTATTTTTTTAAAGGGTTTGTGATGTGCATATTTAATCCAACCATCCTATTCCATTGGACGGTTGTTATAGGCGCCGCCAGTACCGTATATCACCAGGGAGTACATAACAGGTCGCTTAAAATAGCCATTATGTTTATCACTATACTGGTAGTACAGTTTGGGCTTGATACCACCAAGGCATTTTATGCCAACAAACTCCGCGACCGCATATCCAAAAAATTAGTTCACCGCCTTAATGAGGTTGCAGGTATAGCACTCATCATAGCATCGCTGGTATTAATAGATAGGCTGGTTACCCATTTCGTTTTCTCGGCACCGGCGGGTTAGTTAAATAGTATTCAAGGGGCATTCTATACCTCAGATTTATATGTGCATACATAAAAGTAAAAGCCTTAAACAAAAAAGGCGAAAAGTTTAATACTTTTCGCCTTACTTTTAGCTTTCGCCTCAATAATTACATATATGCTCTTTGGTTCTTGCCTTCCATCCAGTTAACAAAAGCGCGGTTAACTACCTTGTTACCTCCAGGGGTTGGGTAATCGCCACTAAAGTACCAATCGCCTGTATGATCAGGGCAGGCAATGTGCAAATTATCTAATGTTTGATAAAGCACTTGTACTTCGGCCTTAATATTTTTAGGGGTTATTATTTTAGCTATGCGGTCAGATATTTCCTGATCGGTAAACGGCGCATAAATGGCCTTTACATAGTTGGTAACATCTTCCTTGGCCAATTTAGAACTATCCTTACATTTTTGGTAAACCTCAGTAATAATGTTCTCTTTACCTTGCTCTTTTAGTAAGCTGATAGCTGCCTCAAAAGCAACAAACTCACCCATGCGTGACATATCAATACCATAGCAATCCGGGTAACGTATCTGCGGTGCTGATGATACTACTACAACCTTTTTAGGACCCAACCTGTCCAGTATCTTTAAAATACTTTGTTTTAATGTAGTACCACGCACAATTGAATCATCCAGCACAACCAGCGTATCGGCGCCCTTGTTAATCAATCCGTAAGTAGTATCATATACGTGGGCAACCATTTCGCTGCGGTCGGCATCCTGGGTTATAAAAGTACGAAGCTTAACATCTTTAATGGCTATCTTCTCTACACGTGGTGCAAGGCATAGCACTTCTGTCAATTCCTCTTCACTTATTTTATCCTCGCGGTTCAGTAACCTGTCGCGCTGGTATTTTTTAATATACTTATGCACCCCTTCAACCATGCCATAAAAGGCCACTTCGGCAGTGTTAGGAATGTAAGAGAATACCGTATTCTTAATATCGTTATTAATAGAATCCAATATCTGCGGGCAAAGCAACCGGCCCAATTGTTTCCGCTCACGATAAATAGAAGCATCGCTGCCGCGAGAAAAATAGATCCGCTCAAATGAGCAGGCTTTTTTCTCTACTGGCTCGCTGAACATGTCTTCAGTGATCTTGCCATTCTTTTTAACAATAAGCGCATGACCGGGTTTAATCTCTTTAATATCCTCCATAGGGATATTAAAAGCGGTTTGTATAGCAGGACGCTCCGAGGCGGCAACCACTATCTCATCGTTATAATAATAAAACGCAGGGCGTATACCAACCGGGTCGCGCATTACAAAAGCATCACCGTGGCCCAATATTCCTGCAATGGTATAACCACCATCCCAGTTCTTGGCAGATTTACGCAGTATTTTGGCTACATCCATATCATTGGCTATCATTTTACTGATCTCCATGTTATCGTTAAGGCCCTCGCGTTTATACTGATCAAATAGTCCCTGGTTTTCGGTATCAATAAAATGACCCATTTTTTCAAGAACAGTAATGGTATCGGCTTTTTCTTTAGGATGCTGACCCAGGTCATATAACTGCTGCAGTAACTCATCAACATTGGTCATGTTAAAGTTACCGGCAATAACCAGGTTACGGGTCATCCAGTTGTTTTGACGAAGAAAAGGGTGGCAACTTTCAATGCTGTTTTTACCATGTGTACCATACCTCAGGTGGCCTAACAACACTTCTCCGGTAAAGCTAACGTGTTCTTTAAGCCATTCGGCATCGGCCATTTTCTCAGGCGTTTCCTTTTGTATCTCAGCAAATTTTTTCTGGATGTATTCAAATATATCAGCAACGGCATTTGAAGCCATTGAACGGTGCCTGCTAATGTAGCGTTTGCCCGGTTCAATATCCAGTTTAATGGTAGCCACCCCCGCGCCATCCTGGCCACGATTGTGCTGTTTTTCCATTAAAAGGTAAAGCTTATTTAAACCGTACAGCGCAGTGCCG
>JAQBNZ010000229.1 GCA_028288285.1 Mucilaginibacter sp.
AAAAAAAAATCATCTGTTAAACTAATTTTTTAGATTTTTGCCGCAACAAAAACCACCTTTAAATGATATCTCGCCAACAACTTATAGAACAGATCAAACTAAAAAAAACTTTTTTATGTGTTGGGCTCGATACCGATATTGAAAAGATCCCCGAATTTTTAAAGCAATACCCCGATCCGGTTTTTGAGTTTAACAAACGCATTGTTGATGCTACGCATGACCTGTGCATATCTTACAAGCCCAATGCCGCCTTTTATGAAAGCCGGGGTTTGAAAGGGTTGCAAAGCCTCATATCCACTTATGAATATCTTCCTAAAGACTGTTTATCTATCATAGATGCCAAGCGTGGCGATATAGGTAACACATCTGATAATTACGCCAAAGCATTTTTTAATGAGGATGCATCGGGCATGAGCTTTGATGCTATTACCGTTACGCCATATATGGGTAATGACAGCGTTACGCCCTATTTAAAGTACAATGGCAAGTGGGTGATACTGCTTGCGCTCACTTCATCAGTTGGCAGTAAAGATTTTCAATACCTGCAAACCGGAGATGGTTACTTGTTTGAGACGGTTATACAAAAGGCCAATACCTGGGCCGATGCAGATAGGATAATGTTTGTGGTAGGTGCTACCAAAAGCACCGAGTTTACCAACATTCGTAAATATGCGCCCGATAATTTCTTACTGGTGCCGGGCGTAGGTGCACAAGGCGGCAGTCTGGAAGAAGTATGCAAGTACGGCATGACACCCGATTGCGGATTGATAGTAAATGCATCGCGTTCCATTATCTATGCAAGTAACGGCGAAGACTTTGCTGATGCCGCACGTGCAGAGGCCCTAAAACTGCAGCAGCAAATGCAGGTTGAACTGGAGAAAGCAGGGATAATTTAGAGATTTGTTAAATACCTCCACCGTTGTTGGAGTTGTCTCCAACTTATACAAGCTATTGGCCAGTTAGATATAAGCATGGCGATTTGTTGGAGACAACTCCAACAAAGGCACAAAATTAAGGAGACCTAAAATATTGTGTCTCTACTTGTATGCCCTTTCTGTTGATCTCTTCACAATATTTTTTAAATTACGTGCAAATTCATTATTATATGAGAAAAACTTTACCTGTTATCTTGTTTGCCTGTTTATCTGCCGCTGCTTTCGCGCAAAGCGATAAAAAACCATTTCAACCGTCCGATTTTTATAAAATACCAACCGTCAGCGATCCGCAGATTTCGCCGGATGGGAAGTGGATAGCCTACAGCGTTGCCGAAGTTGATACCGCCAAGGATAAACGTGTATCGCATTTATGGATGCAAAGCTGGGATGGTAAACAATCCATTGAATTAACGCACGGCCCGGAGCCTGCTTCAAAAGCCCGCTGGAGTCCGGATGGTAAATATCTGGGATTTTTATCATCGCGTGAATCAAAAAGTGGTTCGCAATTATGGCTGATGGACCGCAGGGGTGGAGAGGGTAGTAAATTAAGCGATATAAAAGGGAATTTGGATGATTACGCATGGTCGCCGGATGGCAGCAAGGTAGTAATGGTGATAGAAGACCCGGAGTACAAAGGCAAAGAAGCACCAAAAACCCCTAAGCCAATTGTGGTAGACCGTTATCACTTTAAACAGGATTATGTAGGTTACCTGGAGCATCAGCATAAACATTTATACCTGTTTGATATTGTAACCAAAAAACTGGATACCTTAACCAATGGTAATTTTGATGAGGTTTCGCCGGTTTGGTCGCCTAATGGTAAGGCTATTACTTTTGTGAGTAATCACACTGAGGATCCTGATAAAAACGAGAATACAGATATATTTTCTGTTGAAGCCAAACTGGGTGGCGCTGTAAAGCAACTTACCACCTGGACAGGCCATGACAATAGCCCCATATGGAGTCCGGACGGCAAGTATATAGCCTATCTGCGCCAAACCAACGACAGTTATACCATGTATGATCAGAATGTTTTGTGCATGATGAACGCGGATGGTACAAACAATAAATTGCTTACCCTGCCACTTGACCGCCCTGTAGATAACCCAACATGGGGTAAAGACAGTAAAAGCATAGCTTTTTTAGTTGATGATGACCGTGAGCGTTATGCAGCCGTTTATAATCTGCAATTGCAAAAAACAACTACTATAATACGGGGTAAGTTCAAAGTTGATGATATAACCACGCATAGCGCCGGTAATTACGTGGTAAGCTACAGTACGCCATACATGCCTTTTGAGCTGTATGCTTTAGAAGCAGGCAAGCTAAGACGTTTAACTTATCACCATAAGGAATGGCTGAGTAAAGTAAAATTGGCACATGTAAAACCTTTCCAATCAAAAAGCAAGGATGGCACTCTGGTATCCGGGCTATTATTTACGCCAGATAGCGTTGTAAATAAAAAACTGCCTATGATATTGTTTATACATGGCGGGCCGGTTGGGCAGGATGATTATAGTTTTGACGGTACCCGCCAAATCTTGGCCAGTGCAGGTTATGCGGTTGCAGCCGTAAACTACCGTGGCAGCTCGGGCAGGGGTATTGATTTTACAAAAACTATTAATGCAGATTGGGGCAATAAGGAGGTGATTGACTTGCAAGGTGCCGTTGACGAACTAATTAAACAAGGCATTGCCGATCCTGATAAGCTGGGAATTGGCGGCTGGAGCTATGGCGGTATCTTAACCGATTTTATGATAGCATCTGATACACGCTTTAAAGCTGCGGCCAGCGGTGCAGGTAGCGCGTTACAGGTTGCCAATTATGGTATAGACCAGTACATTCTGCAGTATGATAACGAACTTGGCCAGCCATGGAAAAATATAGATGTATATACTAAAATATCATACCCTTTCCTGCACGCCGACAGGATAAAAACGCCGGTGCTGTTTATGTCTGGCTTAAAAGATTTTAACGTGCCAACTGCCGGTAGCGAGCAAATGTACCAGGCATTACGGTCATTAGGTATACCAACAGAATTAATATTATATCCTAACCAAAACCACGGCATTAGTACCCCAAGCTACCAGGTGGATAGGGTGGAGCGATATATAAAATGGTTTGATAAGTATTTGAAGAAGTAAGTTGAAGCGGGTTGGTTAAGCTATTAGAGCGTATCTAATCATCGACTTACTTAGCCAACCCGATCAACTATATTATACCTGGAGTTTACCCTCTATTGAATCATCCAGTGTTTTACCTAAAGCGGCACCAACAAGCTGTTTTGCAAATGCTATTGCGTTGCCGTGTTTGTTATCCCAGTAATAGCCTTGTGTTGGCGATACTTTTATAACAGTTATCCTTGGGTCATCAACTCCCTCTGTAAACCATGTTTTTAATACAGGTTCCCACAATTCTTTAATCTTTTCTTTATCTTCAATAATCTCTGCAATGCCATAAACGTTCAGGAAATCTGAATATTTTGATCCCTGGAAAAGCAACTGTACCATGGGGTCGGTGGCAATTTCCATGTTTTTGTGGCTGTCGTTAGCACTCAGGAACCATATATCGCCATTGTCATCTATCTTTTCTGGCGCCATAGGTCGGGTAGAGAAGGGCAGTCCGGTTTTAATATTGCTGCAAAAAAAGCAGCTAGTCCCTTCGGCCATTTCCTTTAGTTTTTTCCAGGCCTCATTGCCTTCTAAGTTCTTGAAGTTATCTTCAGGCTGTTGCTGGTTTATGCTATCCATAATAGTAGTTTATATTATAATATTAACCTGAAGGAAATTTATTTGTTTTGGGAATGTTAATTGTAGTTGTCGTAAAGGTTGTAATAGTTATAAAGGGTTGCAGCGGAAATTGCTCAAATAAAAAACTATGTCATTGCGAACGATAGCACGGCAATCTCGTCGCGTGCAAAGCGATCATGCACTGGCTACGAGATTGCCACGTCGCTATGCTCCTCGCAATGACATGAAGAGAATTACACCGAAAAACTCACCTTGCGCTCGGGAAAACGACTGGCATATCCCGTTACAATATTCTTAATGTAATCGTTACCGGGGTAAGGCGTAAGGTAATTTTTTAAAGCCTGAATATTATCTGCATTGTAGTAATGCGAGATATAGCCCATGCCATAAAAACGGCCTTCCTCTATCAGGATGCAGCTGTGTTCATCATCAGTGCGCCCTTCATCGCGGATAGCAAAAGTAGGCAGGGCTTTTTTCAGCTCATCAATGGCGGCTGTTACCCTTTGATTGTAGTCATCCGGTGCTTCATGCCCCTCACAGGCGCATGAGCCTACGTTGCTGCCGTTACAAGGCTGATCGTTTTTTTGTACAAAGCACAGTTTGGGGCATAGGTTAAAGGTCTCTATCAGTGTAGTTAACAGGTTATGACCTTCAAGCAGCGAATTGCAGGCATAAACAGATGGCATATGCTTTCGGTGCTTATCAACCGCAAGGCGCAGGTAGCCGCGCTGATCTTCAAAGGCGTACAGTCCGTAAGTGTTTTCAAAGCGTTTAAGCGACCGGTTATACTTTGGCCAAAGGCGTTTTATTTCTACCGCTTCCAGCACAAAAGCAATCAGTTCCGTACCGCAAACCTGGTGACTGATGCGATAAATGTTTCGTAAAAATTCCTGCCGCTGCAAATTAGGGTTGTTGCCCGTAAAATGGCTGCATACCCGTTTTTTAATATTTTTTGCCTTTCCCACATAAATAACCTTGCCCTTTTGGTCATGAAAGTAATAGATGCCGGGCGATGATGGCAAAGCCTCAATATCCGCTTTGGGCAGGTTGGCAGGCAGTACTTGTTCTTTTGAGTTTTGTTTTAAAGCTTTGCTTATGTGATTATCAGTATCGCTTTTTAAATAAAGACTAAATAGTTGCGCGGTGGCCTCGGCATCTCCCATGGCACGGTGCCTGCTAATGTTTGGAATGTCCAGGTGGGTACAAAGCTTACCCAGGCTGTATGATAGCAATCCCGGCATTATTTTGCGGCCCAGCCTAACGGTGCAAAGCTTGTTGGCCTGCAGCTCATAACCTGCCGCATTAAGGTGGTATTTTAAAAAGGAATAATCGAAGTTTACGTTATGGGCAACAAATATCTGCCCTTTAAGCATGTGGTAAATCTCATGTGCAACATCTTCAAAAAGTGGGGCGCTTTGTACCATCTCATTAGTGATACCCGTTAGCGCGCGAATGTAAACGGGGATGTCCCGCTGTGGGTTTACCAGTGTTTCAAAGCGCCGGGTAATCTTTTTACCATCATGTATGCAAATAGCAATTTCTGTTATGCCATTAGCGCTGGCATGCCCCCCGGTAGTTTCAATATCCACAATTGCATACATATAGCAAATGTAAATATTAATTGCTAATATATTTAGTGTTTTTGTATTTATGGCGGCCAGAGGCCTAATAATAATTATCACTCGGCTGGAGCCGAGCGATTGCAGGAGCGTTTAGTCTTATGGGCTCATATCCCAACAAAAAACCCACAGCCTGTTCAACTGTGGGTTTCTTTTATATTAAGGTTAACTAATCTCTAATTAACCACTCTCTATTCACTATTTCCCTTTCTTAGTCTGCACTTGTTGTTGCTGGCGCATCATTTCTTCTAATTTGGCACCAAAACCTGATTTTTTCTTTTTAGGATCTTCCGGTTTCTTTTTGTTCTCCTGGATCTGGGCATGTATCTTTTTATCATCAACCATTAATTTAATAATGTACTGCTGTAAAAAGGTAAGCATATTAGCCAAAAAGTAATAATAATTTAAACCTGAAGGGTAAACATTAAGTGTAGCAAAGAAAATAATAGGTGTTATATAACCTATATATTTCATTTGGCCGGTAGCGCCCGAAATTTGGTTATTAAAGTACGTATATATCAATGTAGATATGGTCATTAATAAACACATTAAACTTATATGCCCGCCAATTATAGGTAAAGGGCTAAAAGTTATTATTGCATCGTAAGTAGATAGGTCATGCATCCACAAGAAGCTTTGGCCCCTCAGCTCAAATAAGCTTGGGAAAAAGCG
>JAQBNZ010000178.1 GCA_028288285.1 Mucilaginibacter sp.
GGTACAAAACGACCAGGTTAATGAGCAAACCAAACTTTACGAAAAACTGGTTGATTTTACCAAAGCTTACGCTAAAGAAAAAGGTTACAAAATGGTGTTAACCTTCAAAAAAGGCGACCCAACCATGCTATATGGCGACCCAGGATTGGATGTAACTGCTGATGTTATTAAAAGGCTTAACGACGCCTACGCCAAGGATAAAAAATAATATGCGATGTGCAGATGCGTGAATATGCAGATGTGCAGATGATAAAAATATTAGATAGATTTACAAAACCCCGGCTTTATGTTGGGGTTTTTTAATTATAATAAATATGGAAAACCAGGGACAAGAGAAATTTATGCAGATGGCCATTGACTTATCTGAATATAATGTAAAGCAGGGATTAGGCGGTCCGTTTGGTGCTGTTATTGTAAAAGATGGAATGGTATTGGCGCGCAGTGCCAACAAGGTTATCCTTACTAACGACCCTACCGCACATGCCGAAGTATCTGCTATTAGGCTGGCTTGCCAGGAGCTGGGTACTTTTAATTTAGAGGGCTGTGAAATTTATACCAGCTGCGAACCCTGCCCTATGTGCCTGGGTGCCATTTACTGGGCTCGTATTGATAAGGTTTACTATGCCAATAGCAAGGCTGATGCCGCCGCAATAGGCTTCGACGATCATTTTATTTATAATGAGTTGGAAAGACCGATGGATAAGCGCAAAATGCCATTTGTACAGCTTATGCGAGATGAAGCCCTGTCCGCATTCAAACTTTGGGAAACATCAGAGTTGAAGACAGATTATTAAAGCGTTAGGTAATAACCACTATTTTGCCTCCTGCCTGATTGCTATCCATTAAACGATGAGCCTCCTGAATATTATCCAGCGTGAAAACTCTTCCAATGCTTAGTTTGATGCCGCCGTTTTCAACATCATTTATAAATGCTTGAAAACTATCTTTTCCGGATTTGACCTGACCGGAATCGTAAACGGTTAGGCTTACGGTGGCCGGAATAAATTCCATTGGTGCAAAATCGGAAACCGACCATTGCTCAGCCAGCATTCCCGTCATACAAACTGTGCCACCTGGAGCGGCACAGGCCAGTGAATCTTTAAGGGTAACGGTGCCCACCAGTTCTAAAACTTTATCAACACCTTTTGGCAATATCTCCCTTACCTTTTCTGAAATCTCGCCATCATCAATAACTACATTTTGCGCGCCATTGGCAGTCAGTAGTTCAACACGCCCGGTACTTCGGGTTGTTGCAATAACATTTACACTACTTTGTTTTGCCATTTGAGCCGCAAGTAACCCTATTGATGATGTGCCGCCACGTATCAGCAGCGTTTCTCCGGCTTTTATCTTAAGAGCAAGGTGCAGCGAACCGTAAACCGTTTCAAACATCTCGGGCAGTGCACCTAACTGTTCCCAGGGTAAATGACTGTTGAACGGGTAAATCAATGCCTTGGGTAATAAAATATATTCAGCATAACCACCATCATAGTCGCGCCCCATCCCGCCCATGCAGGCTGCTATTTTTTGTCCCGGCTTGTATTCGCCACTTGGATCATCTTCTATTACACCTACACATTCAATCCCTAACACTCTCGGAAATTTCACATTCGGCGAAAGCCCCTTCCGGGTCATCAATTCAGATCTGTTTAAACCAAATGCCTTTACTCTTACCAATACCCATCCCTCCTTTACAACAGGCAAGGCCCTTTCTTCAATTATCAGGCTTTCCGGGCCTCCGGGATTTGATATTACTACAGCTTTCATGATATTGGTTTTTGTGCCTTGAGTATTATTAGCTTATCAAAGACTTGATCAACTCTTCCAGATCTGTTAAATACAACATGTTAGGACCGTCGCTTAAGGCATGGTCAGGATCAGGATGAGTTTCTATAAAGTAACCGCTTGCGCCAAACGCCCTTGCCGCGTATGCCATGTTAGGTACAAACTTCCTGTCGCCGCCGGTTTTGCCACCTGCACCCCCGGGGCGCTGAACCGAATGGGTACAATCCATACAAACCGGGTAACCAAACTCTTTCATATCATAAATATTCCTGAAATCTACCACCAGGTTGTTGTAACCAAATGAGTTACCACGTTCGGTCAGGATTATTTGCTCGTTACCCGATTCCTTTACTTTTTGTGCCGGATAAAACATATCCTGACCTGAAAGGAACTGTGCTTTTTTAACATTTACTACTTTACCTGTTTGTGCGGCAGCTACCAATAAATCTGTTTGGCGGCATAAAAACGCAGGGATCTGTAATATATCAACTACCTCGGCAGCTATTTTAGCTTGGTAAGGTTCGTGAATATCAGTAGTAACTTCCAAACCAAATTTCTCCTTTACCTTATTCAGCATCTCCATTCCCTTTTCTATTCCCGGGCCGCGGTAAGCGTGCACAGATGTACGGTTGGCCTTATCAAATGATGATTTAAATATCATTGTTACCGGGTACTTGCTCTTAATTTCGGCAACCTTTTCAGCTACAGTATATAAAAGCTCCTGGTTCTCCATAACGCATGGGCCAACAATAAAAAAAGGCTTCCCGGTAATATCTTTATATAGTGCCATTATCTTCTATTTTTTTACGTGCATGTTCCAGATCTTCAGGAGTATCTATCCCCTTTTCAAAGCCCTTCACTTCAATCATTTTAATTTTATATCCGTTCTCTATTGCCCTTAACTGCTCCAGTTTTTCTGATGATTCTAAAAATGAAACCGGCAGCTTTACAAACTCGGGCAAAAAGCTTGCCTTGTATGCATACACACCCATATGCTTTTTATAGGCAGATGCATCCTCTAAAATCTTGTCCCTTGAAAAGGGTATAGCGTATCTTGAAAAATAAACAGCATAACCGTTTACATCAGTAACTACTTTAACCAAATTGGGGTTATGCAGTTCATCAATTGTTTCTACCGGTGCGTAAACACTTGCCATAGCTGTATCAGTTTGTTGCATAACAGTAATCAGCCTGTCTATTATATCGGCATCAAAAAACGGTTCATCGCCCTGTACATTTATTACAACATCACAAGGGACCTTCGCTGCAACCTCGGCAATACGATCTGTGCCACTGGGATGGTCTTCCCGTGTCATCAACACATTATCGGTAAACTTTTTGCATACATTAAATACTTCCTCGCTATCTGCGGCTATCCATATCTCGTTATGCAGTTCAGATTTAAGGCAAGCCTCGTAAACCCGCTGAATAACCGGTTTACCGCCCAAATCAAGCAATACCTTTTGGGGCAAGCGTGTAGATTTTAACCGGGCAGGTATAACAATTATGGACCTCATTTGTCTTAAACCTGGTTAAATATTTGGTATATACCTGTTACCCAATTACCTGCGTTGCGTATTAGTAAAGTGGTTATCTTACGTTCCATCATTAGTTCTTCGGCTTCGTAAACCAGCTCACTTTCATCAACCATTATTGGGTTGCCGTTCATAATCTCAGTAATAGGCAGTGATTGTATGTTTGGATATTTTACCAGCCCTCTGCGCAGGTCGCCGTCTGTTATAACCCCTTCAACTTTACTTGCCGAACCTACTATTACCATGCCCAGCTTACCTTCAGACATCCGCAAAACCAGTTGTGTAAATGTAGCATCGGGTTCAATAAAAGGCAGGGCATCGGTACGCATCAGGTCCTTAACTTTTACCAGCAGCTTACGGCCCAGCCTTCCGCCGGGATGGAAACGCGCAAAATCAGCCGGACTAAAATCTCTCAACGTCATTAACGCAACGGCGAGGGCATCGCCCATAACCAGGGTTGCAGTGGTTGATGATGTTGGCGCCAGTTCCAACGGACAAGCCTCTTGTTTAACATGTACATTTAAACAGAAGTCGGCATTTTTAGCAAGGGTAGAATTAGGATTACCTGTTACAGCTATAAATTTATTTTTATTCCACTTTAAAAATGGGATAATCTTTAAAACTTCCTCTGTTTCGCCCGAGTAGGATATTAGTAGCACAATATCATCTGCCGCTATCATCCCCAGGTCGCCGTGAAAGGCTTCAGATGGGTGCATAAAAAAACTTGGTGTGCCCGTGCTGGTAAACGTAGCCGATATTTTACGACCAACATGGCCAGATTTGCCCATGCCGCAAACCACCAGCCTGCCTTTGGCATTCAGTATGGCTTTGGCTACATGGCTAAACTGTTCATCAATCATGGCAGCAACATGCTGTAATGATTCTATTTCTATATCAAATACTTTTTGGGCTATACTTTTCATAAGCTGCAGCAGCTCGCGGGTATTAAATTGTGTGCAATATTACTCAATAAAATTAAGATGAGATTTAAACGCCTTGTCAAATTACCCTTAATTAAATAGTAATTTGGGCTAAAGCCCCCTGTTGTTTTGTCCTTAGCCGTTGGCTAAAGCCAACGGCAATGAACTTTCATCACCTCTTTCTTTCAAATATCTTATCATTGCCGTCCCATTTATGGGGGCGGATAACCTTGAATTATATTTTATTAGTCCCAGCGGGACTTTTGGTTGGTAGAAAAGCATAATCGCACGAGGCGTTCCTATAGGAATGCTTGGTGTAATTAAACAAACATTCTACCAACGAAATGTACCTAACGGCACATCTAAATAATCGGATTTAATCAATGTGTAATTTGCCATATATTGCTACTTAACTGTCCTCGGGCTTTTTCGGCGCGTTTTCAAAGAAGTTATCCTTGAGGTCGTCCGTTTCGCGACGGTCGCGCTTGGTTGGGCGGCCCGCGCCACGGTCACGTTTTAATATTGGCGCATGAAACATTGATTTAAATGCTGTAGTATGCTCAACCGGGGTAATATCCTGGTAATAATCCACCGCCTTTTTGGCATCCACCCTATTCTCCAATAAGCCCGAAACCAGTATTACTTTACGCTCCGGTCCTTTTGAGATCTGGTATCTTTCGCCAATTTTTACCTCGTGCGATGCTTTTATGTTGTTGCTCTCCAACTTTACACGCCCTGCCTTGCAGGCATCAGAGGCCAGTGTGCGGGTTTTAAACATGCGTATGGCCCACAAATATTTATCAATTCTTAACTTTTCTTTTTCAGCCATATTCTATTATAATATCTGACATTACAATTAAAACAAATCTCCTTAAAATTCCTTTAATTTGACAAAATTTATATTCATCAATGATTGACCTTAAAAAAATGATTGAGGAGGTTTGGGATAACCGAACCCTTTTAAGCGAAAATGACTACATCAATGCCATACATTCCGTTATTGAAAGACTGGATAAAGGCGAAATACGCGTTGCTGAACAAATAGGCACACGCTGGCATACTAATGACTGGATCAAAAAAGCGGTGATCCTTTATTTCCCAACCCGCACTATGGAAGAAATTAAAGTTGGCCCTTTTGTGTTTCATGATAAAATGAAATTAAAAACCGACTACAAACATACAGGTGTACGTGTAGTGCCGCATGGTATTGCCCGTTACGGCGCTTACCTGGCAAAAGGCGTTATCATGATGCCATCGTACGTAAACATTGGTGCTTATGTTGATGAAGGCACCATGGTTGATACTTGGGCTACTGTAGGCTCATGCGCGCAAATTGGCAAGCACGTTCACTTAAGCGGTGGTGTTGGCATTGGCGGTGTGTTAGAACCAATACAGGCTGCACCGGTAATTATTGAAGACAATTGCTTTTTAGGCTCGCGTGCAATTGTTGTTGAAGGCGTACACGTTGAGCGTGAAGCCGTTTTAGGTGCAAACGTGGTATTAACCGCATCAACCAAAATTATTGATGTAACAGGCCCTGAGCCGATTGAATATAAAAGCTTAGTACCGGCACGTTCTGTAGTAATACCGGGTTCATATACCAAAAAATTCCCTGCCGGTGAATTCCAGGTGCCTTGTGCCTTGATAATTGGCAAACGCAAAGAATCAACCGATAAAAAGACATCATTAAATGATGCCTTGAGGGAAAATAATGTAGCTGTATAGTGAATGGTTGATTGGGTTGATTAAGTGAGTGGTTCCCATAGTTCGATTTTCAACTACTCTCTTAATCAACTATTCACCTAATCAACACAAAAAATGAAAATACTCATAAGACTGCCTAACTGGCTTGGTGATGTGGTAATGAGTACCGCATTCGTCAATGGCATTAAGCAGCTTTATCCTGATGCCCAGGTTGATGTTATTATTAAAAAAGAGCTGGCAAACATAGCCGCGCTTATCCCCGGCATTAACAAGGTTCATCTTTTTTCAAAACAGGAGCATAGCGGATTAAGCGGTGGTTACCATTTTGGCAAAGCATTACGCCGTTTAAAGTATGATATTTTCTTTAATCTCCCTCACTCCCTTTCTTCAGCAATAATTGCATGGGCATGTGGTGCTAAACAACGCGTAGGTTTTAAAAAAGAGGGCGGCTTTTTTCTGTTGACTCATTCTTACAAAAAGCCACTTAACGTTCACCGGGTTAATGAATATATTTCTTTACTGGAGAATTTTACCGGCAAAACGGTTACTAACAAACAAATTAAGCTAAACACGGGGCAGTACTTAATTTTTAAATACAACACCGTAATCATCAACTTTAATTCTGAGGCTACATCCCGCAGAATGCCGCTTAACAAGGGGCGCAGCATTATCAATGCCCTTACAGCAGCTTTTAAAGAGGTTACTTTTGCTTTTGTAGGGTCGCCTAAAGAAAGCGCTTTTATTGATGAATTGATAACCGGGTTAAACCACAGCAACAGGCTGGAAAACCATGCAGGCAAAACAGACCTTGTTGGCCTGGCTAAACTAATGGCCGGCAGCAAAGCGGTTTTAACAACAGATTCTGGTCCGGCGCATTTGGCTAACAGCGTTGATGTGCCCACTATAGTTTTGTTTGGGGCAGGGAATGAAAACAACACCGCTCCGTACAATAAAAAAGATCTTACAGTAATTCGTTATGGCCAGTTAGTTTGTGAACCTTGTGTACGCAATACCTGCAAATTATACGGCGTTCCTAAATGCATGGAAATGTTAGACGAAATAAAAATAATAAATGCATTAAGTTTGTACCTGAATGATGCTTAAAGACGAAGTAAATAAAGCGCTTAAAGTGGTACAGGATGGCGGTATTATCCTTTACCCTACTGATACCATATGGGGTATTGGCTGC
>JAQBNZ010000180.1 GCA_028288285.1 Mucilaginibacter sp.
AAAATATCAATAATTGCGAAGAGGATCATGGTTACTGATAATACCTCTTTAAATATTAGTGGATGCATAGGTTTAGGATTTACTTTCTTTTAATTTTAAACGGATACTAAACAAAAATGCAATTAAAATATATAAAGATGATAAAAAGAAAATACTATGTATTGATATTGCTGTAATTAGCCCCGCGGTAACCGGCCCAAGCGTTTGCCCTATTGACGCGTAAGACTGATTAATGCCCATTACCTCACCCCGTTCCAATTCTTCATTCCTATCGGCTATAATAGTGTTTAGCATAGGGTTCCGCAACCCATTGAATAAGCCGTAAATGCCAATTGATACTGCAAACAATACAACCCCGGTTGCAAAACCTGCTAATATCATCATGCCCAAACAAAACAATGTGGAGATTAATAATATAAACGCTTGTGAGGATATCACTTTTTTAATAAGCGGGACAGACAGTTGCATTAATATACCGGTAACACCAAAGCCTGCATAAAAAAGGCCTATCTGGGTAGGGTCCAGCTTCAAATTATCTACACTAAAAGTTTGGAAACCAATAAGCATGGTAAACTGTGCCATGGTTAGCAAAAAGCCAATGAATATGGCAGTACCAATAACCGGCTTTTGCAGCACGGTGATAAGCGATTTGAATTTGAATTTATTAGCTCTGCCTTCAGCACTGCTTTTGTTATTGTTGGTTTCTTTTAACAGGAAGAGCGTAAGCATGACACCCAATAGTGCTATGCCGGCCGCAAAAAAGAAAGGCACTTTAGTACCAAACTTACTTAACAGCCCGCCTACAGCCGGGCCTATTACAAAGCCAAACCCAAAAGCAGAACCAAGTATCCCAAAGTTCTTAGCCCGTTCTTTTGGCGGCGATATATCTGATATCATGGCTTGAGCTACCGAAATATTGCCTCCGGTTAACCCGTCCAATATTCGCGCGGCAAACAACATAATAATGCTGTTGGCAAAGCCAAACAAAATGAATGACGCACAGGTACCTACAAGGCTGAGCAACAGGATGGGTTTACGGCCAAACTTATCAGACAGTGAACCTAACACAGGGGTAGCAAAAAATTGCGATATAGAAAATGCAGCGGTAAGCAGGCCAATGGTTTGCTCAGTTACTCCAAATTTTTTACCATACGAGTACAACAGCGGTATGATAATGCCAAATCCCATGGAATTTATTATGGAAATAAACAC
This sequence comes from Mucilaginibacter sp., assembly GCA_028288285.1. GTDB lineage: Bacteria > Bacteroidota > Bacteroidia > Sphingobacteriales > Sphingobacteriaceae > Mucilaginibacter. Next base: position 1,213 of record JAQBNZ010000180.1, read on the forward strand.
AAGTACCCACAGGGTTTTATCCAACTTCATTCCATACAAAAGGCGTAAACGTAAAAAAGGTTCTGTTTGCACAGAACCTTTTTTGTATTGTATAATATTGATGTTACTTATTCAACATACTTAGGGTTGATTGGATCGATAGCCGGTTCAACCACGCCCTTACGTACATGAGAACGTTTAATGCTATAGCCAAAATAAATAACAAAGCCTATAAGCAACCAACCAATAAGCCTTGCCCAGTTTTCCCAGCCTTCACTTGCTATCATACATAAACAAATGATAGCTCCCAGCGGGCAAACTACCATATACCATGGTGTTTTAAACGGACGAACCAAAAGAGGGTCTGTTCTGCGTAAAATAAAGATTCCTAAACATACCAGTACAAACGCGAACAGTGTACCAATGCTCACCATATCACCTACATATTTATCAGGAATAAAGCCCGCAAACAGGGATACAAATCCAAAAAACAACCATTGCGATTTGTAAGGTGTGCGGTGCTTAGGGTGTAGTTTAGAGAATATTTTAGGAATCAAACCATCGGTGCTCATTGTGTAGAACACGCGTGTTTGCCCCATCAGCATCACCAGAATAACAGAGGAGAAACCTGCTAAGATAGATACAGTAACAAATGACGCCAACCAGCCATAGCCCGGCATTGCTGCCTTGATAGCGTAACTTACAGATGCTTCTTTACCTTGAATAAGGAACTCCTTGTATGATACCAAACCAGTTAATACGTGCGAGAATAAAATGTAAAGTGCGGTACAAATAACCAATGATATCAATATACCTTTTGGCATATCCCTCTGCGGGTTTTTGGCTTCCTGCGCTGCTGTTGATACGGCATCAAAACCAATAAATGCAAAGAATACAACACTGGCACCGCGCAGTACGCCAAGCCAGCCATGGTTAAATGTATCGGCGTAATCTACTGTACCGGCGCTAACCTTTATTTTACCGGCATCAGCAGGTATCATGTAAGGTGTATGCAAAGCAGGATTAATAAAATGCCAGCCAAAACCAATTATCATTAATACTATGGCCACTTTTACTACTACAATAATATTGTTTACCACTGCTGATTCTGCCGTACCACGTATTAATAACAATGTAAGCATCAGCAAAATAAATATGGCAGGTAGGTTTACAATTCCATGTTGCCCCAATTCCGCAGCGTACATGCCGGTTGCAGTATTTGATACTTCAAGAGGCGAATGCGACAACATATAAGGTATATGCACATTAAAGAACGTATGCAAAAATTCGTTAAAGTATTGCGACCAGCCGATAGATACCGTAGCTGCGCCCAATGCATATTCCAGTACTAAATCCCAGCCAATGATCCAGGCAATAAATTCGCCCATGGTGGCATAAGAATAAGTGTAGGCCGAACCCGCAATAGGGATCATACTTGCAAACTCTGCATAGCATAAACCAGCAAGTGCGCAACCTGCTGCTGCAATAAGGAATGAAATAGTAACCGCCGGGCCAGCATGCTCACCGGCAGCTGCAGCTGTACGCACAAAAATACCCGCACCAATAATGGCTCCGATACCCAGCGCTATAAGCGACCCAACGCCCAACGTTCGTTTTAATGTCTTCTCCGATTCCGCCGATGCTGCCATCAGTTGAGCTATCGGTTTCTTTATAAATAACTTCATTTTAATTTTTTAGTAAGATCAGTAATAGTAAAAATCGAGTTGCCCAAACGTACTTAAATTTATTGAAAAGATAAAGAGCAGAATGTAACAACGGTGAGGTTGTTAATAAACCGAATTATAATTGCAAAACACGTAATTCTAAGATGAAAAAGCAAGTGAACATTGAGCGATTATTGCAATGCTACTCAACAAAAAATAAGGTATAAATAAGTTAAGATATTGTTCACAAAAAAAGCCCCGGTAATTAACCGGAGCTTTTGTATTATTTGAAGATGATTATACTTTTTTCTCAATCTTAATGGTATGCACATTAATAGACTGTACTTTTTCCTGCTTTTGAATAAACTTGTTAGTATTATCAGCCTTATTTAAATGCGGCGCAATAACCAGTGAAACTATAGACATCAGTTTGATCAATATATTCATTGATGGGCCTGACGTATCCTTAAACGGATCGCCCACGGTATCACCTGTTACTGATGCTTTATGCGGTTCAGATTTTTTGTAGTAGATCTCGCCATTTATTTCAACACCTTTTTCAAATGATTTTTTAGCATTATCCCATGCACCACCGGCATTGCTCT
>JAQBNZ010000186.1 GCA_028288285.1 Mucilaginibacter sp.
AATGGACGGGACTCGAACCCGCGACCTCCTGCGTGACAGGCAGGCATTCTAACCAGCTGAACTACCACTCCGTTTGGGATTGCAAATATACGCACCTTTTTGTTTTACACAAGTCGTTTTAAAAAAAATATCAAATAATTAGTTTTTGGCATTATTTGAGGCATTCTGCCACATTTTCAAAAAATACATTAAATTCGTTGCTTAACACCAACTATTAACCTGTTAGTAATTTCTTAAACAAAAAAACATGCTCTTATTAGGTATTGATATAGGCACTTCATCTGTAAAAGTATGCGTTGTTGATGCTACAGATCAGCGGGTTATAGCTACGGCGCAATACCCGGAGCAAGAATCGCCTATTATTTCTTTACAAACCGGGTGGGCTGAGCAATCGCCTGATATGTGGTGGCAGCAAACTGGACAGGCCATTGCTTTATGCCATAAAAAAGGAGGTTACAACCCTAAAGATATTGCGGCAATTGGCATAGCTTACCAAATGCACGGACTGGTTTTAGTGGATAAAAACCAACATGTTTTACGAAATAGTATCATTTGGTGCGACAGCCGGGCGGTAGAAATAGGAGATAAAGCGTTTGAAGATCTCGGCCACGAGGCTTGTTTATCACATATGCTGAACTCACCGGGCAACTTTACCGCATCTAAATTAGCCTGGGTAAAACAGAATGAACCCGAAATATATGATCAGGTAGATAGGGTCATGCTTCCCGGAGATTATATCGCTATGAAGCTAACTGGCGAGATCACCACTTCAGCATCGGCATTGTCCGAAGGCATATTTTTTGATTTCCAGTTTAATGGTTTATCTAAAGACATTATTGATTATTTCGGTTTTAACGATGGTTTGTTTCCCATTGTTAAACCGGTATTTTCTTCACATGGCCGCATAAAAACCGAAGTTGCAGCAGCTTTGCAATTAACTACAGGCATCCCGGTTACGTACAAAGCCGGCGATCAGCCTAATAATGCATTATCATTAAACGTATTAAAACCTGGTGAAGTGGCAGCTACTGCAGGTACATCGGGTGTTATATATGGTGTAAGTGATCAGCTTACTTATGACCCCCAATCGCGTGTAAACACCTTTGCTCATGTTAACTACACTAATGAGCATAAGCGATTGGGTGTATTATTATGTATAAATGGTACTGGCAGTTTATATCGTTGGATAAAAAATGCTTTTGGTGCAACAGTGAGCTATCCGCAAATGAACGAGATTGCTAAAAAAGCGCCTCTGGGAAGCGACGGACTGCGCATTCTGCCTTTTGGCAATGGAGCCGAGCGCATGCTGAACAATAAGCAGGTGGGAGCGCACTTACAAAATATAGACCTTAACTTACATACACAAGCACACATTTTTAGGGCGGCAAATGAGGGTATTGCCTGCGCATTCCGTTATGGGCTGGATATTATGCGAGAGAACGGTATGCAACCAACAATGATCCGTGCAGGCAAAACCAATATGTTTTTGAGCGAGCTGTTTACCGAAACTTTTGTAAACGCTACCGGTATCCCAGTTGAGCTATACAATAATGATGGTAGCCTGGGTGCGGCATTGGGTGCAGGCATCGGCGCCGAAATATTTTCATCAGCAACAGAGGCTTTTAGCAATAGTCAAGTGGTTGCTAATGTTGAGCCTACGGCAATAGATGCTTTTGAAGAGGTTTACCAGGACTGGAAAGCAGTACTTGACCAGCATTTATCCAATTAATAATTTAAAATCATAAAATCTACTACTATGTCAATTGTAACCGGAGAAAAAGAATTTTTTAAACAGATAGGGCAAATTAAGTATGAAGGGCAACAATCTGATAACCCGCTGGCTTTCCGCTGGTATGATGCAGATAAGATAGTTGCAGGTAAATCCATGAAAGATCACCTGCGTTTTGCTTGTGCTTACTGGCATTCGTTCTGTGGCAATGGTGCCGATCCGTTTGGGGAACCTACCCACCTGTTTCCATGGGCTGTTAAGGCTGATGCTGTTGAACGTGCTAAAGATAAAATGGATGCCGCTTTTGAATTTATCACTAAAATGGGTTTAGAATACTACTGTTTCCATGATGTGGATGTGGTTGATTATACTAATGATGTGAACGAGAACGACCGTCGTTTGCAGGCTATGGTTGATTATGCCAAACAAAAACAAGCCGCAAGTGGTGTAAAGCTGCTTTGGGGTACTGCCAATTTATTCAGCAACCGCAGGTATATGAATGGCGCAGCTACCAACCCCGATTTTCATGTTTTGGCACATGCCGGTGCACAAGTAAAGGCAGCCTTGGATGCTACAATTGCTTTAGGCGGAGAGAACTATGTTTTTTGGGGAGGAAGAGAAGGTTACATGAGCCTGCTGAACACCAAAATGAAACGCGAGCAGGAACATCTTGCTAAATTCTTGCATACTGCAAAAGACTACGCCCGCAAACAAGGCTTTAAAGGCACTTTCTTTATTGAACCAAAACCTTGCGAGCCTACCAAGCACCAGTATGATTATGATGCGGCCACTGTGTTAGGTTTTTTGCAGAAATATGATCTGATGAACGATTTCAAGCTTAATCTGGAAGTTAACCATGCTACGCTTGCCGGGCATACTTTTCAGCACGAATTGCAAGTTGCAGCGGATGCCGGTTTATTAGGATCAATGGATGCCAACCGTGGCGATATGCAGAATGGCTGGGATACCGATCAGTTCCCGAATGATATTACCGAGGTTACCGAATATATGCTGATTATTTTAGAGGCGGGCGGCTTTGCAGGAGGCGGGATAAATTTTGATGCCAAGATCCGTCGTAATTCAACTGATCCTGCCGATCTTTTCTATGCGCATGTTGGTGGTATGGATGTTTTTGCAAGGGCCCTGATCATTGCTGATAATATTCTTCAAAAATCAGACTATAAAAAAATCAGGACTGATCGCTATGCCTCGTTTGACAGCGGTGCGGGTAAAGATTATGAAGCCGGTAAACTGTCATTAGAAGACTTACGTAACTATGCTGCTACAAATGGCGAGCCTGCAACCAAAAGCGGCAAACAGGAGTATCTAGAAAATTTGATTAACCGATATATATAACTATAATAGCCTTTCCCAATTATTGAATCAAATTTTAAAACTTAAATGAAGACCTTATCTAATGGCGATTACGCCGTATTTTTTATCTACTTTATAATTGTATCCTTATACGGATACTGGATATACAAGCGCAAACATAACGCCGATGCTACTTCAAAAGATTATTTTTTGGCCGAAGGCTCACTCACATGGTGGGCCATTGGTGCATCGCTGATCGCATCAAATATATCTGCCGAACAATTTATAGGTACCAGCGGGTCGGCATTTAAAATGGGCTTGGCCATATCTACTTACGAGTGGATGGCTGCGGCTACGCTAATAATTGTAGCTATATTCTTTATACCTATTTATCTTAAAAATAAGATCTTTACCATGCCGCAATTCCTGCATCAGCGGTATAATGGTACGGTGGCTATGGTTATGGCCATATTTTGGTTATTACTATACATTATAGTTAACCTAATGTCTATTCTCTATTTAGGTGCGTTGGCTATATCAGGAATATCAGGGCTTGATGTTACCTTATGTATAACTCTGTTGGCAGTATTTGCAGTTGTTATTACTTTGGGAGGTATGAAGGTTATTGGTTATACCGATGTTATACAGGTATTTGTTTTGGTTTTAGGCGGTTTGGTTGCAACCTATTTAGCATTAAATAAAATAAGTGAGGTTTCTGGCACTACCGGTATGTGGAACGGTCTCAGCATTATGCGAAGCGAAGCAAGCGACCATTTCCACATGATTTTCAAAAAAGATAATGCAAACTACATGGACCTGCCAGGCCTTTCAGTACTAATAGGCGGTATGTGGATTGTGAACCTAAACTATTGGGGCTGTAACCAATACATTACTCAACGCGCATTAGGCGCTAATTTGAAAACAGCCCGTGCCGGTATTTTATTTGCTGCTTTTTTAAAGTTACTGATGCCTATAATTGTGGTGCTACCGGGTATTGCTGCTTATTTACTATACCAAAAAGGCATGTTCCATCAGGAGATGATGAGTTCATCTGGTGTTACTGATGTAAATAAGGCTTATCCATCATTATTAAACCTGTTGCCTACCGGTTTAAAAGGATTATCGTTTGCAGCGCTTACAGCTGCTATAGTGGCTTCGCTGGCTGGTAAAGCAAATAGTATTGCTACCATTTTCACATTGGATATCTATAAAAAAGCAATCAACCCGGCAGCTACTGACCATAAGCTTGTAACGCTGGGTAAATACTCGGTGGTTGTTGCAATGGCATTGGGCGTTATAAAGTCGCTGGTGATAGGTGAGCAGTTAATGGGCGAGGGTAAGCAGGGCTTTCAGTATATACAAGAATATACGGGCTTTGTATCGCCGGGTATATTTGCCATGTTTATTTTAGGGTTCTTCTGGAAAAAAGCTACCTCAAACGCGGCATTATT
>JAQBNZ010000188.1 GCA_028288285.1 Mucilaginibacter sp.
GGTTCGACTCCGGCGCTGGGTACTTAAACATTAGCAAATCCCCGATAATATAATTATTGGGGATTTGTTCTTTTAGCCGGATAATGATAGAAATATATACTGATGGTGCATCAAGCGGTAACCCGGGTCCGGGTGGTTATGGGGTAATTTTACGTTCAGGGAAGCACTATAAAGAGCTTTCTGCCGGGTATCGTAAAACCACCAACAACCGTATGGAGTTGATGGCAGTAATTACCGGCCTTGAAGCTATTAAAACTCCCAATCAGGATGTTACTATTTACTCCGACTCCAAATATGTAATTGACTCCATTGAGAAAAGATGGGTGCATGGTTGGGTTGTTAAAGGGTTCGCCGGTAAAAAAAATAAGGACTTGTGGATAAGATACCTGAACATTAGTAAATTACACAATATAAAGTTTGTATGGGTTCGCGGTCATAACGGGCATCCTGAAAATGAACGTTGCGACGAATTGGCCGTAGCGGCAGCCAAACAAAAAGACCTGTTAATAGATTCTGTTTTTGAAATGGAAGCCAGCAAGGCTAATTTGCTTTAGCGGTTATTTATACCCGAAGACTACTGTAAACAAGTTTCGCCCTCAAAATTTTTTCGCGTTAGCTGTGGCGAAAAACAAGCCATCATTTCTTCGGCTTTAGTTACCATATTTTTTGAACCAATAAATATTGCTGAGCGTTGATGCAGCTCTGTTACTTCCAGTTCCAGTATTCTATCATAACCATTACTGGCCTTACCACCGGCTTGCTCAATTATAAAAGCCATTGGATTACACTCGTAAACAAGGCGCAGTTTGCCTTTTGGGGCGGATGCCGTTAGTGGGTAAATAAATATGCCTCCTTTAATCATATTACGATGCAGATCTGCAACCATTGAACCGATATAACGCGATGTATAAGGCCTGTTTGTTTTAATATCTTCTACCTGGCAGTATTTTATATACTTTTTAACCCCATCAGGAAAATGGGAATAATAACCTTCATTTATGGAATAAATTACTCCATCATCAGGTATGCGCATATTGGGGTGCGATAAGCAGAACTCCCCTATTGATGGATCAAGTGTAAAACCGTTAACCCCTTTGCCTGTAGTATAAACCAACATGGTAGATGAGCCATAAATAATGTAACCGGCAGCAACCTGCTCAGTACCGCGTTGCAATACATCTTTGTTATTTGCTTTACCACTCGTTGATATTCTACGATATATAGAAAATATTGTGCCTGCACCAACATTTACATCAATATTTGAAGAACCATCAAGCGGATCAATAGCTACAATATATTTGGCATCTCTGGATATGTCAGAATCAATGTGAATACAGTCTTCGTTTTCTTCTGAGGCTACCATACAGCATTCCCCGCCATATTTTAAAGCTGATATAAATTGCTCATTAGCATAAATATCCAATTTTTTTTGCCCTTCGCCCTGTATGTTTACACTACCCGCTTCACCTAAAATATCAGCAAGGCCTGCTTTATTCACTTCTCTGTTTACAATTTTGGCGGCTATACCTAAATCCCTAAGCAGCCGGGATAATTCGCCTTTTGCATATGGGAAGTCGGCCTGCTTTTCAATAATAAATTGTCCTAAAGTTTTAACTGCTTTCATAGGCTTAGTGTATTTTATACGTATTATTTTTGTAGCTCAATAACTTCTAAGGTATGAATTTTTTCTTCAGTAATACAAAACCTAATTAATGTACGAACCTTTTGCCAACCCTGTTTACCAGCTGCACCGGGGTTTAAATGCAAGCAATTTATTTTTTTATCATATATAACCTTCAAAATATGTGAGTGCCCACTAATAAATAAATTTGGAGGCTTAGTGTATATTTCACTTTTAACCGCCGGGCTATATCTGTCCGGATACCCACCAATGTGGGTCATCCAAACATCAACGGCTTCACATTTAAACCTTAAATGCTCCGGGTAAATCTGGCGGATGTCTTTTCCATCAATATTTCCATAAACACCTTTTAAGGGTTTAAAGGCGGCAAGCTTATCAGCCAGTTCTATGTTACCAAAATCGCCGGCATGCCATATCTCATCGCATTTATCAAAATGCTTAAACACGGCATCATCCAGGTAACTATGAGTATCGGATATCAAACCTATACGAACCATTTAATTGTAGATTAAAATATGGTGAAAAACTCTTTTAATGCGATTTGATAAGCTGCTGAGTATACTTTTGGATGATCATAAATAACAAAATTTTCTTCAATGATGCTTGTTTGTGTATTTCCAATGATCAGCATTTCCCGATGAGCTTCATCACCTGGAAATGAATAAATGCATATTTGCTTTTGTAAGTAAAGCTGATATTTTGGCAACAAATACTTAACCAAATTAGATGTAGGTATGGGTAATATCAACTGACAAGTGCCTGTTTCTGTCAAATGTTTAGCAACGGCTTTAATCAGCCTCTCGTAAAAGCCTTCATCTGTATGGCGGGCAAGGTTCTTTTTAATTCCCGGTGATTCCAGCGAATTTAAAAAGAAAGGTGGATTAGAAACAATCAGGTCGAATTTTTTACCGGCATGCTGCTCAAAAAAAGTCTCAAAGCCCGCTGCATGAGCTAACATCCGGTATGCAAACGGTGAATTATTAAAGTTTTTATGGGCAGTTTTTGCCGCGCCTTCATCAATTTCAACCGCATCAATTTTGGCAACGGTAAAACGTTGAGCCAGAATAATGGCAATTACACCTGTGCCTGTACCAATATCTAAAATATTTTGCGGATCATTTGCCTCAGCCAAAGTGCCAAGCAGCACACCATCAGTGTTGATCTTCATGGCACAGCCGGTTTGATCTACATTAAACTGCTTAAATTTGAAAATGCTCATTTACTAAAAATGCCGTATTTTAAGATGCAGTAAATAGCCCGCACACCATCCTTCCATCCTATTTTTTTACCATCGTCATAAGTACGGCCGTAGTAAGAAATCCCTACTTCATATATACGAATTTTAGGTATACGGGCAACTTTTATGGTCACCTCCGGCTCAAATCCAAAGCGCTGTTCCTGTAAATTAATGCTTTGTATAAGTTTGGTGTCAAATAATTTATAACATGTTTCCATATCTGTAAGGTTTAAGTTACTTATCATGTTGCACAAAAACGTTAAAAAGCGGTTGCCAATGGTGTGCCAGAAAAACAATATCCGGTGCGGATTGCTTCCCATAAACCTGGAGCCATAAACTACATCGGCAAAGCCATGGCAAACAGGTTTCAACATATCATTATATTCGGCCGGATCATACTCCAGATCAGCATCCTGTACAATTAGGTATTCGCCCGTTGCCTGTGATATGCCTGTTTTTAAGGCTGCCCCTTTACCTCTGTTCACTTCGTGCTTATAGTAACGGATATTCAACTCGGGGTTCTCGGAATGATAAGCGACAATAGCGAGGTCTGTGTTATCGTTAGAGCAATCATCCACAATTATGATCTCCTTTTTTATATTATCAATTAACTCAACAGCTTTTATTTTATTTAATATTAGAAATATGGTATTAGCTTCGTTATATGCGGGGATTATTATTGATAATTTATCTATTTTCATGAAAGATTATAAGGAGCTAAAATTAAATAATATAAATTTAGATTTGAATTAAACCTGTATACGGTTATGCTTGAACAATACGATCTAAGTAACTTATTGGTACTGGATATTGAAACAGTACCGCAATACAGCAGCCATGACCAGGTACCTGAACCCATGCAGGAGCTTTGGGCGCAAAAAATCCGTAACAACAGAGGCGAAATAACAGCTGAAGATTTCTATAAACGCGCTGGTATCTGGGCCGAGTTTGGCAAGATCATTTGTATATCAGTTGGCATTTTTTTGAATGGAAAAAGGGCCGGCCTGCGTGTGAAGTCATTTGCAGGGCATGATGAAAAAGAAATACTGGAAGATTTTAGCAAAATGTTAAGCGGGCAGCCATTGAGCCTGATACTATGTGCACATAATGGCAAGGAGTTTGATTTTCCGTACATCTGCAGGCGTATGCTTATTAATGGTGTACAGTTTCCGCCGCATTTACAAATAACAGGCAAAAAGCCCTGGGAAATTCCTCATCTGGATACTATGGAGCTTTGGAAATTCGGCGACTACAAAAACTACACATCACTAAATTTGCTCACAGCCATATTTGGCATTCCCACCTCAAAAGATGATATTGACGGCAGCCAGGTTGGCCAAATTTACTGGGTGGAAGACGACCTGCCGAGAATATGCACCTATTGCCAAAAAGATGTTATTGCAACAGCGCAATTAATAAGACGCTATCGTGGAGAAGAATTAATTGGGGAGGATTGTATAACAATTGTATAATTCTTGAGCGAATAATCTACCGGCAAAATCTATTTCCACTTTTGTGTGACCAGATATAAATAACAAAGCCCCTTATATAAGGGGCTTTGTTATTTAGCCTTTTTTATGTTCAGGCTTATGGGTGCTGTCTTTACTTGATGTTTGATCAGACCGCTGTCCTCCGGCATTACTTATACCCTTTTGCTTTTGATTTTCTTTAGCATCATTAAAAGCGCGGTCGGCAGTTGAATTTCCCTGGCCGTTATTACTATTCTTAAAATCCTGGGTTTTCATAATTGTAGTATTAAAGTTTATAAATAATGACTAATGCCATTGAACCTTAATATAACAACTGTACAGTTAAACTTGTTTTAGCTAATTTATTTAGAAGATGATTTCATAAAGTCAATGACATCTGCTGTAAACTTTTGAGGATGAGTATAGTGAATATTATGCTCCGTATCAGGATAAACGATGTATTTTATGTACTGTGGATGCTGATCACGCAATGCCTTGTTCTCTTTTTCAAACGGCATAGGATCATCTTTACTTATGGGGTCAAGTATTAATACTGGCACATTAAGGTTACGAAAAATGATGCGTGGCTCCATCATCATCATGGATGCGGCATAAAGAGGTATTTTAGTGGGCCGTAATATCAGATCCATATACTGTTTCTGCTGGCCATATGAAAGTACTGGCTCAAACCTTCATATATTCCCCACCTGCCTGCTTTATTTTGATTGATAATGGCAAACAATTCAAACTGGCTGCTTTTATCGCTTGTGTCAAGCATTGCTCTAAACGCATCTAATTCGGTGTTATAAGTAGTGTCCCATGGATTATGTTTTTTTATATCAAAGGGCTTGGCTTTAATAGCCAGTTGCTCATCAGTTAATTGATGGTTATATGTACCCGATGCTACAGAGCCACCATCTTCCAGTATCAACCCTAAAACATTTTTGGGATAGGCATCATAAAAAGCAGAAGCTATATATCCACCCCTTGAAAAGCCGCCGATATATGCTTTCTTTATCTTCAGCTTATCCATTAGCGTTTTTATATCATCGGCTATATGGTAAAGTGATACATCATGATCAGGGTATCCTGTTTTGCCATGTCCGTAATAATCAATTGCGATTACATAGAAGCCCACTTTTACCAGCTTATCTGCAATTGGTAATAATTCATATCCATTTAATAAACTGCCATGTGCCCATATTAAGGGCCTATTTGCCGGATTTCCCCAGCTAAGGTAGTGCATCCTTATATTTTGGGTTTGAATATATGCGGCATGTTTTTTCTCAAAAGCCAAATAATCGTTTTTAGCTTTTCTGTATTGCTGCAAGAATTTAGTGCTATCAGTTGTAGGTAATGTAGTTTGTGCTTTTGAAATAAACAAGCAGCCAAAGCTAAGTATAACTAAAAGTTTGATTTTTATCAGGGATGGTATCATTGCCTAAAGTTATTATAATAGCACACCAAATAAAAAACAATTAGCCCACTCAATTATTCATCTGATGTGGCAAATAACAATTCAAAGCAAGTTCAATTGACCGGTCAGCTTAAATGGGCGGAGCGGATAGCGTCTGTAATGGATGATAAGTTTCGCGTGCCGGGTACAAATTTCAGATTCGGGCTTGATCCTATCATGAATCTTATTCCCTATGCTGGTGATGTATCGGGCTTTGTAGTTGCTGCAGCTCTGTTGTTTGTAATGGCCAAAAATGGCGTAAGCCGCAAAGTGCTTATACTTATGGCCTTAAATATTTGTGTTGACACGGCTATCGGCGCCATACCATTAATAGGTCAGGTATCTGATTTTTACTTTAAAGCTAATACACGTAATATCCAACTCTTAAAAGAGCACTACCAGGAAGGTAAACACACAGGTAGTGGCAAAGGGATAATAATTATTTTATTGATTATACTGCTGGTATTTATGGCTGCTATAATGTTTGTAAGTTACAAAGCTTTGCAATGGCTATTTACGCAGTTTTAGAAGGTAAATAAAAATATTGCAAAAAAAAGCCTTGGTCATATGACCAGGGCTTTCAATATTGTGAGCTTCGCTAAAATTATTCGGCTACTGCTTCTTCAGCATCAGGAGCTGCTTCTTTTTTTACTTTAGGAGCTGCTGCTTTCTTTGCTTTAGGAGCTGCTTCAGTAACTTCTGCAACCGGAGCTGCAACTTCTACCGCTTTTACTTCTTTCTTAACAGCTGGTGCTGGTGCTAAATCTTCTGCAACAGGTGCAACTTCAAAAGGTATAACAGAAACGTATGAACGGTTGTCTGCTTTCTTTTTAAATACTACGTGACCTGCAGTTAATGCAAATAAGGTATGATCTTTACCGATACCTACATTAAGGCCCGGATTGTGTTTGGTACCACGCTGACGTACAATGATGTTACCTGCAATTGCTGGCTGACCACCGAAAATTTTGATACCTAAACGTTTGCTATGTGATTCGCGGCCGTTTCTTGAACTACCGGCCCCTTTTTTGTGTGCCATTTCTTAATTTCTTTTGTGGGATAACGAGACCCCGTTTAAAATTTAATTATAATGTTATACCGGTGATCTCAATCTTGGTAAATTGCTGACGGTGACCGTTTTTCTTTTTGTAACCTTTTCTTCTTTTCTTTTTGAAGATAATTACTTTATCACCTTTTAAATTAGACAAGATCTTAGCTGATACTTTAGCGCTTTTTAAGTCAGAACCTAACTTAAAGCTACACTCGTTTTCTGCTAACAATACCTGGTCAAATTCAATACTAGCGCCTTCATCTCCCTGTAAACGGTGTACAAAGATCTGCTGGTCTTTTGCAACTTTAAATTGCTGTCCGGCTATACTT
>JAQBNZ010000199.1 GCA_028288285.1 Mucilaginibacter sp.
TTTAAGATAACAAAAAGATTACCACCGTACATTTAACATACTCCACATAAAACCATAAATTTGCACCTGCAAAAACATACTATCAATTATGAGTTTCAGAACCGAATATGATACCATGGGTGCCGTACAGGTACCAGCCGATAAATACTGGGGCGCACAAACCGAGCGCTCACGAAACAATTTTAAAATAGGCCCGGAAGCTTCAATGCCAAAAGAGATCATTGATGCATTTGCTTACCTTAAAAAAGCTGCTGCCTATACCAATACCGATTGCGGCGTACTTACTGCCGAAAAGCGCGACCTGATAGCACAGGTATGTGACGAGATTTTAGCAGGCGGCCTGGCAAGTGAATTTCCACTGGTGATATGGCAAACGGGCTCGGGCACGCAATCAAACATGAACGTGAACGAAGTTGTTGCTAACCGTGCGCATATATTACAGGGTAATACTTTGGGCGAGGGTAAAACTTTTATCCACCCAAATGATGATGTAAATAAATCGCAATCATCAAACGATACCTACCCAACGGCTATGCACATTGCCGCTTACAAAATATTGATAGATGTAACTATACCGGGTATTGAAAAACTGCGCGATACACTGCAGGCAAAAAGCGAGGCGTTTAAAAGCGTGGTAAAAATTGGTCGTACACACTTAATGGATGCTACGCCACTTACTTTAGGTCAGGAGTTTTCTGGTTACGTATCGCAACTTAACCACGGCTTAAAAGCATTACGTAATACATTTGAACACCTTAGCGAACTGGCACTTGGAGGTACCGCAGTAGGTACCGGCATTAACACCCCAAAAGGTTATGATGTTAAGGTAGCCGAATATATTGCCCAATTTACCGGCCTGCCATTTATTACCGCCGAAAATAAGTTTGAAGCCCTTGCCGCACATGATGCCATTGTTGAAAGCCACGGTGCTTTAAAGCAAATTGCGGTTTCTTTAATGAAGATAGCTAACGATATTCGTATGCTGGCATCTGGTCCGCGTTCAGGTATTGGTGAGATACATATACCTGATAATGAGCCCGGATCATCAATTATGCCGGGTAAAGTTAACCCAACCCAAAACGAAGCGGTTACTATGGTTGCCGCGCAGGTAATGGGTAATGATGTTACTATATCCATCGGCGGATCAAACGGGCACTATGAGCTTAACGTATTTAAACCGGTTATGGCTGCCAACTTCTTGCAGTCGGCTCGTTTAATTGGCGATGCCTGCGTATCTTTTAATGACCATTGTGCTGTTGGCATTGAGCCAAACTACGAGGGCATTAAAAAGCACCTTGAAAATTCCCTGATGCTGGTAACTGCCCTTAACCCGCATATTGGTTACGAGAACGCGGCTAAAATTGCCAAAACAGCATTAAAAGAAAAGAAAACTTTACGCGAAGCTGCTGTAGGTTTAGGCCTGCTTACTAATGAGCAGTTTGACCAATGGGTTAAGCCCGAAGAAATGATAGGCGGATTAAAATAATAGCCCGCAGCCTCACCCCAACCCCTCTCCTTTGGAGAGGGGCTTTTTATTTGCTACAACATGCATAAACCTTTCGCCTTTTACCTTTTAGCTTTTACCTTTCTGCTTTTAACTGCATGCAAGTTTAACCCAAACACACAAACACCGGGAGAAAGCTACCTGCAAGGCGAGTGGCAGCAGGATACATCTGCCCTGCAAAAAAAATTGGTAGATTACTCTTTATATAACATTAGGTTCAACTGCGACTCGTTTTTTGTGAGCATCAAAACTTTCAGTAAAGCAAACTCCGGTGCCGATAGCTGCACCAAGGGAGGCCAATGGACAGAATATGCCAAAGGGGTATATCAGCAGAAAAATGATACGCTTCACGTAAGGGGTATATTTTGCAATGCCAACTTTACTTATAAAGATCCGGCGGGTTGTTATCGTTCCGGGGTTTATGAAGAATATTTTAAGGTAAGCAATAAAACCGACTCCACCATCCAGTTTAGTCCAACATCAAGCGTTATAGCTATTAACACGCATTTAGTAAAAAGATACACTTGTAATCCAAAACCACTGTAATATGAAGATCAGCATTTTAAAAAGAATTTTATTAGGTATTGCCATCATTTACCTGCCAACGCAATCGATGGCATGGGGAACAAACGGGCACCGTATATGCGGCCAAATAGCCGATAGCTACTTAACCACTAAAGCTCGTGCGGCTATCAAAGCTATTTTGGGCGATGAGTCAATTGCCATGTCCAGCAACTGGGCCGATTTTATTAAATCAGACCCGGCTTATAACTATTTATCAACCTGGCATTATGTTGATTTTGACAAGAACTATGCTTATCCAGAGATGCAGGCTTTTTTAAAACAGGATACTTCTGTTGATGCCTACACCAAAATGAATTTTTTGATAGGGGAATTAAAAAAGAAGAATCTTGCCAAAGCAAACAAATTGCTTTGTCTGCGTATGCTAATACACATAGTTGAAGATGTTCACCAGCCCATGCACACTGCCCATACTGCCGATAAAGGTGGAAACGATATTAAAGTGATGTGGTATGATAAGGAAACAAACCTGCATTCGGTATGGGATTCGCAAATGATAGAGGCGCAGCAGTTAAGCTATACAGAATATGTAATGGCTATTAACCATACTACATTAGCTCAGCGTACCGAGTGGCAAAAAGCGCCTATCAGCCAATGGTTATTTGAATCAAGCCAGATAGCAGACAGGATTTATTCTGAAACTAAAAATGGCGATAAGATTAATACCTACAAATACATTTTTAAAAACATTGCTACAGTTAATAG
>JAQBNZ010000218.1 GCA_028288285.1 Mucilaginibacter sp.
CAACTTTCTTAAATACATACGTATTTAGCCAGGATCACAAAATGATTGCCAAGCAATTCCTGATAACAGGTATTACTATGGCCGTTATTGCCATGATATTATCTATCCTTTTCAGGATCCAGTTAGCTTACCCTGATAAAGCATTTCCTTTAATGGAAACCTTATTAGGTCGTTTTGCACCGGGTGGCCGTTTAGATTCAAATTTTTATCTTTCACTGGTAACTATACATGGTACCATAATGGTATTCTTTGTATTAACCGCCGGCTTGAGTGGTACTTTCGCCAACCTTTTAATTCCATTGCAGATAGGTGCACGTGATATGGCTTCGCCGTTCATGAATATGTTATCTTACTGGTTCTTCTTAACAGCAAGTATTATCATGCTGTCATCATTTATGGTGCAAAAAGGCCCTGCAAGCGGTGGCTGGACAATATATCCACCATTATCTGCCTTGCCTAAAGCCATGCCTGGTTCAGGAATGGGTATGACGCTGTGGCTTATCAGTATGGTGTTTTTTATCGCATCATCATTAATGGGTGGTATTAATTACGTTAGTACAGTATTAAATATGCGTACCAAAGGTATGGACCTTTGGAAAATGCCTTTAACCATCTGGGCTTTGTTCCTTACTGCGGTTTTAGGTGTATTGGCATTCCCGGTACTGGTAGCCGGCGTAGTATTGTTGGTGTTTGACCGTAGCTTTGGTACAAGTTTCTATTTGTCAGAAATTGTATTGAACGGCAGCCAGGTACAGCCTTATGAAGGTGGTAGCCCAATCTTGTTCCAGCACTTATTCTGGTTCCTGGGTCACCCGGAGGTATATATCGTAATTATGCCTGCAATGGGTATATCTTCAGAAGTTATGTCTGTAAACTCTCGTAAACCAATTTTTGGTTATCACGCAATGGTTTACTCTCTAATAGGTATTACAGTATTGTCATTTATTGTATGGGGTCACCACATGTTTGTAACGGGTATGAATCCGTTCCTGGGTGGTGTGTTCATGATAACTACATTAATTATTGCTGTACCATCAGCAGTAAAAACATTTAACTGGCTGGCTACTTTATGGCGTGGTAATATCCGCTTTACTGCAGCTATGCTATTTGCTATTGGTATGGTGTCATTCTTTATCTCAGGTGGTTTAACAGGTATCTTTTTAGGTAATGCTGCACTTGATATCAACTTACATGATACTTACTTTGTTGTGGCCCACTTCCACCTTGTAATGGGTTCAGCAGCAATATTTGGTATGTTGGCCGGTGTTTACCACTGGTTCCCTAAAATGTTTGGCCGTTTAATGGATGAGCGTTTAGGTTACCTGCACTTTTGGTTAACATTCATTGGAGCGTACCTTGTATTCTTCCCAATGCACTTTATGGGTTTAGATGGCGTTCCACGCCGTTATTATGCCTTTACAGAGTTTGAGTCAATGAAACAATGGCTATCAGTGAACACGTTTATCACATGGGCGGCAATTATGTCTGCATTGGCACAGGTTGCTTTCTTATTCAACTTTATATACTCTATATTCTGGGGTAAAAGAGCAACACAAAATCCTTGGCAGGCAAACACTCTTGAGTGGACTGCACCTGTTGAACATTTACATGGCAACTGGCCTGGCGAAATACCAACTGTTTACCGTTGGTCATATGATTACAGCAAGCCAGGAGCTGAAGAAGACTTTATACCACAAACGGTTCCTTTTTCACAAACTATGAGTTCAAATCTTCCGCATGATTTTGAAGATAACCCTACTGGTTTGGAAGAGTATGCAAAATGGACCAGTGCTCAAAAGAATAACGAAGAAGTAAAATAATTTTATACTGATCTGATCTTTTAGGGTATCTGTGCCGGATAAAAATCCATACAGATACCCTAATTTTTTAGAAATATTTTAAATGAGCATAAACGCATCCGGGAGCACATTTCTAAAACTCAACCTCATAACCATTGTCCTGCTATTTGTATTGATATTGGCAGGGGGGGTGGTGCGCAGCACCGGATCAGGTATGGGGTGCCCCGATTGGCCAAAGTGCTTCGGGAGATACATTCCGCCAACCAATGCGTCAGAATTACCAAAGGACTATAAGCAGACTTATGCTGATAAACGCCTGGCTAAGAACCAAAAGTTTGCCAAGATGCTTGATGTGTTTGGATATAGCCAGTTGGCTACCCGCATACGTAATGACAGATCTATATTAGTTCCGGAAGAGTTTAACAGCGCCCGTACCTGGACGGAATACATTAACAGGTTGATAGGCGCTGTATCGGGTATATTTTTATTATTTGTTGCCGTTTACTCCTTTAAATATTGGAAAACTAATAAAAGTATAATTATACTAAGTGTGTTTAACCTGATATTGGTAGGTTTTCAGGGTTGGTTAGGATCCATAGTAGTATCAACCAATTTAGTAGCGTGGATAGTAACTGTACACATGCTTATTGCGTTAGCCATATTGGCCATTAGTATTGCAACATACCACATGGCAAAGGTAACAGGCAGATACAAAGTACCGGTTAAAGGAGTTATTGCCGTTGTTACGTTAATAGTTTTAGCATTAAGCATACTGCAAATAACTTTTGGAACAGAAGTAAGAGAAAAAGTTGATGCAATTGCCAGTCACCTGGAAGGCAGCTATCGCGAAAGCTGGATAAGTAGAGCGGGTGATATATTTGCCCAGCATAGGGATATGGCTGTAGTAGTATTAGCCTTTAACATTGTGTTATATGTTTTAATACGTCGCAGTTTTAGCAGGCACTCTATACAACAACAGTTAATGAGTTTTACCTTTCTGATGATAATGCTGCAAATTGTTACCGGTATATTATTATCATACATGGCGTTACCGCCTTATGCGCAGGCAGCACACATAGTTTTAGCCAGCCTTATTTTTGGGGCTCAATTTTATTTGTTATTGAATTTATTTACAACGGTTAATGTGCAGGAGGCCCGCAAATGAAATGGAGTGATTTCTCAAAACTGATAAAGCTGCGGTTAACCTTCATGGTTACATTCTCTGCATCAATTTCTTATTTAATAGGCAGTAAGGTTGTAGGTACTATTGATTGGAGCAGTTGGGATTTCTGGAGCAAATGGCTTATTCTGATAGGTGGCGGTTTTTTAGTTACCTCGGCAGCCAACGGCTTTAACGAAATTATTGAGAAGGACCTTGACCGCTTAATGAAGCGTACGGTTGATCGCCCGTTACCTTCAGGACGGATGACAACTGGGCAGGCATTAGTGCTTAGCTTGTTTATGGCAATATTTGGAACATATTTATTAGGTAAGCTCAATTTAACAACAGGTTACCTATCGGTATTTTCAATTATATTATACGCATTTGCTTACACGCCGTTAAAGCAAAAATCGCCAATTGCGGTATTTGTAGGTGCTATACCGGGTGCGTTGCCGGCCTTAATTGGTTACGTTGCTGCACATGAAAAAATAGACGAGATCGCATTGATACTATTCGCTATACAATTTATGTGGCAGTTTCCGCATTTTTGGGCAATTGCATGGGTACTTGATGATGATTATAAACTGGCAGGGTTTAGGTTGCTGCCATCAGGCAAAAGAAATTTAACCAGTGCTATTATTACCTTTATAGCTGCTTTAATATTATTACCGGTAAGCTTACTGCCAACATTTTATGGTTACGGAGGTTACTATGTTGGAGCAGTATCGTTGGTAATGAGCCTGATATTTTTATACCAGGCATTTAACCTGCTACGTACGCTTGAAATTAAAGCCGCGCGAACGTTAATGTTTGGTTCTTTTTATTATTTGCCTGTAGTGCAATTAATGTTTTTATTTGATTTTATAGGAAAGGTGAAATGATGGCTCAAATACAACAACCAGAAGATAAACTAAACCTGGCACCCAAAAAATTTAACATGTGGATTTTCATATTCACATCTTTTATGTTTTTTGCAGCGCTTACCAGTGGTTTTATAGTATATAGTGGTGGCACAGGCCATGGCATACATATTAAGTTGCCTGATGCTTTTATTTACAGCACAGCGTCTATTATATTAAGTAGTATAACTATGTACCTGGCATCAAGTGCGGCTAAGGGTTTACAGTTTGCTAAACAGCGTATGTACTTATGTTTAACCATAGCGCTGGGGATACTTTTCTTTTTTATCCAGATATATGCCTGGTATGTGCTGGTAAACAAAATGGGAATTTATTTTAGTAACCCAAACGCATCACAATCTTTTATATATGTATTCACAGGGATGCATTTATTACACATTTTAGCCGGTATTGCATTACTGGGTAACACGCTTTGGCGCAGTTACCGTAACGTACCACAGGTTAAAAATTTGTTTAACATGCAGATGTCCTCTATTTTTTGGCATTTTGTCGATATTATATGGATTTATCTGTATGTTTTTTTACTTTTGAACCAATATTAACAAACACATGAGTACACAG
>JAQBNZ010000236.1 GCA_028288285.1 Mucilaginibacter sp.
AAACTATTACAAACTTGCATTTCTGTCTAAGTACTCAGAGCGGGAATCGAACCCGCACTCCTTTAACGGGAACAGGATTTTAAGTCCTGCGTGTCTACCAGTTCCACCATCTGAGCAGGTGATTACCTTTTAACAATAAATCCCTCCGGTTATAGAGGGATTTGAGCGAAAGACGAGATTCGAACTCGCGACCCCGACCTTGGCAAGGTCGTGCTCTACCAACTGAGCTACTTTCGCATTTGTAATTTCCTTTTAAACTTTTAAGCTTCATTAACCATGAGCCTTATTGCGTTTGCGGGAGTGCAAATATAGACAGAAATGAATGTTCTGCAAGGAAAAAATGAACTTTTTTTTTAATTATTTATAACTCACTGTTTTTCAAAACTTCAGCTGCGAGGTCTGTTTCAAAACCGCGACTTAAAGCATACTGTTGTAGTTTATACCGGCGTTTATGTGCGTTCTTTTCTGTTAAGGCATTGGCTTTTTTCTCAATTATTCGGGTTAAGGTAGCCATGTAGTCGTCAATATCAATGGTCATGAGCGCCTTTTTTATGAGCGGTGATGATACATTTTTTAATTGAAGGCCCTGCTTTATCTTAATCTTACCCCAGCTTTTCTGATTAAACTTGCCGCGCACATAGGCTTTTGCAAAGCGCTCCTCGTTTAAATAGTTCTCTTCAATTAATTTACTAATGATGTTTTCTATAGCTGCTGTCCATAATCCCCATTCATATAATTTGTTGCGTACTTCCTGTTGTGAACGCTCCTGGTAAGCACAGTAATGCTGCGCTTTTGCCATTGCAACTTTCTCGTCGGTGACTTTTATTGTTTTAGGCGAATCCATCAAAACCAAAATACGTTAAAATTCTTCTATTCACAGAAATATAAGCAAATTCGTATCATGCAATCTACCTATTCCATAAATGATGTTAAGCAGATTATAGGCGCAACAGGTAATATAATTGCCGATTGTACAATTAGCGTTTTGGTGACCGATAGTCGTCGTATTATTAACCCGGCAGCTTCTTTATTTTTTGCATTAAGCAACAGAAGAGACGGGCACCTGTTCATTGCCGATGCTTATACCGCCGGTGTACGCAATTTTGTAGTGAACCATCAGCCTGATACTATAATGCCCGATGCCAACTTTTTGATTGTTAAAGATGTGCTAACCGCGTTACAAGAATTGGCCACACATCATCGTAAGCAATTTAATATTCCGGTAATAGGCATCACCGGCAGTAATGGTAAAACCATAGTAAAGGAATGGTTATACCAACTAATATGTCACGAGGAAAATATTGTGCGTAATCCTAAAAGCTATAATTCGCAAATAGGTGTACCGCTTTCGGTATGGCAGATGAACGCGGCTCATAATCTTGGAATATTTGAGGCCGGCATTTCAACCATAAACGAAATGGACAAACTGGAAGCCATTATACAGCCAACCATTGGCGTGCTCACACACATTGGTACCGCACATGACGAAGGTTTTGAAAGTCGTGATGAAAAGATAAAAGAAAAGCTAAAACTATTTAAGAATTGTAAGCAGATTATATACAACTACGATCAACTGGTAGATTACAAAGATGAATTAAAAAGCCGCGACTGTTTTACCTGGAGCAGAAAATTTGATCTGGCCGACCTGTATGTGTTTAGCGAGACAACTATTTCTGGCAGGTATTACCTGAGGGCAATGTATAAGGAAGAAGAGATTGAATGCCTTGTGCCATTCAGAGACGAGGCATCGATTGAGAATGCCATTGTTTGCTGGGCTGTAATGCTTGCAATGGGTTATAGTGCAAGTGATGCTGATGAGAGTATTGAGAAGTTATCAGCTGTAAGTATGCGTCTGGAACTAAAGCATGGTGTAAATGATTGCTCGGTGATTGATGATTCATACAATTCTGATATTCAATCACTGGAGATAGCGCTTAATTTTTTAGACCAACAAAATCAGCATCAAAAAAAGACTTTAATACTTTCAGACATTTATCAATCAGGGCTTGAGCGGGGTGCTTTATACAAGCAGGTTGCCCAAATGATAAAAGATAAGCAGGTAGATAGGTTTATAGGCGTGGGGACAGCTTTAAAAGAGTACAAAGATTGTTTTAATCTACCCGATATGCACTTTTATGATGATACCGCATCATTGTTAAAAGACTTAACCAAACTGCATTTAAGACAAGAAACTATTCTGATAAAAGGCTCACGTAGCTTCCAGTTTGAAAGAGTAAGCCGGGCATTAGTACAAAAGGCCCATGAAACGGTGTTAGAAATAAACCTGAACACTTTATTAAGTAACCTTAACTTTTATAAAGCCAAATTAAAACCCGGAGTTAAATTAATGGCTATGGTAAAGGCTTTCTCCTATGGCAGCGGCACTTTTGAAGTGGCTAACATATTACAATACAACAAAGTTGATTATTTGGCGGTAGCCTATACGGATGAAGGTATAGCCCTGCGGGAAGCCGGAATTACGCTGCCAATAATGGTTCTTAATCCCGAACCATTAGCATATGATAAGCTTACAGCAAATAAGTTAGAACCTGTTATTTATAGTTTTGGTTTGCTGGATGAGTTTGTAAAATATGCGCAGGAAACAGATATTGTTGAGTATCCTGTTCATATTAAGATTGACAGTGGTATGCACCGCGTTGGTTTTGAAGATCATGAGGTTGATACCTTGTGCGATTTATTGGAGGTAAATGAATATGTACATATACAATCGGTTTATTCGCACCTGGCTGCAAGTGATGCCGAGCAACATGACCTTTTTACATTAAAGCAGATAGGCATATTTGAAAAAGCTTGCACCCAGATAGAGGATACGCTGGATTATAAGGTCATTAAGCATATTAGCAATACATCAGGTATAATACGTTGGCCTACGGCGCAGTATGACATGGTTAGGCTAGGTATTGGCCTGTATGGTGTTGATGCTGCCGTATCTCCTGATGATAGCGGATTGAAACCTATTGCCACATTAAAAACTACAGTATCACAAGTTAAGAAAGTTTCGGCAGAAGAAACAATTGGCTACAATAGAAATGGCAGCTTAAAAACCGACGGAAAAATAGCCACCGTTCGCATTGGTTATGCAGATGGGTACAGACGTGCTTTTGGTAATGGTGTAGGTAAAATGCTGGTGAACGGAGTACTGGTACCTACGGTTGGCAATGTATCAATGGATATGTGTATGCTTGATGTAAGTGCAGCCGAGGTGAAAGAAGGGGATGAGGTGATAGTTTTTAATGAGCAGTTAAGAATTGAGGAACTTGCACAGCAAATAGGTACTATTCCGTACGAAATATTAACAAATGTTTCTGAGAGGGTGAAAAGAGTGTACTTTTACGAATAGAATGAAAAGAATATTTCGTGCTTTACTTAATTACTTTATTAAAGGCCTGCTGATAGTAGTGCCACTGGGTGCCGCTTTCTTTTTAATTTTTTGGGCGGTATCAACCATTGATAACGCGCTGAATATCAGCGATCTGTTTTGGGAGAACAGTAAGACAGGTAAACCCATGTATATTCCGGGCCTGGGAATTTTGAATGTGTTAGTGATTGTATTAATTGCAGGCATATTGGTAACAAATGTTGTTACAGATCCAATTAAAGGATGGTTTGATCGCTGGCTTAACCGGTTGCCAATATTCAAGTTCCTTTATTCATCTATAAAAGATCTTACCGAAGCATTTGTGGGTGATGAAAAGAAATTCAATGAACCTGTGTTGGTAGAAGTGAATGAATTTGGACTTAAAAAAGTTGGGTTCCTTGTACAAAAAGATCTGAATGCGATTGGTCTTCCCGGAGAAGTGGCGGTATATTTCCCTTACTCTTACTCATTTGCCGGGCAGGTTGTTATTGTTTCTGCAGATAAAATAAAACCAATAAATAAGACCGCTGCTGAGGTTATGAAGTTTGTTATATCCGGAGGTGTTAGTGGCCTTGAATAAGTTTTACTGGCTCTTTCTTTTTGAAACTTCTTATTGTTAAAGCAATACTAACCAACATCAGAATAGCACCCATAAGAAATGGTGCGCCGGGGAAATATATTGAACTTTCTTTTGAAGTAAAATGATGAAATAAAGAGGTCATTAACAAGGGGCCAATAATTGTGGTTATGCTTACCAAACTGGTTAATGCTCCCTGTAGTTCACCCTGTTCACGAGGGCTTACATGCTCAGATATAAAGCCTTGCAGGGCCGTCCCTCCAATACCACCCAGGCAATAAGGTATCATGTAAACATACATTAACCAGCCTACATTATTAAAAGCGATTAATATTAACCCGATGCCATAAAAAGCAATACCGGCCATTATGTTTTTTCGTAAACCAAATTTAGGTATCACCCAGCGTACTAATCCGCCTTGTATACCTGCAATTAACAGGCCGATAAATATTCCTAATGCGCTAATACTAGGCAGTTTCCATTTGAACTTTTCAATTAGGTAAAATGGCAGGGTGCTCTCTATTGCTTTTTGGCCAATATAAACCATTGTATAAGCCGTTATTAAAGTGCTTACCGCCATTGAGTAGTTTCTCAATCTCAATAATGAGCCAACAGGATTTGCACGCTTCCATTCAAATCTTCTTCTGTTTTTTACAGATAATGATTCCGGTAGAATGAAAAAACCATAAATGGCATTTAGTAAAGCTAATCCTGCGGCAACTAAAAACGGTAATTTTATACTGATGGCTCCAAAAAAGCCGCCCATGCCTATCCCTAAAATAAAACCTAAGCCAGTTGCTGCGCCTATTAAGCCAAAATTAGCTGCCCTTTTATCACCCACGCTAACATCGGCAATGTAGGCAGTTGCCGTAGTGGTGCTTGCTCCGGCAATACCAGCAATAAACCTACCTACAAATAACCATATAATGGATGGTGCAAAGGCCATGAACAGGTAATCAATCCCAAAACCCAAAAGTGAAAAGAGAAGTACTGGCCTGCGCCCAAATCTGTCGCTTAAGTTACCCAAAACAGGGGCAAACAAAAACTGCATAGACGCATAAGTGAAGGTAAGGTAACCGCTATATTGGCTTGCCATGCTAATATCAACATGGGCCAGTTGTTCAAGCAGTTTTGGAAGTATAGGAATTATAATGCCTAACCCAAGTACATCAATAAATATAGTTACAAAAATAAAGCCTAATGCAGCCTTGCCATGCTGTACGGGTTGATTCATAAATTAAAATTAATATCTATGCGGTATATTTTATACATATACTGTTCATAATAGTTTTAAGCTGCGTTTCTTTTGAAACTTCGTACAGCCAGTAAGGCGCCTGTCAGCATTAATGCCGAAGCGATAAAATAAGGTGCCCCCGGTAAATGAACCGGCGCTTTAGAACTGGTAAAAAAATAAAATGTATAGGTCATAAACCATGGGCCGAATATGGAGCTTAAGCTCATTAAACTGGTTAGGCCACCTTGTAATTCCCCCTGTTCATTGGCAGGTACTTCGTTAGTCATTACTCCCTGTAGTGCCGGGCCGCAAATACCGCCTAATGCGTAAGGTACCATAAAGGCGAACATCATCCAGCCCTTGTTAGCAAATCCAAATAACAGCATACCAATAGCATATAATACCAAACCTATCCAAATGCTTCTTTCCTGACCAAGTTTTGGAATAGCAATCCTTATCAATCCGCCTTGTACCAAAGCTATCATCAAGCCTATGAAACCTAAAGAATAGCCAACAACATCCTCACTCCACCTAAATTTTTCCATCGTGTAAAATGTCCATACGCTTTGTACGGCATGCCCGGCAAAATAAACAATAAACAGGCAAACAGCTAAACCAATAACCTGTGGGTGTTTCTTTAACTGAATCAAGCTCCCCAGTGGATTGGCTCGTTTCCAGTTAAAATCGCGGCGATGTTCTTTATCCAATGACTCAGGCAGAATAAAAAATCCATATGCGGCATTAATTAATGCTAAAGCAGCGGCTGCATAAAATGGATAGTGAGTATCCATTTTACCTAAAATACCGCCTATAACCGGGCCTATAATAAAACCAAGTCCGAATGCCACACCTATCATACCAAAATTTTGTGCGCGCTTTTCGGGTTCGCTAACATCAGCTATGTAGGCAGATGCTGTTGTAAAACTTGCACCTGTTATGCCTGCTATAACGCGGCCAACAAATAACCACCCAATAGTAGGGGCAAAGGCAAGGAAAAGATAGTCGATACCGAAACCTAACAGAGAAAAAAGCAGAACAGGCCTGCGGCCATACTTGTCGCTCAGGTTACCAATAAGCGGGGAGAACAGGAACTGCATTACTGCATAAGCCACTAACAATAAGCCAGAATAGCGTGAAGCCTCACTGATATTGCCATGTATAAGTTTTTCAATAAGCTTAGGGAAAACCGGAATTATAATAGCTAATCCTATTACATCAATTAGTAGCGTTACAAAAATAAAGCTTAAGGCTGCCTTCTTTTTAGGTTGGGTGAGCGTGTCCATTGCCGTAAATAAACAATTAAAAATTCTAATTATAGCTAATAATCACAAAAATAATCCCCGGCAATTAAGACCTCTAAACTAAAAGGTCCCGAAACTCAGGACCTTTTTTATGCTGTAATGTAAACGTTAAAAATTTGGTTTTAATACATATTTCTCATAGAAACGGAAGATGTGTTCAACAGCTTCTTCGGCAGTATCAACTACACGATAAAGATTCAAATCATCGGGACTAATATTATGCTCATCTTTCAGCATTCTTTTTTCAACCCATTCAAATAAACCGCTCCAGTATTCAACACCAACAAATACAATTGGGAACCGGGCTATCTTACCGGTTTGTATCAGTGTTATAGCTTCAAATGATTCATCCATAGTGCCAAAACCACCGGGTAATATGATAAACCCCTGTGAGTACTTCATGAACATCACTTTACGGATAAAGAAATAGTCAAACTCCAGTATTTTATCCCTGTCTATATATTTATTGTGGAACTGCTCAAATGGCAACTCAATATTTAAACCAACCGATTTGCCGCCGGCTTCATAAGCACCTTTATTTGCGGCCTCCATAATACCAGGCCCCCCTCCTGATATAACACCATAACCACGTTCGGTTAACAGGCGAGCGGTGTCTTCAGCTAATTTGTAAAATTTATTATCGTTTTTGGTACGTGCCGAACCAAATATGGATACACAAGGGCCAATTTTAGCAAGCTTTTCAAAGCCGTCAACAAACTCGGCCATTATTTTAAATATTTGCCAGGAATCGGTTACTTTAATTTCCTGCCAATTTTTGTTCTCAAAAGCTTGTCTTATTTTATCTTCACCTGTCATGTTGTATAAGTAGAATTTTGTATAATTATAAAGCTACCACCTCTATCTTCTTTTTTGAAGTGAGCCATAGGCCGACAAAGGTAATTAATCCGTTAATAATGATTAGTTCATTATCAAAAACATAACCGCCTAAATATTTTTTTGAGTCAGTACTGAGGAAATAACAAATGGCCGGGGAAATAAGGCAAATGAAAGGTACCAGCTTATCTCTAACCTGCCTGTTGCTTACAAACAAACCAAAACTATATAAACCTAATAATGGCCCATAAGTATAGGATGCTACTTTAAATATAGCGCTTACTACAGCATCATTATTTATGGAATTGAATATGATAATAGTTAAGAACATTAAACCTGAAAAGCCAATGTGTACATAGTGACGCATGCTTACCATCTTTTTACTATTTATATCTTTACTTTTATTAAAGTTTAAAAAATCGACACAAAATGAAGTAGTTAAGGCTGTTAAGGCCGAATCTGTTGTGGCGAAAGTAGCTGCGGTTAAACCCAGCATAAACACCATTGCAGGGATAAGGCCAAGGTGTTGCAGCGCGATAGTAGGGTATAGGTAGTCGGTTTTTTCAACAGTTATACCGTATCGTTGTGCATAAATGTATAGCAGCGCGCCCACACTTAAAAAGAAGATGTTTATCACCACGAAAACTGCTGTGAAACTGAACATGTTTTTTTGTGCTTCGCGGATGTTTTTAAGGCTTAGGTTTTTTTGCATCAGATCCTGATCAAGGCCTACCATACCTACAGTAATAAATAATCCGCCTAAAAACTCTTTGCTAAAATGGAACTTGCTGCTTAAAAAATCATTAAAGAAGAACACTTTTGAGTAGCTGCTATTCTTAATTGTTTCTGCTGCTTCAAATATGTTTATGTGCAGGCTTCGGCATATAAAATATATAGAGAGGAACACTGATGATACCAGGAACAGAGTTTGTAAACTATCAGTAATAATGATGGTTTTTAATCCTCCTTTAAATGTGTATGACCATATCAATAACAAACAGATAAGCACCGTTACCGCGAATGGCACATGGTAGCTGTCGAAAATGAATTTTTGCAGTACAATTACAACCAGATACAGCCTGAATGCAGAGCCAATGGTACGGCTGATCAAGAAGATACCGGCTGCGGTTTTGTAGCTCCATGTACCCAGTGCACCTTCAATATAGCTATATATAGAAGTAAGTTTTAGCCGGTAGTATAAAGGAAGTAATACCGTAGCTATAATGATAAAGCCCGCCGCATTACCTAATACAAATTGAAAATAAGCGAACTGGTCGCCACTTGAGGCGCCTACTTTGCCTGGTACGGATATAAAAGTAACACCACTTAGCGCAGTGCCTATCATCCCGAATGCTACCAGGTACCATTTAGAGTTTCGGTTGGCTACAAAAAAGGTATCGTTATCTGATGATTTTTTTGAGGTAAGGTGCGATATCACCAGTAAAACCAAAAAATATCCAATAATAAATGTGAGTAAGATTCCCGGGCTCATAAATTTAAAAAATAACTGGCGTACTGTTTAAAACAGTTTTCCCTAAAGTATGAGTTTAAGGTTTAGCAAACAAAATTATTAAACACAAGAAAATACAAAGATTTGCACAGTAACTATATACCAAGCATAACTTAGGTAAAAGAATGTTGGTATAAAAGCAAAAAAGATGTTAAATAACAATATTTTTGTAACCCGGATGCATATAACTGCTGATGGAGAATATATGGCTAATAGTACTGCATCCATGAACCGACTGAACCAGCTTTTTGCATCAAAAAAGGAAAACCTGTTATCAATATATTTTACAGCCGGATACCCGGAGTTGAATACTACGGTTGATATTGCCGAGGCACTGGAAAAAGCAGGTGCCGATTTCCTGGAGATAGGTTTCCCATATTCTGACCCGGTGGCAGACGGGCCAACTATTCAACATAGTTCTGAAACAGCTTTAACAAACGGCATGACCCTAAATGTGCTGTTTGAACAATTGAAAGATTTAAGGCAACGTGTCAGCATCCCCATTTTATTAATGGGTTACGTTAATCCAATAGTTCAATACGGTGTAGAGCGTTTTTGCAAGCAAGCCGCAGCCATTGGTGTTGATGGCATAATAGTTCCTGATTTGCCAATGTACGAATACGAAATGCTTTACAGCAACTATTTTGAAGATAATAACCTGAGCAATATATTTCTGGTTACCCCACAAACATCAGAAGAGCGCATCAGGAAGATAGACGAATTGAGCAATAGCTTTATTTATCTGCTTTCGTCGTCATCAATAACAGGTGGCAATTTGCAGTTAACAGATAGCATTGAAGGCTATTACACTCGTATAAAAGGCATGCAATTGAAGAACCCGACTATTATTGGTTTTGGTATATCAGATCATAAATCATTCAGTAAAGCTTGCGAGTACGCTAATGGAGCTATTGTAGGTAGCGCTTTTGTAAAGCTGTTAGCACAGGATAATTATATGGATAAGATACCGGCGTTTATCAGTAATATTAAATCTTAACTTTACGGATTAGCAACACATATCCTAATACCGCGGCAAATAATGAAGTTACCAGAATAGTGAATTTTGCCTGGTTCTGCAGCCCGGCATCAGCAAAAGAAAGTAGTGCCATAAATATGGACATGGTAAAGCCGATTCCGGCAAGCTGACCAATTCCCCAAACTTGTGCCCAACTTACATCGTGCGCCAGTTTAGAAAGCTTTAGTTTTACTGCCAACCAACTAAATAATGTAATGCCTATTGGCTTGCCTAACATTAACCCAAATAGTATTCCTGCAGATAGTGGATTGACAATGTGCCCACCCGATAAGCTTTCTGTGATATTTATATTGGAGTTAGCCAAAGCAAACAGCGGGACAATTAGAAAGTTCACCGGGTTCTCTAACAGGTGAATTATCTTTTTTAAAGGGGATATTCCCAGCTTAACATTATGAGGTATAGCCAATGCCGTTAACACCCCAGCCACCGTTGCATGAATGCCGGTATGATGGATAAAGTACCACATAAATAACCCCGGAATTAGATATGCAGCTAAATACCGCACATTAAAACGGTTAAACAGTAATTGCAAAGCAAACATAGCCAGGGCAAGTAACAAGTAAGTGATATTAATTCCTGCCGAATAAAATATGGCAATCACAAATATTGCTCCCAGATCATCAACAATAGCTAAAGCTTTTATAAATACCTGTAATGATTGCGGTACCCGCGATTTAATAATACTGATAATAGCCACCACAAAAGCAATGTCCGTAGCCATAGGAATTCCCCAGCCATTTATGGTAGGTGAGTTACTGTTAATGAGTGCATAGATCCCTGCGGGAATAAGCATGCCGCCCATAGCTGCAAACACAGGCAACGTGGCAGAGTGGATATCAGATAATTCGCCGTTTAAAACCTCATCCTTTATCTCTAAACCAACCAACAGAAAAAATACAGCCATTAAGCCGTCGTTTATCCACTCCAGGGTAGTGTATTGGAGGTTAATTGAGCCTGATTCAACACCTAAATGTAATTGGAGTAAATTGTTGAAGTCAGTGCTTAAGCTTGTATTAGCTATGATAAGCGATATAACAACACAAACAATAAGTATGCTGCCACCGGTAGCATTTGAGCGGATAAACTCAGTAAATTGTTTAAGGTTGGTTATCAAACTTGTATTTGCCGCATTTGAGGCGGTTGTTGGGTAAAGATACTATTATAAATATTCTTCCAGTTCTCCTTTACCTTCACGGATGATCTCAAAGTCGCCAGATGTACAATCAACAACGGTTGATGGTACATTATCACCGTAGCCGCCGTCTATCACTATATCTACAAGGTCTTCATATTTTTCGTGAATCAACTCAGGATCAGTAGAGTATTCAATAATATCGTCCTCATCATGGATAGATGTGGATAGGATAGGGTTGCCTAAAACTTTTACGATTTCGCGGGCAATGTTATTATCAGGCACACGTATACCAACCGTTTTTTTGTTTGAGCTTAATAGCTTAGGCACAGCATGGCTCGCGTTAAATATAAAAGTAAACGGGCCCGGTAATGCTTTTTTTAACACCCTAAAGGTGGCATTGTCAATAGGCTTAATATAATCTGATATATGACTCAGATCATAGCAGATAAAAGAGAAGTTGGCTTTATCAGGTTTTATGTTTCTGATTTTGCAGATGGCTTCAATAGCTTTGTGATTAGTAATATCACAACCCAACCCGTAAACCGTATCGGTAGGGTATATAATTATACCACCTTTGCGTAGTACCTCTACTACCTGTTCTATCGCTTTGGGATTAGGGTTTTCAGGGTAAATTTTTATTAGCATGCTCTTTATATTTCGGATCTCGAATTTTCGATTTTGGAATTGAAACTATAATAAGACAAAAATGCCGAATAAATGTTATATCCGGCATTTTAAATAATTGAAATTGAAACTCCGAGATCCAAAATTAAACTTACGCTTGTTTAGCAAACTGTACGTTAATGTTCAATTTAATATCTTCACCTACTACTATAGAACCAGCTTCGGTTATGCCATCCCAAGTTAAACCAAAATCTTTACGATTAATTTTACCTGTAATTTCAAATCCTGCTTTTGTGTTACCGTAAAAATCATCGGTTGAACCACCAAATTCAACATCAAGAGTTACCTGTTTAGTAACACCTTTTATTGTTAAATCACCAACTAATTTATAATCGTCATCACCTGCTTTTTTAATTGAGGTTGATTTGAAAGTAATTTTTGGATGGTTTGCTGCATCAAAAAAATCAGCAGATTTTAAATGCTCATCTCTATCCGCTTGTTTTGTATCAATACTATTTACATCCAATGAAAAATTGATCTCTGCATCTTCGAAATCATCATCAGCGGTTATCAGTTCACCTTCAAATGATTTAAAGAAACCGCTTACTGTTGATATTACAAGGTGTTTTACCTTAAACTGTACTTCTGAGTGCATTGGGTCTAATACCCATTTAGTTGATGTTGCCATGGTTTTAATGTTTTTGTTAAGACAAAGGTATAAATTAAATGTTTAAACATCTATTTTGAGATAAACATTTACAATTAAACTACATATGTATATTTAAGCATTGATAGATGTAAATTGTTTAATAAAACAAAAACAAAAAAGGGGGCTTTAGCCCCCTTTTCATATATATTAAAGTATTATTAAAGTGCTAAAACTTCTTTAACACGATCGGCAGCTTCTTTTAAAAGGATAGCAGAGTAAACTTTTAAGCCTGAGTTATCAATCAGTTGTTTACCTTCTTCGGCATTGGTGCCCTGTAAACGAACAATGATAGGAACAGGGATGTTTCCAATTTCCTTATAAGCATCAATAACACCTTGCGCAACGCGGTCGCAACGTACAATACCACCAAATATATTAATAAGGATAGCTTTAACGTTAGGATCTTGCAGAATAATATTAAAACCGGCTTTAACTGTTGCTGCATTTGCAGTACCACCAACATCAAGGAAGTTAGCAGGCTCGCCACCGGCAATTTTAATAATATCCATAGTTGCCATAGCTAAACCGGCACCATTAACCATACAGCCAACGTTACCGTCAAGCTTAACATAGTTAAGGTTTGATTTGCTTGCTTCAACTTCAGTAGGGTCTTCTTCAGCAGTATCACGCATTGCTGCATAATCCGGATGACGGTATAAAGCGTTGTCATCTATATTAACCTTAGCATCAACCGCTAATATTTTATTATCAGATGTTTTTAATACAGGGTTAATTTCAAACTGTGACGAATCTGTAGCATCGTAAGCCTTGTATAAAGCAGTTATGAATTTCACCATATCCTTAAATGCATCGCCTGACAGGCCCAGTTTAAAAGCAATTTTACGTGCCTGAAAACCTTGCAGACCAACTTTAGGATCAATCTCTTCTTTGTATATCAGTTCAGGAGTCGAGTGTGCTACTTCTTCAATATCCATACCACCTTCGGTTGAATACATGATAATGTTACGGCCCTTAGCACGGTCAAGCAATACGCTAATGTAGTACTCCTTTACTTCGCTTTCGCCGGGATAGTAAACATCCTGTGCAACTAAAATCTTACTAACCAGTTTACCTTCAGGGCCAGTTTGAGGAGTTACCAACTGCATGCCTATTATTTTGCCTGCAATTTCTTTAACCTGCTCAAGATTTTTAGCAAGCTTTACACCACCGCCTTTGCCGCGGCCTCCTGCATGTATTTGTGCTTTTATAACTGTCCAGTCCGACCCGAAGTCTTCCTTCATTTTCTGAGCAGCAGCAACAGCCTCTTCAGGTGTATCTGCAACTATGCCTTCCTGTACTCTTACGCCAAAGCTTT
>JAQBNZ010000249.1 GCA_028288285.1 Mucilaginibacter sp.
TGCAAAAATCTGGCAGGATGAAAATTCCTTTTGGTATTGCACAAATTGGTAAGGCTTTCCGTAACGAGGTGATTGCGCGCCAGTTCATTATCCGCATGCGCGAATTTGAGCAAATGGAGATGCAATACTTTGTACGCCCCGGCACGCAAAAAGAGTGGTTTGATAAATGGAAAGAAACCCGCTTAAAATGGCACCTTGCCTTAGGCACTGCTCCCGAAAAATACCGTTACCACGAACATACTAAGCTGGCACACTATGCCGATGCTGCTTTTGATATTGAGTTTAATTTTCCGTTTGGCTTTAAGGAAGTGGAAGGTATCCACAGTCGTACAGATTTCGATTTGAGTCAGCATCAAAAGTTCTCTAACAAAAAAATGCAGTACTTTGATCCTGAACTGGATGCTGATGGTAAGCCTTATGGTAACTACATCCCTTACGTTATTGAAACTTCTATTGGTTTAGACAGGATGTTCTTGCTAACGCTGATAAACGCCTTTGAAGAAGAAGATCTAAGCACTGAAGATAAACAAGACAGCCGTACCGTATTACGCCTGCACCCTTGCCTTGCACCTATTAAAGCAGCCATATTCCCGCTGACCAAGAAAGACGGCCTGCCTGAAAAAGCACGCGAGATAATGGATAAGCTTAAGCTTGATTTTAACCTGCAATACGAAGAAAAAGATGCCATAGGTAAACGTTATCGCCGCCAGGATGCTATTGGTACTCCTTTCTGTATCACTGTTGACCACCAAACGTTAGAGGACAATACCGTAACCATCCGCCACCGCGACAGCATGGCGCAGGAACGTGTAGCTGCTGATGACCTGGAAAAAATAATTGGTGGCCTGGTTAGCTGGAAGAACCTGTTGTAGCCTCGCTCCAACCCTGCAAGGGCTTAAATACTTACGCGTCATTGCTGTGAGGCACGAAGCAATCCCAAATAGAAAAGCAGGCGACTGACAAAGCAGTTAGCATTGTTTAATTTGGCTAAAGCCACTTGTACCCTTTACGTATCCGTCCCATAAATGGGACGGCAATGAATTTTGAAGAGATATTTTTCAATTCTTCATTGCCGTTGGCTTCAGCCAACGGATAAAAGCATAAGTGAGCATGGCTTTAGCCTAATAATATGCCTATCCAGGATTGTTTCGAACCGTGATGACGCTTTTCTTTTGTATCAAACAATTTTCTCCAAAACTCCTTTTGTGTTTATATGAAAACACAATTACATGTCTATAAAAATTAAAGATCAGCCCTTTTATATACAAAGTACGGCTGTGCTGTTCGGTCTTATTCTATTGGTATATGTGCTTGTTCAACTGGCAGACATACTGGTTCCGTTGGCTTTTGCAGCATTTTTAGCCATTTTGCTTAACCCCCTTTGCAATATTTTACAAAAACGCGGAGTACCCAGAGTACTTTCCATTGCTATTGCCATGCTGGTAATGATAATTGTGATTGTCACCATATTCTACTTCCTATCTACTCAAATTATACAGTTTGGTGATTCGTTGCCTATGCTGAAAGAGAAGTTTGAAGCTATCACCGTCCAATTAAAAAACTGGATAGAAAGCACCTTTGGCATAGCTACCAACAAGCAGGAAAAGGCAATAAAAGACGCTTTAAATAATAGCCAGGCTATAGTTGGCCGCACGCTTGGCGGTGTGCTGGGTACTTTGGGTATTATATTTTTACTTCCGGTTTATATTTTTATGATGCTGTTATATAAAACGCTTATTATTAATTTTTTATATGAGGTTTTTGCAGAAGAAAATTCAAAAAAGGTAGGCGATGTTTTAAGCGAAACCAAAGGCGCTATACAAAGCTATATTGTGGGCCTGTTAATAGAAATGATTATTGTAGCCGCCATGAACTCGACAGCTTTACTGTTACTGGGTGTAAAATACGCTATACTGATAGGCTGCATTGGTGCCATACTTAACCTGATACCCTACTTGGGAGGCATTATTGCCATAGCGTTACCTGTACTAATGGCTACCGTTACCAAAGATGGTTATTCTACCCAATTAGGGGTTATAGTGGCCTATATTGTAATTCAGTTTATTGATAACAACATATTGGTGCCGCGCATAGTATCATCAAAAGTGCAGATAAATGCGCTCATGTCTATCATTGTGGTATTACTGGGTAACCAGCTTTGGGGTATATCAGGCATGTTCTTATCTATCCCGTTTGTGGCTGTGATAAAAATAATATTTGACCGTATTGATGACCTTAAACCCTGGGGTAAACTACTGGGCGATAATATACCTACCCGGCACATGGGCGAAATGTGGCGAAACCGTAACAAGCGAAAAGCAGTACTACCTAAGCAGGAGCAGGAGAAAATAGATCGAAGATAGACAAAGGATAGAAAGATAAAATATAAAAGATTATAACAAGAAAGCCGCAGCTGTAAGCTCAAGGTAAACGCATTAAAATAAAACACAAGACATTGCTATTTGACAGAATCCTAAATTGTAATTTTCTTAGTCCCATCAGGACTTTTGGTGGGTAGAAACGGCCAAAAGAAGCACGAGGCGTTCCTATAGGAACGCTTGGTGAATTTTAAACAAACATTCTACCAACAAAATGTACCTGACGGCACATCAGAAAA
>JAQBNZ010000019.1 GCA_028288285.1 Mucilaginibacter sp.
GATAATGCTTCAACTGGTTTGCTTACTTTTGGTTAAAAAATGTTAAATATGAAAGTTGATAATCCTTATGCCTTCCGGTTTATTATGGAGGATGAAATTTATTTGCTTGATAAGGATAAAGGAGTAAGAACTATACCATCAACAGAAAATATACCTATAGACGAGCCCCCTGCCATTACTAAACCAATTTTAGAAACGCCGCAGATTAGTTTTAATTATCTGGGCGATAATAATAAACGTTTCCTTGTGCTGGGGAATTATGCTACCGAAGAGTTTATAGCTGCCGAACACTTAACCGCGCTTGAAAATATCCTAAAACGCAAAGAACTGGCTATTGCCGATGTGGCCATATTCAATATCAATACCTACCCGGATACTGATATTAATCAATTAACAGAATACTTTAAGCCCGAAAAGTTATTGGTGCTTGGCGCAAGTGCTTTACCTGCAGGCATTAATAAATTGATGCTTAATGAGCCGGCGCAGTCTGGCAGTTATACCGCACTGTACAGTTTTAGTTTTGATGAAATGATGAGCAGCAACGATAACAAAAAGGCGTTTTGGGAACAAATGAAAAAGCTTTAACATGCAGCAATTAGTTTTTGCAACAAACAACCGCCATAAGCTGGAAGAAGTAGCCGCTAAGCTAAACGGTAAAATTAAGCTGCTAAGTTTGGATGATATTGGCTGCCATGCAGATATTGCCGAAACGGGCATAAGCTTTGCCGCTAACGCATCTATAAAAAGCAGGTATATTTATGATCAATATCAACTGAACTGTTTTGGTGATGATAGCGGCCTGGAAATTGAAGCGTTAAACAACGAGCCTGGGATTTACTCAGCACGTTATGCCGGCGAACATGGCAACCACCAGGCTAATATTGCTAAAGTGCTGGATAAGCTGAAAGGCAGCGATAACCGTAGAGCCCGTTTCTGTACCGTAATATCATTGATATGGGATGGCGAGGAGAAGCTTTTTGAAGGCATTGTAGAAGGAACCATCCGGAAGGAACTAAGCGGAGCTGATGGTTTTGGCTATGATCCTATTTTTGAGCCCGATGGCTACAATATTACCTTCGCACAAATGAGCATGAACGAAAAGAACAGCATCAGCCACAGGGGCAGGGCAATGGATCAGCTTATCGCTTTTTTAAATACCCGGTAAATCCATAATAGGAGGCTTCGATGGAGGCCACAGGTGTTCGGAAGATAGTCAAATAGCTTTTCGCCGTTTAACTCGCCCCCGCCTACGCTGGTCTAACCCTTCTGCTAACGCAAAGAGGGAGAAATGCCCTTTTTAACCTTCTTTACACACAATGTAGAGAGGGCGGTGAGCGAAGTAAATACAGGGTGGCCAATTAAGCCATAGTTCCACAATTTTAATATTTATTGATTGCCGTTGACTTCAGTCAACGGTTAAAATGCAAAAAGACATTGGCTTTAGCCAAACTGCGGATGCGGCTAAAGCCATTCCTTTGCACCTTACCATCCGTCCCCTAAATGGGACGGCAATGATATAAGCTAATTTGCTCGGCTATCACAGGTCTTCTGAACCCCTGTGCGACGGAACCAGGAAGATATTTACATATTTTCTATAAACACGCGGCTCTTCCCGAGCCTTTGAATAGATTTATTTGTATAGCTCCTTTGGAGCATCCTGTTTATAGAAATTCAGAAGGTGTTTTTGGCTCCGGAGGAGCTTCCTTATAAAATGTCAGATCTTTAAGGTTTTTTCACGGGTAAAGCTTTATCAGCTACTGAATCTTTTTTAGGCTTGTTTACTGGTAAAGCTTTATCAGTTATCGAATCCCTTTTAGTTTGAATAACCGGTGACGAGGTTTTTCCACCTGCCGCATCCTTTTTGGGTTTAATAACCGACGGAGCAGCTTTTACACCTGCCGAATCTTTTTTAATAACCTGCGTTGGTTTTACACTTGTCGAATCGTCGCCTGTTGTTAGAGGTATGTCCCGGCTTGATTGGTTCCCTGTACTATCTCCGGCCATTTCATCCTTGTCAGTAGGTGAGGGATTAACCGCCGGCTTTTTATTAGCTTTTGTTTTTGGACGAGGAGGATTATGTTTTCGACCATATGATGGCAGGATAGATTCTTTTGATATGGGTCTTTCTT
This sequence comes from Mucilaginibacter sp., assembly GCA_028288285.1. Lineage (GTDB taxonomy): Bacteria > Bacteroidota > Bacteroidia > Sphingobacteriales > Sphingobacteriaceae > Mucilaginibacter. The sequence goes on from JAQBNZ010000019.1 coordinate 2,130, forward strand.
TTGGCTTCCACATAAAATTCTTCAGGATCCGTTCATCCTCGGTGAATTTGTTTATTCCGGCATATTTATGATCGGGCTGAATTAAAAAGGTAACATTTTGTGCCGAATTGTTTTTGAAACGGACGCGCATACGGCTGCTTAAAGAGCGCTGCATTTCTTTTACCACCTGTAAGCTGTCGCGTATAAAATAGATGCTTTCGGCATTACCTGTTACATACATGCGGTCAAGCTTATCATTTTTGAAATAACCCTTCATTCGCTTACCGGCTATCTGGTTAAAATGTATGGAATCCTTTTTCTCGATATTTACAATCAGCGCAGATGGAAACATATCCAGGTTGTCCAGCTTTTTATTCCTCATCTGCATGTAAATAGTATCGCCGGATAATTGCGAGCCCTGGGTCCATATAATAGGTTCAACATAACAACGGATGGTAGAGTCGCTGTAACTATAAAACATAGAGTCGGCCTTAGCCTGCAAATCCGATTTAAATAGCTTGGCATTATGGTGCGCTATAACAATTCTTACCCTTGCCGTATCACTCAAAATAACTTTTTTATAGGGCCTTATTTCGGGTTCATTGTCGGCAGGGTCTGGTTCGGATTTTCTTTGAGGGCCCTTAGCTTTTGCAGCAACAGCTTTAGGCTTGCCAAAAAAATCACGATGAAACATGGCACTGTCTACCTTGAATTTTGGATAAGTAGCAGTCAAAAATTTTGAAGGCTTTTCTTTTACCGCTGGTTTTTTAACTTTTATGGTGGTATCACGTATGCTTGCTAACCGCACATTTTCCAGCATTATCTTGTAGTTTTTATACGTCATTATCTGGGTTTCCAGGGTATCGGCAGATATATAAACCGAATCCTTTTTAACCTTTTCTTTTGTGGGCTTACTTTTAGCAACGGTATCTTGTACCGGTGTTTTAAGCTGAGGCATTGACAACGCTTTTACAGGCATGGTCCCTGCCGGTGGCTTAATCTTAATTACGGTATCCTTTGTAAGTGTTTTAAGCTGTGGCATTGATAAAGATTTTGCCTTTGCAGTAACCGCAGGCGGAACTTTTATCGCCGTATCTTTTGCCAGCGTTTTAAGTTGCGGCATAGATAACGACTTAACAGAGACACTACCCACGGTAGGCAAATTAACTGAGGCTGCCTTTGCAGCTGCATTAGTTTCTTTAGCAGCCTTACCCTTTATAACAGAATCTGCTTTGATGGTGGAATCTGCTTTAGTGGTGGTGTCCTTTTCTTCGGTAACAATAATTACATAGGGGTCTTTGGTTACTATGGTTCTTTCGTCGGCTTTATAGTAAGTGGCAAGGTCGCCTTTCATAGTTATTTTTTGCTCCGTATCGGTAAATACAACATGTTTTACCGCACGGCCGTAGCCTTTTACCTTATCGTAAAATAAGCTGTCGCCCTTCATGTGTTTGGTGCCCTGCTTGTACAGGTTATTCTTCCCAAAAAAAGCTTGTTCAACTACAGTATTATATAAGCCGTTCTCGGTATATAGGGTATCTTTCTTGTCTTTGGTGTCATAAATATTAGTAGGGCCATAAAAATAAGATATCCGGGTGGCCGTACTGTAACGCAGGGTATCAGTTTTTATTAAAGCATCGGGCGTAACCAAAACCACATTGTATCGGAAGTAAGCATCGCGCGAACGCGCAAAATAGTAACCATTTTTGCTGGTAAGTACGTTCTCTTTATTAATCAGTTTGCCGCCGCCGGTGTATGTTCCAATGCGGGTTGCGGTGTTGTAAGTTAAATAGTTGGTAGTTAAAATGGCATCTTTATCAATCATCCGCACATTATCTGTAAGGATGGCAACCTTAGTATTGCCATTATAATTAAGCTTATCCGAATAAATATTCAGCGTATCGCCCTGCGTAATGTTCACATGGCCAAAGGCATCAAAGCCATTTCTTTTAGGGTAAAAGTAGGCGCTATCAGATCGCATTATGGAGTAATCCTGCTTAAAAGTACCTTGAAAAACCTTAATTACATCTTCCCCGTTAAGTTTGATGGTCTCACTTCTGTCAGATCGTACTAATATTACAACAGATTTTTTTTGCGCCTTTTGCGCCATTACGGCAAAAGTTTGCAGTATCAGAAATATGCTTAAAACGTATTTTATCACGATAGCAAAATTAGTTTTTTGTGGGGGTTATTAAATTAATAATTTTGGCTTATGCTTCCCGTTAAACAGTTTGTTGAATTTATTGAAAAAAATAAATTATTTAAGCCCGATAATAAAATATTGGCAGCTGTTAGCGGCGGCATGGATTCTGTTTTAATGGCGCATTTATTAAAGGCGGCCGGGTTTAATTTTGGTATAGCACATTGCAATTTTATGTTACGCGGACCCGAGGCCCTGGCCGATCAGGAATTTACCCGCAACCTTGCACAACAACTGGGCGTAAGCTTTCATACCACCAATTTTGATACTAAAGATTACGCGGCTGCTCATAAAATATCTATACAGATGGCAGCACGTGAACTTAGGTATCAATGGTTTGGTCACCTCTGTAAAACAGATGGTTACCGGGTAATTTCGCTTGCACACCATCAAAACGATACTATTGAAACTATATTGTTAAACCTTACAAGGGGTACAGGTATAGCCGGTTTGCATGGCATTTTACCTGTAAACGGGCAGTTGGTGCGCCCCCTGTTGTTCTTGTCCCGGACTGATATACAAACCATTATTGAGCAGGAAGGTTTCGCCTTTGTAGAGGATAGCTCCAATTCGTCAGTTAAATATGCCCGTAATAAAATACGGCACCAGGTTGTGCCTTTGTTAAAGGAACTAAACCCATCTATAGAGGCTACTTTTGAGAATAACCTAAAGCATTTTAGGGATTTGGAAATATTGCTGAACCAAAAGGTAGAGGAACTAAGCAGGGAACTGCTGGTTTTTCATGACGATGAGGTACATATTTCTTTAGATGATATTGAAAAACTGAACCCACAACGCCTGTTGCTTTTTAAACTGCTACAACCCTATAATTTTACCGATACAGTTATTGATGATTTGATATCAGCCTTAGGTAAACACTCAGGCAGGGTGTTTGAAAATGCCAATTTTACCTTGGTTGTTGACCGGGGAAAGGTTATCATCACCGAAAGAATTACGAGGAATGATGACCGGGTTGAAATTAATAAGACGAATAAAGACATAGCTTACAAGGGTTATAAACTTACTTTGCTGCATGACGATAGTCCGCTGATTGTTAAAGATAATTCAATGGCGGTTTCCGTTGATTCGGATTTGCTGGTTTACCCCCTAACTGTTAGGGCCTGGGAGCAAGGCGATTATTTTTACCCGCTGGGGATGAAAACCCGTAAAAAACTAAGCGACTTTTTTATTAGTGAGAAAATTCCGCTAAACCGAAAAAACGAATTGCCTATTCTGATAAATGGTAATGGTGATATAATTTGGATAGGTGGTTACCGTTTAAGCGAAAGGTACAAAGTAAGTGATAACACTAAAAAAGTTACTATATTCGAATTGATAAAACTATGACTCATAAAACCGTTTTTGTAGAAAAACAATACCTGGGCAGGGAGTGGATACCTATTACCATCCGTCTTGTTTTGGCAATGTTTTGTTTCGCGGCTTATTTTTTTACTGATGAGCGCGAACGTAACGGCGAGCTGCTTGCGGTGGTTGGTTTTGTAATTATAACCATATCTGTAATAATGGGTTTCCTGCTGCATTTTAAAACGGTGGTTTCTAATAAAAGCGTTATTCTTGATGGCCTGTGGACAACCCGCCGGGTAAAAATTGACCTGAACAGTATTGTTAAGGCAGAGAAAGGTACCTATAGCCGCTACCTGTTTAATAACCCGGTTTACAACCTGCATACCAAAGGCACTATCCGGTTTTTTACTGCCGGCAATGAGGCTATTCATCTAACAGATCGCGACGGTTTGCTGTATATTATAGGATCTCAACATGCAAATGAGTTTTTAAGAGCGATACAGGAAGAAATGAAAAAGTAAATGGTTGTAGTGTGTAATAACACCATGCCACAGGCCGCGACAGCATCTTCAAAATTTTAATATTTCTTGATTGCCGTTGACTTCAATCAACGGTTAAATGCAAAAAAGATAATGGCTTTAGTCAAATCGGCGAGGATGTGGCTAAAGCCATTTCTTGCACCTTAGCATCCGTCCAATAAATGGGACGGCAATTATATAAGATAACCTACCCTGCTGTTTGTGTCCTCACAAACAGTTGCATTCAGTGAACTTACTTAAAGATTTCGATGAGGATACCGAAATGGGGAGTGTGGGTGAGTCAACCAGCCGGCAGCTTAATTAATGTGTTTTATAACTCGCTAAGTCTGTATAAATATTGCGGAACGAGCTGCGCAGGCCAAAAGTGACCATGGTTGATCTATCCAAAAAACTGCTGTTTTTTTCATTGCGGAATATGCCGCCAAGCTCCAAACGGAGGTTGTATTTAGGGTTAAGCAGATAAGCAATTTTGCCTTGTACGTAAACCATGTTGGTGGTTAAACCCTGCCCGGTATAATTGCCAAATTGTTTTGCAGGTTGCTTGTATGATAAAAATATATCCTTACCATAGTTTAAATTATTAATATCTAAACCATAATGGCCGTAATCCAACTCACCAGAAAAATCAAAGCGTTTGTATGAGTAACTCAATAAACCAACAACCTCGCGAAAGTTGGCTCCCCATGGGTGTGCAAGTGGTTCGCTGTTAGCAGAATAACTTAATATGGATGACCGCTCTGAATAAGTATAGGGCTTAACGTTATTGGTTTCAACCAGGTAATTTAAACCTTTTATCTTAAACAGGTTTGCGCCTCTTAAACCGAGCTGGAAACCATATTTATTACGTGAACTGCCTTTATTTGAGAAAAAGCTTTTGGCCTCAAACTCATCTAATGTAAATTGCCCGTAAGCAGTAATGCCATCAGTTAGCTTGTATTTACCGGTAAAGCCTATAAGGGCATTATCCGGTGAGCCGTTTGATGCCTCAACTGGCCTTAAAAATATTAAGGGGTTAATGTAAGATGCATCAAAACCACGCTTGTGGCCCTGGTCGTCAGTATCGGCCCAAATTACCGAATCAAAGAAACCAAAGGACAGGCGATTGCTTACGTTCCAATCCAGGTAATGAAAAACGCCCCATTTTTTCCTGTCGATAAACAGGTCGCTGGTTGATGCCGGGTCTGCAAAATAGCCCCACATAGCCATATATTTTACATTGCCCAAAGTAGCCGTTAGCTTAAGGAACGGATAAGGGCTGGCATAGTCAGATAAAAGCAAAGACCGATAGCCATCGCCAACAAAGGTCTTATCTCTCCCGGCAGATATATTTAAATATTTGTTAGGCGTGTATGATGCTACCGCTGTAATATATTGCCAGTCGTAAACATTGTGGGCGCTGTTGGCGTAACTGCCATAAGCCTGGCCCGGTACAATACCCACCTGGTTAATATAAGTAGCTAAATAAGGCGCAAACATGGCCCGGTTAATATAACCTGCGGCATAGTAAGAAAACTTTTTACCCACGGTGCCGCCAAACTGTAAACCTAATGAACTTAGATAAGTGTTTTGCTTATTTGAAAAATCTCGGCCTATGTTAAAATCCGGCAGCAGATCTGTATAAAAAGTAGAGTTTTGGTCATTAACCTCAACCTGGTGACCGTTAAATAATTTATTGAAGCTACTGTTGTTAGCAGTGCCGCTACCGTAGTTCATTAACGAGTCATAATGAAACCTGAGCAGGGAATCATCAGCAAAAAATGGCTTTAATGAGGTGTGTAAACGGGTTTTGGTAGAGTAAACATCAGCATCCAGTTTTTGATAGAACTGGTAAGAATACGGCCGATATACAGATTGCGACCGGGCAATACCCGCAGTAAATAAAAATAACGCAATACTGATTAAAAATTTCTTCATATAAAAGTATTCAGGATGAGTTATTTATCCCTTATTCAAAGTAATTAAGCGTTGTGTAGCCGCCCTTTTTCAAATGTTCATCCTTTTTGGCCAGGTTAAGATCAGATTGTACCATATCTGTAACTAAAGCCTGCAGATCATATTTTGGCTCCCAGCCTAATTTGGCTTTCGCTTTAGCCGGGTTACCCACCAATAACTCCACCTCGGTTGGCCTATAGTATTTAGGATCAACCTTTACTACTGTTTGCCCAAACTTTAAAAAATCGGCATTAAGGCCCAGTTCTTCAATGCGTTGCTGGTCAATATCAATAATAACACCTCTTTCATTCTCATCCTTTCCGCTAAATTCAACCTCAATACCTAACTCACCGAAAGCCATTTTTACAAATTCGCGTACAGTTGTAGTTACACCTGTGGCAATAACAAAGTCTTCAGGTACATCCTGCTGCAGCATCAGCCACATGGCAACAATATAATCTTTAGCATGGCCCCAGTCGCGCTGTGCAGATAGGTTGCCTAAATACAGGGTGTTTTGCAGCCCCAGGGCAATTTTTGAAACCGCACGTGTAATTTTACGTGTAACAAAAGTTTCGCCGCGTATAGGGCTCTCATGGTTAAACAGAATGCCATTGCAGGCGTACATGCCATAAGCCTCGCGGTAGTTAACAATTATCCAGTAACCGTACATTTTGGCTACCGCGTAAGGCGAACGGGGATAAAAAGGAGTGGTTTCGCTTTGCGGCACTTCCTGCACCAGGCCATAAAGTTCTGATGTTGACGCCTGATAAATGCGGGTTTTTTTAGTTAGGCCAAGTAAACGGATGGCCTCCAGTATGCGCAGTACACCAATACCATCGGTATTGGCGGTATATTCGGGGGTATCAAAGCTCACTTTAACGTGGCTTTGCGCACCCAGATTATAAATTTCGTCGGGCTGAACTTCCTGTATCAGCCTTATAAGGTTGGTAGAGTCAGACAGGTCGCCATAATGCAGGTACAACTTAACGCCTGCCTCATGCGGGTCATGGTATAAGTGGTCTATACGGTCGGTATTGAATGATGATGACCGGCGTTTAACGCCATGCACTTCATATCCTTTTTTTAGTAAAAACTCTGCTAAGTAAGCACCGTCTTGTCCTGTTATACCTGTTATTAAAGCCTTTTTCATTAAATAAAATTTAGACTGTAATTATTAACTTATGCAATATTATCCAAATTTATTCAAAATGGCGGTATAAGGCAGTGGTTGTGCCGTATTTAGATGCCAGCCACTGTATCTTCCAGTTCACGGTACCATTCTTCGCCATACTTACGAATAAGGGGTCCCTTTAAAAACTCATGTACGGTAACCTTAAGCTCATTACCAAAACTGCAGGCAGGGCTGCAAATGCTCCAGCGATCATAATTTAACACGTCAAAGTCCGGATAAGCAGTTATGCGGATAGGGTATAAGTGGCAGGAAATAGGTTTTTGCCAGGTAATAGCGCCTTGTTCATAAGCCTTTTCAATAGCGCATTTGGTTATCCCGTTTTCCCAAATTACATAAGCGCACTCTTTGTTTACCTCAACGCATGGGGTGGTGTAATCGCCTTCAAAATCGGTTACATAGGTGCCAACTTCTTCAACGGTTGCAATGCCCTTGGCGGTCATGTAGGGTTTTACCTTTGGATATATCTCATCCAAAATGTCCAGCTCGTCATGATTCAATGGCGCACCAGAATCACCTTCAAGGCAGCATGCACCTTTGCATTTGTTTAAGTTACACACAAAATTTTCTTTTACCACATCCTCGTGCAGTAAAACGCTTCCAACTTCAATCATTAATTTTAATCTTTTATGGGATTTAAAGGGTATTTAAGTCCCTTTGCTCCCGTCAAATCCATTACTAAGCTACCTACAAGTAATTCCACATGCGCTTTAACAGGTATGCGGTTATTATCATCGGTTATCCATAAATACAGCATACTGTTTTTCCTGAATATGCGGCCGGGGATAATGGTAGGGTTAAATTTTAAACAATTGAAAGTGCCCATGCCGCACTTTACTTTCTCCTTGCCTAAATAGGTTATACCCAGCGAATGTATGCCATCTTCCAAAAAGTAGTGCAGTTCCAGCTTTTGGCCTATTTTAAGATTGGATACATTAATATTACGTGCATAATAATAAGCCGATAAAAAGTCAAACACGTTTCCTGTAAAGGGAAAGCTACCTTTTGCCGCTGTTATTTTATGGCCCGGATGATCAAAGGTTACTTTATCATCATGCCTGTATTTGGCTTCATGCCTTTCTTCGGCATAATAATAGGGCAACAATGTTTTAGGGTCGATGTAGGTTTCGTAGCGGTTGCGCACTTTATAAAAAAGATCAAAAGTACCGGCTGTTTTGGCATCGGCAACAATGTGCATTGCCGGGTGACCGTCAAATTTAATAGGGCTATTCTCCACCTTTATATTAGCTTCGGCGGCGGTAAAGAAACCGTATTTTAGTTTATAAGTTATTTGCTCACCCGGCTGAAAAGCGACTTCAGTTGTTTTGGTTACTTCCTGACTAAATGTTTTATAAAAACAAAGGATTAGTAGAGCTAAAAAGTAGTATTTCTTCATTTAGCCCGCTTAATCCTTACGTTTATAAATAGGAACAGTTGAGCAGGGTTCGCCAAACATTAAACTTTTTGCAACAGGTGTAAGTTTTTTGGTCAGTTCCACATAGGCCGATACCGGTACAGGGATATCGCCGCAGCCTTTTATTACCAGGCGCTGGTCGCGGTATTGCTCCACATCCAGGCGGGATATTTCCTTTACAAATAGTACGGTCTCCAATACTTCGGCATCGCCAAAAACAACTTCGCGGGCGTAAGGTGCAAGTCGGTTAGCCAGCAGCATATATGCCCATGCAGGTACTATAGCATCTGCCGTACAGGTAACAGCAACATTTTTCCCCTCATACTGTGCCCAGTCATGCGTTTTTACAAACTCACGAAAGTCCTTTTCGCGCAGCATAAGACCATGGAACAAGTTATCTGTAATATCATAAACCACCCGTTCGCCGGGAGCGTAAAATTGGGCAGGGTCTAAAGTGACCAGCCCGCTTTGCGCAACTTTATTTATTATATTTTCTTGAATTTCCATTTTTGATCAGATAAAAAAAATCCGGCAACTGCTATAACGCTATTGCCGGATACAAAATTACTTTAAATTTTCTTTATAAGAACTTAGCTCTGTTATCTTTTACATTAGCCTTATCTTTCAGGGCATCAAGTACCTGCCCTTCCGAACGCTGCATAAGTGCCTGGCTAAGTTGTTGTTTCTCTCTCACAGAATTTGTAAGCTGTGCAGGATTAATAAAGCTATCAACAGTGTATACATAAACACCTTGTAAGCCTTCAACCGGCTTTGATAATTTATGTGGCTGCGAACCAAATATCGAACCTACCACTTTATACTCGGCAGCTGCACCTGGGATAACCGGGTTAGCAAAAACAATATTTTGTACAGGTACAACTTTGCTGCCTGCTTTTTGTGCAACCTGGTCAATTGAATTTGAACCATTTAATGCGTTATTAAATTTAGCAGTAAGCTCTCTGGCTTTAACCATGTTTTTAACAGCAGGCTCAATTTGTTTCTTAACTGCTTCTAAAGGCAAAGTACCTTTGGGTTTAACAGTTGTTAAACGGGCAACAATATATTTATCGCCAACGGCAAATACCTGGTCAGAAAAATCACCTTTTTCTGCTTTAAATGCCCACTTAACAATTTCACGCGCGTTATCCAAGCCCGGTACTGCAGCGGCAGTACCGCTAACGTCTTCAGCATTTCTTACCGGAAGGTTAGCTTTTTTAGCTTCGGCATCAAAGTTATCTTTATTTAAAGAGCTTAAGAAAGCCTGTGCTTTGCTATAAACAGCAGCTTGTGTTTTGCTGCTTGCCTGTAATGGTTTATCAACTATAGCAACCTTAACAACTTTTGCTGATCCTTTTTGATCTTCAATTTGTATTAAGTGAACGCCAAACTGTGAAGTAACAACCTTAATGTCGCCGGTTTTACCGTTAAATGCTGCATCCTCAAATGCAGGGATCATAGCGCCACGGCCAAATGTGCCTAAGTCGCCACCTTTTTCGGCTGATGTTTTATCTATAGAATACATTTTAGCCAAATCGCCAAATGGTTTTCCACCTTGAATTAGTTTTTTAAGTGAATCTGCTTTAGCAAGGGCTTTATCAACACCGCCTTCAGTAGCAGGGTTTAATAAAATGTGGCGCGCTTTAACAGAGTCAGGTCCTACTCTTGAATCAACCAGTTTAGCAACTTTGTAGCTGCCGTTAGCAATGTATGGGCCGTAAATAAAACCTTTTTCTGCACCAAACATTACAGAGTCAAGCTTTGGCTCTAATGAACCTTTTTTCTGGTAAACCAAAGGTGATTTTGTTTCAGAGTTGATTTGTACAAAAAGAGAGTCGTTAGTGGTGGTTTTAAATTCACCAACCATTTTATCAACCTGTGCTTTAATAGTCAATGAATCATCTTTAGATGGGGCGGCATTAAAAGCTACATAATTAATGCTGCGAAGCTCCTGGTTGTTTTTAAACTCGTATTTATGATCATTATAGTAAGTACTGTAATCATCATCAGTTACTTTAATTTTGCTATCAGGTATTGATGCATAATCAAGCGCAGCGTATTTAAAGTTAACCAGTTTGTTTTTTGCTAAGTAATCATCTTTAGCATCAAGCGAGTTTACATATAAGCCATTAGATACTAAGGCCATATATTTTTGAACTTTTTTAGCCTCAAATAATTGAACTAAAAAGTCGTTCCATGCTGATAGCTGCGCAGGGTCAACTTTACCGCTTTGTAAGTAGCTTAAAAACTGGTTAAGCTTAACTTTATCAAACTGACCGGTTTTTGGATCAGAGAACTGACGTGCTATCTGCGGATCAGGGTTACTGCCTGATACCATTGCCTGGCTTTCAGCAACACCTACAGTTAGGCCAAGTTTTTCAGTTTCTTTGCTTAAAAGCAACTGGCTTAAATAAGTATTCCAGGTAGTTTCCTGTAAATAGCTACTTATCTGTGGTGTAATGTTCTGGCCAGACTGCTGCCTGAACTGTTGCGTAGAAGCCTCCAGCTTTTGACTGAAATCAGCATAGCTTATTGTTTGCCCATTTACCTCACCAATTTCTGAAGCACTATCCTTAAAAAAAGAACTGCCAGACTTTAATACTTCACCTGCAATAAAAGCTAAAA